>JBCCJR010000460.1:0-4075 GCA_039045805.1 Cyanobacteria bacterium P01_C01_bin.118
AATTTTGATGATTTCAAGACCGCTATTGAGACCTGTATTGAGCAAGCAAATACCACCCATAAAGGGGCGCTTAAAACATTGTTATCTTTGAACTTTCAATCTTTCAAAAAAGTCCAGATATCAAACGTCTAGAGTATACTAAGCTTCTTAGCCGCGTTCGCTTTAGGAAACGTAGGCTCAGACTCAGGCTTTAACCGCTCCGGCAACGCATTTAATATTGCGTGCCGGGCCTCATCAACCTCCAGACCCACCAGATCTACATAAACAATAGGCCGCAGCATCCCACCTGGTTTACATTCCCCCACCCGCACAGGAATCACCTTCCGCTGCAAACTCGTCGGATCATCTGCAAAAGCCGCCGCCCATTCTGGCTGGGTAAACTCTGCATTCAGATAATCCTCTGACAGCACCACCAAGGTCTTATCCGTTTCCGCTGCCGCCCGCTGCATATCCAGAACGAAGTTACCTCCCGGTCGAAAATCCCAGGCTTGTATTACAGCTGTATACCCTACTTCCTCCAGAGTCCAGGCAATCCATTCAGCCCAGGCTGTATCGGCTCGGTTGTAACTGACAAAAAAGCTATTCATTGGGGGCTTTAGACAAGACGATCAGGATTCATTCAAAGTAATCGCCACAATCTTAAGCCATAAAATAGTTCAAGCTGAAAGTGCATTACATTCTTCAACTCTTACCTGACAAAATACAGGCGACTGATAGCCCAACCCCAAATATCATAAAGTTGTAGACTATGTTTGCTGTGCGATAAAATTCATCCAATGAAGAAATTGTTTGAGTTTTGAGTCCAAAAAATGCCAAGAACGCAATAACGACATAAAAACCACAAACACCTGCCAACATGGCTCTTATCTGAGGAGGCTTACGTTTATTCAGAAGTTCTCCAATGATGCTTTTTAATACCAAAAGGGCTGAGATAATAATGATATTTGGATTGTTTGCAAATACTTCAGCCCAAGTATTTACCCCACTATTGGCATAATCAATAATCAGTTTGACGGACAAGGCACTTATTGACATCAAAACAGCCAAAGCAAGTTGCTGTAGTCGTTTTCCTTTCGCTTTAAAGTTGTAAGAGCGTTGTGTCATCAGAAATTATTAAAGTTTGGCTAACTGTATGTGCCAATATTATTTTCTGTACATTTGAGCGTCACCCCTACCAGTAGTACGGAAAACCGATCAATTCAAGCTCGAAGCACTAGATGTAGTTTCAGGAATTGTAAAATCATAAATTATAGTTAGATGCAGATAACTATACGGATAACCTAGCCAATGAGTTATCCAAAGTTTATAAGGCTCAATGGAATAGGCGCTCGGTCCTTATTACCATTCTGAATTCTGGAAGTATACTCAATGTATACACATCGTCAGCACACAATTATGATTACCCAAAAAGTCAGTACCTGGGGTAACTCACTAGGAATTCGGCTACCCCAAGCCATTACCCTCCAGTTAGGTCTCCAAGAAGGAACTCTCTTAACCCTGACCGTAAAGGATGATCAAATCATCCTCGCACCTGCCAAACCGAAGTACTCACTGGACGAACTATTACAAGAGGCAAAACCAGAACAACAACATAATGAATTCGATTGGGGCGAACCTGCAGGAGACGAAAATTGGTAAAAATCAACGGTCGTATTCCAGAACGGGGTGATATCCTTCGTTTGGAATTCAATCCTCGGACGGGTAGTGAACAAGCAGGCTTCCGACCCGCTATTGTGATATCTCCTGCAGCCTACAACCGTATTTCAACACTTATACTTGTTTGTCCGATTACCAGTCGTCAAAAGGGATGGCCCTTTGAAGTCAAATTACCAAATCGGCTTCAAACCCATGGTGTTGTTTTAGTAGATCAAATCAAAGCCGTCGATTGCAATGCCAGAGGTGCTCGTTTCGTTGAGCAAGTTTCATCAGAGTTTATGGATGAAGTTCTGGCAAGATTAGAAACGTTAGTAAGCTGAAAGTATGGTCATTGATATTGCACTGGGCATTCACAAGGGAGTGCCCCTATAGGGGTGTCCATGCCAGAGTGAGGTTATCTCGCTGCTAACTGCCGCGATAGGTACTGTAGGACCAGGGCGACACCAACAGTGGCACATGATAATGCCCCGCAGCATCAGCAATGCCAAACCGAATAGGGACCCAATCCAAAAACGGCACCTCAGGTAAAGACATCCCCTTCGTCATAAAATAATCTCCCACCCCAAACCGCAGCTCGTATACCCCGGTAACCATCGTTGTTAACAAAGGACTATCAGTACGACCATCGCCATTAGTAATCTCACTTTTCAGATGCTGCTGACTGTCCCCATCCCACCGGTACAGCTCCACATTAATACCAGCCGCTGGACATCCATTAGCAGTATCCAATACATGGGTAGTAAGTTTGCCCGCTGTCTGCTCTGTCATAGTTGTTATCAATGATTAATGCATCGGTCCCTGCAAAATCGTATCTGCGATCGCACCCATAATTTTACTCCCATCTTCAGCCGCCAGCTCTGTATACCACCGCTGAGTCTTATCCAGCACCTTCCCATGGGTCATCTCCGCCCGTTTGCGAGCCTTTAAAACAATTTGAGTCACCCGCTCCAGACGATTCTCTTCATAACGCCGTAGTGCATCCGCCACGCTGATATTTGTAGTAAACAAATAATTCGCCAGAGTCCAGGCATCCTCCATCGCCTGACAGCCCCCCTGGCCCAAATCCGGCGCAGTGCTGTGGGCCGCATCTCCAATCAGCGCCACGCGACCTTTGACTAACGTTTTAAGCGGCTCAATGTCGTGAATCTCCACCCGGTTTGTTTTGTCAGGGTCCAGCCGCTGGATCAGCGTTTGCACCGGCTGAGCCCACCCGGCAAAATGGGCCAACAGCTCCTGACGATAGGTATCAGGATTGTTGTCAGCGCCCTTTGGCAACGGCACATCCAGAAAAAAGTAAAAGCGATTGTCTCCCACCGGCATAACAGACGCACGCTGTCCGTCGGCCACATAAATGTCCCAGCTGTTGGCGGGGGCCAGATCATCACTGACGGGCACTAACCCATTCCAGTTGACATAGCCCACATAGCGTCGTTCTGTGGGCTGACCCAACACCTGGGTGCGAATAACAGAATGGGTGCCGTCCGCACCGACAACAATATCCCCCGTTGCCTGGTGGCCATCCTCAAAAATTGCCGTGGCACTGTCTGCGGTCTGTTCAATGGCCACACAGCGTTTATTTAGCTGCACCCGGTCAGCCCCAAATGCGGACAGTAGCATCTGTTGTAAATCCGTCCGCGCCACTGGATAGGGGGCCTGGCCCACCTGCTCCACTAGCGGTGACAGACTAAACCGGGTGAGTAACTCCCCGGTTTTGCCCCCGTAGTAGGCCATCTGCTCCATGGGACCACCGATGCTGGCAATGTCATGGCCTAACCCCAGCCGGTTAAGGACTTTTACCCCATTAGACCAGAGGGATATCCCTGCCCCTGCCGGGCGTAGGGCGCTTACCCGGTCATATACTTCCACCTCGTATCCCGCTTGCTGCATTGCTAAGGCGGTGGTGAGTCCCCCCATACCGGCACCGACAACAATGACTTTTAGGCTTTCCATAGGGGTACGATACCGTTGTAGTTCTGGTATATTCCCATGTTCTCAACAAGAATAGGGACTGGCGGTATACTAAGAAACACTTTTGGGTTGATGGTTCACCTTAAATGCTAATAAGCGGCCTATCGGGTGACTACCGAGGAGAGATTTGGTGAGCGACAACGAAAGCTTTATTCGGTATCCAGATGAGACTGTTGCAGAGCACCCTCCTGAACCTGCGATCGCAAAGCCAGCGGATTTAATTTACGGCTTAGATGACCAGCCGCCGTTACGGGAGACCCTATTTGCAGCGGTGCAGCATGTACTGGCCAGCTTTATTGGCATCATTACGCCGTCGCTGATTATCGGGGGTGCCCTGGGGTTAGAACCTGAGGACAGAGCCTATCTGATCAGCATGTCTCTGTTTGTTTCGGGGATTGCCACCTTTATCCAGACCCGACGCATTGGCCCTGTGGGGTCGGGGTTACTCAGC
>JBCCJR010000461.1:0-4072 GCA_039045805.1 Cyanobacteria bacterium P01_C01_bin.118
AAGTATGTTACCTGTAGAAATATTTGATGATTTAGAATCACCTGTTTAAACCAGTGTTATGACCGTCGTACAGTATCAATCTGACCTATTCAAAAGATGTAAAGAAATCTATGGATTTTTGTCAGATTGCCAGCGACAGGCAACCTATGACCAGCATGCAAAGTTAGCTAACCTGACATTTCCTATCTGCAATATCGAACCGTGGTTGGCGCTGCAGTACCTAGAAGACTTCTATCCAATACACTTTTACTACTCCACAACACAGTATACGTTGCTAGGGCTGGGGGTGACCATCGCCCAAAAAACGTCCGGACCCAATCGGTTTGAACGTATGCAACAGTTTGTAGATGTATGGAAACGGCGTATCCTGTCATCAAACCAAAGTCATTCCAACATCAAGCCTTATTTTTTATGTGGGTTTACCTTTTTTAATCAGACCGCATCCAACAGTTTTTTTGAGGCGGCCCAGGTATTTGTTCCCCAGTTGCAAATACTTCAACGCGGCAGTCAGACTATGGCTAGTCTCAATTATCTCATTGATGACTCGGTCAATATCACCCGGATTGTTGAAGATATCAGACAGCACCTTCAAACTCTAGAAACCTTATCTGTAAAAGCAAGGGCCGAGAACTCACTTTCGACATCGCTTAAGCCTCCCAAGGTAATCAGGGATGTCGGAGACTTTGAAAAAATGGTCAGCGACCTGCTCCCTAAACTAAACAGTAATGCTCTGCACAAAGTAGTGTTAGCCGATGCTCTCGATGTGTTGTCTGCTAAACCGTTTAATGTTCCCGCATCTCTCAAAGCGCTGGGAAATAGCTACAGCGACTGTTATATTTTTTCCCTCAGCAATGGGAAAGGCCCTGTTTTTTTAGGGGCCAGTCCAGAGAGACTATTAAGTATTACCAGTACAGCCCATGGGAAACAACTGATTACTGATGCGCTAGCAGGATCTGCGCCAAGGGGAAACAGTCCAGAGGCCGATCAGAGAATTGCCCAGAAATTACTCAATACCCCTAAAGAGCGTTATGAACATCAAGTGGTTGTCGAGTTTATCCTGGACCAACTTAAGCAACTGGGACTCACTCCCAAATTGTCGAATCATCCACAATTACTCAAGCTCGCCAATATCCAGCATCTCCATACCCCTATCCAGGCTGATTTACCCCATACCTTCAATGCCCTAGACCTGGTTAAAATTCTACATCCCACTCCTGCCGTTGCTGGACTACCCAGGTTAAGCGCCAACCAAATACTTCAGGCGACAGAATCTTTTGATCGGGAACTCTATGCATCTCCCATAGGCTGGATTGATGCCAATGGCAATAGTGAATTTATTGTGGGTATTCGCTCCGCCTTGATTGATGGACGTCATGCCAGATTATTTGCAGGAGCTGGAATTGTTGGTCAGTCAGATCCTCGCCGTGAGCTTGCAGAAGTAAAGCTCAAATTACAGGCTCTACTGGGAACATTGGTGTGAATACATTAGACTACCGCAACACCAACACTCTATGGGCATCAGTCATGGTCGAAACCCTCAGTCGCCTGGGGCTAACGACTGCGGTGATCTGCCCTGGGTCCCGCTCTACGCCGCTGACAGTGGCTCTGGCCAGGCATCCAAATATAGAAACCATACCAATTTTAGACGAGCGTTCGGCTGCTTTTTTTGCTTTGGGATGTGCCAAGCGATCTCATCTACCTACTGTCCTTGTCTGCACCTCAGGCACGGCAGGGGCTCACTTTTTCCCTGCGGTGGTTGAAGCAAAAGAAAGCCATATTCCTTTAATAGTACTGACTGCCGATCGACCGCCGGAAATGCGGACTTGTGCCTCAGGTCAAACCATTGATCAGCAAAAGTTATTTGGTGATTTTGTGAACGGCTATGGCGAAATGGCCATCCCAGACACCCAACTGTTGCCCTATGCTCGACAAACAATAGTCCAAACTTGGGTGAGGGCAATCTCCCCCATTCCTGGACCAGTCCAGCTCAATTGTCCCTTTAAAGATCCCCTGTCCCCCTTGTCAGAATCGATAGAGCATCCGCTGGATGAAACCAGTTTTTTTGCAGCTGTCGCGCCCCCTATCTTGGGACAGATTAATCCCCCATTACTCCCCCAATCCATTTTAGATAGTTGGTCTAATACGCAACGAGGTTTAATTGTTGCGGGTCCAATCCAGCCTAAAGAACCCAAAAGCTACTGTCATGCCGTTGCTCAGTTATCTCACACTTTAGGCTGGCCAGTCTTAGCGGAAAGTCTCTCTCCACTGCGTAATTATCAATCACTTAATCCATATTTGATCAGCACTTACGATAGTTTGTTACGTCATACTGCCGATCGACTAATCCCAGATCAAATAATTCAGCTAGGGCCATTGCCCACCAGCAAAGTGTTACGTCAATGGCTATCTCAGCATCAGCCGCTGACATATCAGGTAACGCCTTATCCTATCAATGTAGATCCTCTCCATGGTAGGACTCAATATTTGACTATTTCTGTAGAATCTCTAGGAAAATTAGTGTCCTCTCAACAATTTGTTGCTGAAACTAGCGGATATTGTCAGGTTTGGATGAATTACGATCGCACCCTCCAACAAACCCTTACCCACACACTCCAATCCCTTGACACCCCCTTCGAAGGAAAAATCTCCTGGCTACTGTCCCAATATATTCCGGAAGGGACACCCCTAATTATAGCCAACAGCATGCCCATCCGTGATATGGAATCCTTCTGGCAGGCCAACGATCGTCATATTCAACCCTACTTTAGTCGCGGGGCTAACGGCATTGACGGTACCCTATCCGCCGCTATGGGCGTTGCCCACAACAACCAAAATAGTCTCCTACTCACAGGTGATCTCGCTTTTCTCCACGACACTAATGGTCTGTTAAACTCCCGCTACTTAAACGGCTCACTTACAGTTATTCTAATTAATAATCAAGGCGGAGGCATCTTTGAAATGCTTCCTATTGCTGATTTTGAACCGCCTTTTGGAAAATACTTTGCCACTCCCCAAACAGTAAATATCGAAACCCTGTGTCATGCCTACAGCATTCAGTACAATCTCATCAAAACATGGGATCAGCTAATTAAACAGATTCAAGAAGTGTCTCTTCCCAATCAATCGTGCCTGAGAGTCTTAGAATTTCGTACCGATCGTAAGGCAGATGCCCACTGGCGTCAGACTCAACTTATCTCCTTAGCAAAATCCACTCTCACAAGTCTCGGATAATCAAAGCTGTTGTTTGGGCCTAGTATGTAATAAAATAGGGGCTTGTAAACAGTCAAACCCCATAACATCACCAGGCGTCTGCTCAGATGGATTAACCGACTCATTGACACAACCAGAAATTTGCAAAGCATGAGTAACTAACTCAGAGCAAAACAAAGCCTTAAAGTCAGGCCGATTCCCTAAACCCACATCCTCTAAAACCTCTAGACCAGCTTTCACGGCTTGAGGGAAGTCGTAAGGTACTGCCCTGGCCTCTACATCGCGTAACCAATTACGCATTTTACTCAGGCCTTCTTCGGTAAGGGGCTTTTTCAAAGCGGCCCACCAAACAGAGCCATCACATGACACTATACGTTGAGACAAGCGTTGAAACTGAACACCCAACCGTTTCTTACCGGTTCCTTCACTCGGTAAGCTCAAATTGATATGAGACTCTGCAATAAGTACTGGGTCAGGGTGTTCATTATTGGTCGTCACTGATAAAACAATCGCCACATGTACATAGCGAGATTTAGTTGCCCACTTCACCACATTCGCTGGCAAATCACATGTGGCAAACGCCAAAACATCGCCAGGTTTAACTTTAGTACACAGGTCTATATAGGAATTTCCCAGCTGTGCTAAACAGGAGTCAGTCATACCTGTAAAAAATCATTTAATATCCCTAAATAGTAAAAGTTCAGGGATTCCTAGTGCAAATATGAGCTTTAAACTCAAAAATCGCCCTTCTCTTGATTAGAGAAGAGCGATTTTTACTAAAAGGACCCTGGCACCGAGCTATTTTCACAAGGGGCAACCCCCTCACTATCTTCACCGCAGATGCGTTTCACAACCGAGTTCG
>JBCCJR010000462.1:0-4070 GCA_039045805.1 Cyanobacteria bacterium P01_C01_bin.118
ACCGGTTGGTCTAGGTCTCGTAATGCGGCCACAATCTGGTCCGACTCTGCTTGCTTAACACGGGGATCGTTGGCTCCCTGAACCACCATTAGCGGGGCCTGAATTTGGTCGGCGGAAAAGAGCGGAGACTGGGCTTCCAGACGGGTGCGATCGCTCGGCTCATCCAGGTCACCCAAGCGCAATGAAAGGGTAGCCTTGATTGTCTCCCAATAGGGGGGAGTTGATCTGAGCCAGGTAATCAGATTTGATATCCCCACATAGGAGACGCCAGCGGCATAAATATCCGGTGTAAATGCCAAACCAGCCAGGGTGGCATAGCCGCCATAGGAACCACCAAAAATCCCGACACGTTCTGGGTCAGCAACGCCTACATCAATCAAATATTGCACACCGTCTGTTATGTCATGCTGCATTGCCCCCGTACCCCATTCATTGTTACCGGCATCGAGGAAAGTTTTACCGTAGCCAGTGGATCCGCGAAAGTTGGGTTGGAGAACAGCATAGCCACGATTAGCCAGAAACTGGGTAAAGGGATTGTAGCCCCAGGTATCTCGCGCCCAAGGACCGCCGTGGGGCATAACAACTACGGGTAGGTTGGTTGGTTCCACCCCCTGAGGCAGGGTCAGGTAGGCAGGAATCTCCAAACCATCACGGGCGGTGTAGCGGATTGGCTGCATGGTAGCCAGATGTTCACTGGGCAGCTCTGGTCGAGAGTCGTAGAGTTTTTCCAGGATTTGTGTACTACGGTCAAATAGATAGACAGATCCGGGATTCACATCGCTCCGGGCTCCAATTAAGGCAAAGCGATCATCTTGGGTAAGGGATTGCAAACCAATATCAACATCGGGCAGCTGTTGTTGAAGAAATGCCAGGTCAGCTGCTAAATCATCGTCTTTGGGATAGATGCGGATGCGATCTCCTATATAGGAAGTCGCAATCAACTCATCGGTTGCTTCTGAAAAAACAGCACTACCAAAATCCACTTGGTTTTCAGGATCCGTTGCCACCACTTGACTCTGCTGGTTTTCAAGATTAAGCAATTCTAACTGAATCAAATCATGATCTCGATTGCTGATTAGATAGACCTGTTGCCCATCTTTATGAAAGCGAATAGGGATACAGGTTTCTTCGATTCGACAGGTGTAAACTGGTGTTAAGCCATCGTCTCTCACCGCCAGGATCTCATTTCCCCGCTCTGCAGTTTGGCGATAAGCTAAACGCACATTACCAGCTAGGTCGGTCGTCCAAAGAGCAATTTGCTCATCATTCTGGAACAATAATGTTCGCTCTCCTGTGGTCAAATCTAAACGGTAGATATCATGGAATCGTGGATCGCGCTCGTTCAGGCCAATAATAATATGGTTGGGAGTCTGCTTAGGTACACCGTAGATTAAGGCTGTAATTCCCTCTATAGGGGTTAAATCACGGGTTGCAGTGCTATTTTCACCCAGTGCTTCAGGCTCAACCGCATAAATATGAAAATTTTCATTGCCGCTTTCGTCCTGGCCGTAGAGAATATAGCGACCATCGGCACTCCAAAAGTAAATCAAAATTGGGCTTTCCGTATCAGCCGTGACAGGACGGGCGGCCTCCATTGGTTCATCAATCCCTTTCACCCACACATTCATTACTCCGTCCAGCGGTTTTTGAAAGGCAAGAAACTGACCGTCGGGGGAAAGCTGGGCACCTGCAATATCTGGATTGGCAAAGAATAATTCTCGCTGCAGTAGTGGTGGAGTCTGATTTTCTGCAGCGTTAGCAGTCTCTGTCATTAGCGATAGCTGGGGACTGCCAATGCCAAACAAACTAGCTGTTATCAGTATTAAACCTGCACCAATCTGAAGTCGTTTCATACCGCGTCCTCTGAAAAGTTGTTTATGGTTCAAGACTAAACGGGCCATTTCAGGCTTACCATAGCGACAGGTCATATTGATATATGACGTTTGTCATGGAAATTTACCCATAGGTCTCATAAGCTGTATGAGTAGTCATAAAAATGGGTAAGCCGATGTCAGCTCGGACAATGCCTCAGGTTTCCACCATTAATCCCACAATTCCCAAAATACTGCGATATGTGGAATGGGGATTTCTAGTCATGCTGATCCTAAGAATATTATTTCCCATACTACATAGTTCAGTTCCCTATGAAGTTACAGGCGGTGATTATCTTAACTTCTGTGTAATCGGAATTTTAGCGATTCTGAGCTTTATTTTCCCAATCCGTCGGCCAATGTGGCAACGACGCAGCTATATTTTTATTGAAATTTTCTGTCTATTACTAACCCGTACGTTTAGTAATTGGGGACTTGATATTCTTCTCTTTTTATACTTAGCCAAGGGTAGTTTCTTATTGTATCGCCGTGATATCGTTCTTACCGCTATTTTGACCAGCATTACCTGGCACCTTGGACTAGTTTGGCGTTTGACAAATAATATTTCAACACCGGTTGAACAAATTCAAGAGCGGTTCCAAGAGTATCTTCAAGCAATTCAAGACGTTCCTCAATTGATAGTGATTGATGCAGTCTTTAATAATCTTGTTATTAATATTCCGTTTAGCGTGCTCATCGTTTTGCTATGTCTCACCTTGGCGGCTGAGTATAAAAGTCGCCAGAGAGCAGTTGCCTTGGCCCAGGAAGTTGAATTGCTAGCCGCAGATCTAGAACGTACCCGCATTGCCCGAGACATCCACGATTCGCTGGGGCATACTCTGACTTCCCTTGACGTGCAGCTAGAGCTGGCGCAACAACTTTATAAGCGAAGTTCTGAGAAGCTTCAACCCGTAATAGATACAGCCAAATTACTGGCCAGCCAATCTGTACAGGAGGTACGTCGGGCAGTGGCCACCATGCGAGAGGAGACTTTTGACCTCAATAAGGCATTGCCCCAGCTGATAGACTCTTTTACATCCAAGCCTGACCTAACAGTTAGAAGCAAAATAGATTTGCCCCAGCTGCCGTTACAAACTAACCACCAGCTCTACTGTGTGGTCAAAGAAGGATTAGAAAATATTCGTAAACATAGTCAGGCCCAGGTTATCCAACTCCAAGGATACGCATCTGCTGATTGGGTTACCCTTGAACTAGAGGACGATGGTATAGGCTTTGATCTAACCAACCCAACCCAGGGATTTGGTCTCAGAGGTATGCAGGAGAGAGTGCACCTGATGGGCGGTGATATGCGTTTAGAAAGTGCGCCTGGACAGGGCACCCGCATTCAGATCGAGGTACCGCGATGATTCGACTTCTGTTGGCTGATGATCAACCCATCTTTCGGCAGGGACTGGCGGCGCTGTTGTCTTTGGAGGACGACCTTGAGGTGGTGGGCGAAGCCAATCACGGTGAGGAGGCCATTGCCCTGACGGAGAGTTTACAGCCTGACATCATCTTGATGGATGTGCGCATGCCCGTTTGTGATGGGGTGCAGGCTACCCGAGAAGTTCATACTCGCTATCCCTGGATTCGGATTCTGGTATTAACCACCTTTGATAATGATGAGTATGTGTTCCAGTCTCTTCAGGCTGGAGCGTTGGGATATTTACTGAAAAGTACTCCAGCCCCAAAAGTGGCTGCGGCCATTCGCAGTCTGCATCAAGGCTACAGTCAATTGGGTCCCACCATCGCGCCAAAAGTGTTTTCGCAGTTAGATAGCACCCAAGTTGAACGTGAAAAACCAGAGGAGCTGACTCAGTTTAACCAACGAGAACTAGAGATCCTCAAGCTGTTGGGGCAGGGTAAGAGTAACCGAGAGATTGCCACAACCCTAAATCTGACCGAGGGCACAATTAAAAATCATCTGACCAATATTTTCTGTCAGCTGGATGTTCGCGATCGCACCCAGGCTGCCCTATGGGCACACCAACATCTGTAAGCAACTGTTACTCTCAACTTACTGAGGAGGACAAGCATGAACCTATTTGATCCAGGCAGACACTATCCACTCCTCCAGCTTGATTGGAATCCTCACACGGCTCAACAAGCTATTACCGAAATCGCTCACGAAACCATCGCTCAACTGAACACCACGTCATTATTGTCTGGTCACCCCATGGACAATCAAGGAAATTTTGG
>JBCCJR010000463.1:0-4063 GCA_039045805.1 Cyanobacteria bacterium P01_C01_bin.118
AACCCCAAAGCGATGGAGGCTCAAGGTTGGACAGTACCCACCACCTGGGATGAGATGCTTGCCCTGAGCGACCAAATTGTGGCGGCAGGAGTAAATCCCTGGTGTGTTGGTTTGGAAAGTGGGGATGCTACTGGCTGGCCTGGCACTGACTGGATCGAGGACATCATGTTGCGGACGGCGGGTCCGGAGGTGTATGACCAGTGGCTAAACCATGAAATTCCGTTTAACGATGCTGCGGTACAAACCGCCTTTGAAGAATTTGGCAATATTGTACTGAATGAAACCTATGTGGTGGGGGGCACGACTGGGACTATTAGTACCCCCTTTGGCGATGCACCCCAGGGATTGTTTGGCGATACGCCCACATGCTATCTACACCGCCAGGCAAACTTTATTGCTAGTTTCTTCCCTGAGGATGTGAACCTGGAAGAGGAGGTAGATATCTTCCTACTGCCTGGGATTGACCCAGCCTATGGCACGCCAGTTTTAGTGGCAGGGGATGTGTTTGGCATGTTTAATAACACCCCTGAAGCCCAGGCACTGATGCAGTATCTGGCAACGCCCACACCCCATGAGATTTGGGCGGGTCTCGGGGGCTTTTTGTCATCCCATAAACAGGTGAGTCTAGATGCTTATCCCGATGCGCTGAGTCGAAAACAGGCTGAATTTCTGAGCAATGCAGAGACCGTTCGATTTGATGGCTCGGATATGATGCCTGGAGCCGTGGGTACCGGTACCTTCTGGTCTGGCGTAGTAGATTATGTAGCGGGTACACCGGTGGAAGAGGTGTTGGACGACATTGAGGCAAGTTGGCCCGAATAATCGTGCATCAAACCGATATCACCGTAGGTTGGGTTGAGCCTGTGAAACCCAATATGTCAGTTTTCATGTAAGGTGGGCACGGCCCATTTTCCTCCAGATGGTTGGTACGGAGTAATGAAGTCATGTCCGATAATGTGTTGCGGATTTTGATGGCGGTGGTGGCGATCGCAACCGGTTCCATCGGTACCTTCGCCATCTTCTACGGTCTCAACCTGCTGGTAGAACGGTTCCCTCGCCCTTGGAAAGAGCGGCTGCTGCCCTGGGTCTATATGGGACCAGCGGTGTTGATGCTCACCGCTTATCTCGTGCTGCCCACCCTGCGCACCCTGTACATCAGCTTTTTTGATAGCCGGTCAGAAAAATTTGTCGGTCTTAAAAACTACGCCTTTGCCCTCACCAACCCCGACATGGTGATTGCCTTTCGCAATAATCTGCTGTGGTTGTTGCTGGTATCAGGTATCAGCGTTGGTCTGGGGTTGATTATTGCTGTCCTGGTGGACCGGGTGAAATATGAATCAGCGGCTAAATCGCTAATCTTTTTACCCATGGCCATTTCCTTTGTGGGGGCCAGCGTCATCTGGCGGTTTATCTATGCCTTTAAGCCAGCCGGTAGCGACCAGATTGGTTTGCTCAATGCGGCACGGCAGACGGTTGGTTTGGAACCGTTAGGATGGTTGATCGAGCGGGATGGTTTATTAGAACCGCTGTGGGAAACTTTGCCGGTGCCACAAATATCAGCCTTGCCCACCTTGCTGCCCTTAAATACGCTGGCGCTGATTACCATCATGATCTGGCTGCAGACTGGGTTTTGTATGGTGCTGTTATCGGCAGCGGTAAAGGGCATTCCCAAAGACGTTATCGAAGCGGCTCGCATTGATGGAGCAAACGAGTTTCAGATTTTTCGACGCATCATTATTCCGATGATTATGCCGACCATTACGGTGGTAACCACAACGGTGGTGGTTGCAGTGCTCAAGGTGTTTGACATTGTTTATGTGATGACGGGCGGCAACCTGGATACCGATGTGATTGCTAGCCGCATGATCAAGGAGATGTTTAACTTTAGAAACTTTGGTCGCGGGAGTGCGATCGCTACGGTGCTACTGCTGGCGGTGATTCCCGTTATGGTGACCAATATTCGTCGCTTTACCCAGCAGGAGGCTAACCGATGAAAATTGCCCGTGCATCGACGCCTCAATGGTTTCAGCGGCTGCCGTTGCATACGGCGGTAGTTGCGATCGCACTCCTCTGGACCCTACCTACCATTGGTTTACTGATTAGTTCTTTTCGTCGTAGAGATGCCCTACTCCAAAACGGCTGGTGGACTGTTTTTCAGCACCCCTTTGACCTGGCGCAGTTTCACATTGGCAATTATGTCGATGTCCTAGCCAGTCAGGGCATGGGGCAGGCGTTTCTCAATAGTCTGGTGATATCTATACCGGCGACGGTGATTCCCATCTCCATTGCCACCTTTGCTGCCTATGCTCTGGCCTGGATGCAGTTTCCAGGGCGGCAGACGCTGTTTGTGGCGATTGTGGGTCTGCTGGTGGTGCCGCTACAGATGACGCTGATTCCGGTGCTGCGGGCCTATAACGATCTGGGTTTGGCCGGGAGTTTTTTGGCGGTGTGGCTGGCCCATACGGGCTATGGATTACCCTTAGGGATCTATCTGCTACGTAACTATATTGGTTCGCTACCGAGGGACCTGATCGAGGCGGCGGCAGTGGATGGGGCCTCCCATCTAAAGATTTTTATGCGGCTGATTGTACCGTTGTCCATGCCTGCGATCGCATCCTTTGCCGTCTTTCAATTCCTCTGGGTATGGAATGACTTGCTAGTAGCCCTAGTTTATCTAGGGGGCAACCAAGACGTATCACCAGTTACCCTAGTGCTACGTAACCTGGTGGGAGATCGAGGTCAGGACTGGCATCTGCTCACGGCGGGAGCATTTATTTCTATGGTGGTACCCCTGGCAGTATTTTTCGCGCTACAGCGTTACTTTGTGCGCGGTCTGCTGGCGGGCTCTGTAAAGGGGTAAACGCTGGACTTTCAATAGTGGCTTTTGGTATGGCTTGACCCTATTTGCCACAGCGGGTTGAGGCTGCCAGGCTGATTGTGTCTAAGGGTATACAAACAGACCCAGAACCTTAATTGTTAACGAACCCTAATACTCACAAAAACTTCAGATTTTCTTTCTATTCTGATTGTTGAGCTTGGTCGGTTGGTTTGAAATGACGCTAGCGGCTCACATCACGTGACCAATAGTGGTTCTGAGCTCTACCCACATTTAGAAAATTAAATTAATTATGCAGTGTACTACCACCCCCGTCTATGAGTTTTTATCAGACAAAGTTACTAACACCTTATCCCGCTATCCCATCGACCCTTATCAGATTGCATTGAGTAATGAAGCCATCCAGCAGCTCCTGCTGGACTATGTTGAATGCAAGCTTAAACAGACCATGCCCAGGCTAAAGAATGCTAACCATTGGCAGCATTTACCCCAGTATGTAAATCAGCTAGTGGATTTAGAACTACGCTTGGAAAGCTATATTTACTGGGGTATTGAGTACATTATTCACAACCAGTTTGATGTGCTGGCGGAAAAAACACCTGAGCCCACTTGGAGTGTGCAGGATATGACCCAAACTTGTATGCCGTCCTACTGGTTTGGCTAAGCCATTATTCACCAGTCAAAACTTTATTATTCTCATCTTCAACGGCGTCTACGTTGGTAATCACCGGGACTTTTAGGGCCGCGACTTGCTCGTCAGTTGTAGGCTCTGTCCGTTTGGAAAATCCCCATGCAAAAATAGCAGCAATTAGGGCGACCATCGCCCAGTCAGGAGGAACCCAGCCTTCATTAATGACACGCACTAAGAGTCTGATGCCAACAAAGGCAACGGTGACAAATCCAGCATCTTCTAGATAGACATATTCATCCAGCCAGCGGATAAACAGCCCTGCCATAAACCGCAGGGCAATAATTCCAATTGCGCCCCCCAGCAGGATAATGGCCACCTCATCCGATAGGGCAATGGCGGTGGTCACGCTATCTAGTGAAAAGGCCAGGTCAGTAAAGGCAATAATTGGAATGGCCTGCCATAGGGAGGCAAACTTAGGACCGTGGTGACCGTCCTCTCCATCATCGCTATTACTAAAAAAGTGCTGATAGACCAGCCACAGAAGATATAGCGCTCCGGCTACTTCAAACTGCCAGAACTTTAGCACCCAACTGGCC
>JBCCJR010000464.1:0-4038 GCA_039045805.1 Cyanobacteria bacterium P01_C01_bin.118
AACGCCCCCTGGCAACAACAAACCCTCGTCCAGGAAATTCCCACCGGCTCCATCGTCCTCATCAACGAGCCAAATCCATCCCAATTCCTAGCCTATTTTTGGGCAGGACTACTGACAAATTCTGCCATTGTCCTAGCCAACCCCAACTGGCAACAGCAAGAATGGCAGCAGTTAGCAACACAGCTCACCCCGGATATAATCCTGGGTACTCCTCCCCCTGTAACCTTCGACTCTTGCCCCCAGCGCCCCCCGCCAGGACACATACTAATCGCCACTAGCGGCACCTCCGGGCAAATCAAATTTGTTATCCATACCTGGCATACTCTGACCGCTGCCGCCCAAGGATTTCTAGACCACTTTGACCAGCAACCGGTCAACAGCTACTGTGTCTTGCCGCTTTACCATGTCAGCGGTCTAATGCAGGCAATGCGAGTCTGGCTATCTAAGGGCCAGTTAGTCATCCAGTCATTCAAGCAGCTAGAAGCAGGGCAACGGCTAACCCAACCTGACCACAGCTGGTTTATCTCCCTGGTACCCACTCAGCTGCAGCGTCTGCTCAAGCATAGAGTCACCGTAGAATGGCTAGCCCAGTTTCGAGCTATTTTGTTAGGCGGAGCACCGGCCTGGCCCGATTTATTAACCAATGCCCAGCAACTCCCTATTTCTTTAACCTATGGGATGAGTGAAACCGCGGCCCAGGTAGCAACCCTGCTACCGCAAGAGTTTGGCCAGGGAGTCCGGAACAATGGCTCCCCCCTACCCCATGTGAACCTGATGATTCATCAGGCCAATTCATCGGATGCTCAGCCCACAGGAACCATAGGGCGCATTGCGCTGCAATGTTCGTCTTTAGGCCTGGGCTATTGGCCAAACACCCCATTGGCCACTGCCCAGAAATGGTTTTATTCAGATGATTTGGGTTATCTGGATCACCATGGTCATCTGCATGTGGTGGGACGCAGCAGTCAGAAAATCATTACGGGCGGGGAAAATGTCTTTCCTGCAGAGGTAGAAGCAGCCCTTTTAGCCACAGACCTGGTCCAGGATGTTTGTGTCGTTGGGGTACCGGACCCAGTTTGGGGTCAGGCTGTGGCTGCCCTGTATGTACCCGCTCAACCAGCAACTGCAGAACAGCTGAAACTAGCCCTGGCGACCATACTCAGTTCCTATAAACATCCCAAGCGCTGGCGAGCCACAGACCATATTCCACGCAATGCTCAGGGCAAAGTCAATCGGCGTCAGGTACTGGATTGGCTGACAGCCACCGAGCCAGCTCAGGACTAAATGGATGGCGCTGACGACTAGCACTGTCGATACATACATGGCGAGTAAAGGCCGTTGCCACAGTTTTCTGATCAGCATTGGTTAAGCAATAGCTGATTTCAAACGTGGTGTCGTCTAGTTTGCGAGGAGTGAGCGCGATCGCAACCACATCACCACAGTACAGCGGTCGCCGAAAATCAACCGACCCATGCACCACCGGTACCGCCAAATCACCACCACAAAAAAACAGACGCACATCAATCCCTGCTGCTGCCAACGACGCCTCATAAGCTTCATGGCAAAGGGTCAAAATATTGGCAAAATACACCACCCCAGCCGCATCGGTTTCATGGAAACGAATAATCCGATGGTAGGGGCTACTGGGCATGGGGTTGAGCAGGACGGAAGTGGGGGGCATCCTTAACCAAGGTTTCTGTCTTTACCGGTTTAGGTAATGCCGCCTTTACAGGAGCCGCTTGAGCCTTGGGAATAATATTTAGTGCCTGGAGAGGACCACCGCTACGGATGCCGTTGTTGAGATTGGCTAAAGCATAGCGCAAAACCTCATTTGGACTGATCACGGTCCATCCCTGACTGGTCAGCTGATGCAGCTCAAAGTGCAGGTGAGGCCCCGTAGAGTTACCCGTAGACCCTACCAGACCAATCACATCCCCCTGCTCAACCCACTCACCAGGCTGCACCAGGATATGGGACATATGAGCATAGCGGCTTTCCAATGTGTTGTCATTGTGTCGCAAAATCACGGTTAAACCATAGCCACCCAAATAATCAGCCAACGACACCTGCCCCGACTGAGTCGCCAAAATCGGTGTCCCCTGGGGCGCACCTAAATCTGTTCCACTGTGGAATCGATAGTCATTATGAATGGGGTGCCAGCGCATACCAAACAAAGAAGTGATGGGCGACGGAGAGGCTAAGGGAAAGACAAAAGATTCACCAGCCTGTAGCTCCACCAAAGGCTTAGCCACAGTGTTGTAGTACTCCCGTCCAGCAACGGATACCGCCGCCGCTGCTTTGCCCTTAAACCGCACACCGGCCCGACTAATACTAACGGGACCAATGTTAACAGCCCCTCCTGGAATTATGGTTCTAGGCGCTCCGGCTACGGTGCCCGGCTGATTAGTGACATTTCCGCAGCCACCAATATTTTTAGCGTTGTACTCACACCCAGTAGACCGTTCAGATACAAAAACCTCTGGAACGTCCGTAGTGACCGTTGCGCCTTCGCTAAAATTTGTCGGATCCACAAACACACCGCCATAGTCAGCCGCTAAATCTTCTACGGTGGGAATAGCGCCAGGAACAACATCGCTGGGCTTAACAATTTCCACACCAGGAGTAACAGTCTCAGGAGAGACCATATCAGGTGCAACAGTCTCAGGCTCAGCGGTCTCAGGCTCAGCAACAGTCACATCAGCCAACTCTGGAGCAGAGACCTCTGGCACAGCTATTTCTGACGCAGTCGGCCCCGGAGCAGCGGGAGCTTCGCTAGGAATTACCACTTCCACCTGAGATGTGATCGACTCTACCTGAGGTTGTACTACAGGTACCGACGCATCATTGGAAAATGTAGGTGCAATCGGTTCTGGTGCGACTACAGCAGGGGGAGGAGCCGCCGGAGTCACTGGCGCTGTAACTACCGGTGGCTGAGCTGCTGGAGCTGTATCTACAGCCACTGGTGGAGCGGCCACCTCCCCAACAGGCATATCATCTATTTGTGCTAACACTGGCTGCCCGCCCATAACGGCCACTGAACCCACCAGACCTATTTTTTTCAACAGCTGTACCTGTTGGTTATGGGTAGGAGCCTGAAAAAGAACCTTTGAAAAGGTTTTTATAGCGTCAGTTGGGTTAGAAGATGCTTTAGATAACGGGCGAATATCAGCCATAGGAAGATCAATACGTAGTGACGATTTAAGTTAGTAGTTAAGGTAAGGAATTTAGTAATTAAGAGAACACATAAGGGGGATTATGGAGTTAGCGCATAACTGCACCTACCCAGACTGAGAATACCCAAGAGATAACTCACCAAACTTGATGTTAATCAATTGAGTCACTGGTTCATCAGTCAACCCTAGCCTCTGTGGCAGGCACTGTAAGGTTAGGTATCCCATGTCGGTAACACCGACTACTTTCCAGGTCTTCCCTTCCAGAATTACAGTCTTATTTAGGTTGGTCAGCAGAGTTTGGTAAGCGGCTATAAATTTTTTGTTGTCTATATAGTTTCGGTAAAAAATGCCACGCCAGATACCGAGTAATCCCGCAGCTGCAATGTTACATAGAGTAGCTGCCACGTCCGTATCAGGGTGACGGACCTGCTGCCAGGTGATGCCGGTAGCGGGGACTGAGTTGTAAACATTGATGCCCACCCCAATCACAGCACGGGTAATCAGGCCATTGTCTATCCTGGTTTCGCTTAAGATGCCTCCCAGCTTCTGTCCAACCACCACAATGTCGTTAGGCCATTTGATCTCAGCATCAATGCCTAGACATCGAAACTGACTAACAATGCCCCAGGCAGTACACAGTGTGAGCTGGGCAGCCTGGGCTGCAGGCCAGTCGGGTTCTAGCATCAGAGATAGGTAGACTCCACCCCGGCTTGAGAGCCATTGTTTGCCGCGCTGGCCTTTGCCTGCGGTTTGTTGGTGTGCGATCGCAACCGTCCCTGCCTTGGCCCCCGCCATCTCCCACAGCGTTTGATTGGTGGACGCCACCTGGTCAAACACATGGATATCAAACCGAGGCCGCATTCGA
>JBCCJR010000465.1:0-4037 GCA_039045805.1 Cyanobacteria bacterium P01_C01_bin.118
GGGATTTCGTCTATCCGATCATTCCAAATTAGGGCTACATGACCACCTGGTTTGAGGATGCGTTCAAATTCTAGTCGGGTTTTTTCTTGGTCAAACCAGTGGAATGCCTGGCCAGCTACAATCCAGTCAACAGAAGCATTGGCAAGAGTTGTCGCTTCTGCCTGGCCACTGATACTTTGAAATTGTGGGTATGTATGCAAAAGAGATTCTGCAGCAGACCGCATAGGAGTATTGGGTTCTACGGCATATATCTGATGGCCTCGGTCTAAAAAATGTTTCGTTAATAGTCCGTACCTGAGCCGATGTCAGCAACAATATGGTCAGCAGTTAACCCACAGTGTTTCACTAGATGTGTGAATAAAGCTTCAGGATAATCGGGGCGATATTTGATGTAGTCTTTAACTCGATCTGAGAAACGTTGTGTGGGATTGAAGATAGTCATGGCTTTTGTTGGAACAATTGTTTGAACACCGCCCATCGTGAACAGTCCCAATAGTCAATATGGGAACAGATTAACCCCGCTCCATTGACCTGGAGTTCACTCCAGCCAGGGATAGATATGCGGGGTTGCCAAGGTGTAGGAGCTGTAAAGTGCAGAGTCCACCGGGTGATAAAGGTATCGGCTTGGGGTTGTTCTACAGCTTGGAGGTCAAGGGTAATGTTGCTAAACCATTGCTCGATAAAGCCAATCATGCGGCGATACTGAGCCACCCCACGAAATTCATTCATAGGGTCTTTGAAGTACACATCGTCTGCATACAGACCATAGCTTTGTTCTTTTGGAAAACGGGCATAGTCGGCTTTAACCTGTGCAATGATGGCTTCCATGCTGACACTAGGATTAGTCATTGTTAGTCGGCTCCGGTGGATTCACTTCTGGCCATAGTCGCTCTAACTGTTTTTGCCAGGCGATCAGAGCACGTTCGCCATATTGGCTGTCTTGCATGTCTCCCATCATGCCTTCGGCGTAGAATCGGCTGATGGTTTGCATGGTGGCTTCCATGGACTGCCCCTGTAGTTTGGCCGCCTGGATCAGCTGTCGAACCCGGCTCTCGATCAGGGTGTTAAAGAAGGGTGCTAATCCAGCTTGTTTAATGTCGATTAATTGATCCAGGGCCGCTGAGAATTGGTCTGTTTCTAAGCGAGCTAAATTGTGTTGAAAGCTTCCCCAAAGCAGATTCTCATGGGCGGCGTATTGTACTGTGTGTTCAAAGTTGGCAGCCAGGATCTCTGCCCAGAACGGTTGAGCTTCTGTTAGCGGAGCTATGGGGACTAGCAGTCGTAACCAGGTGTTGTCTGGGGATAGAAGAACGAGTAACCGTAGCTCTGGTGTTTCTACCTGCCAGGTATTGGATTGCTTTACGTCACAAGCGTTGCCAAAGCGATTGGTGAGCAGGGTAGTGATATCTTGGGGCGTCATTAAGGAGAGAGTGTAAATTGATTAATTGTTAGACCAGACCTTATTGCACCATAACGCAGGCCTTTGGCCTATGGAGAGTGGCCTCGCTGGACAATGCTGGGGGTGCCAAGGGAAAAAAAGGGGTGTAGAACTCTACACCCCTTAAGCAATTCTAATTTGACGAATCAGTTGCTAGAGAGAGGCAACTTAAAATGCGAACCATTCCTCGACAGCTTCTGCCTTGGTGTTGGTATTGCGCTCGGGAGTCTCACGGGTGAACTTCATGTGGATGGAGCGAGTTTGCTCACCATCGGCAGCTACGGCCTTGATGGGGTAGTCAATCAAGCCATCCTGGAAGGACATCTGGAACCGAAATGTGCCGTCGGGCTTCAGGTCAATCTTGCGGCTGCCGATGGTGACTGTGGCATCGGGCTCAGTAGCACCGTAGACAATCAGCTCAGCATCTGCAATCAACCAGAACTGGCGAGGACGGATCGGAGGTGCAGAAGCGGAGAAGCCCACACCAGACATATTGATGCCAGAAGCGGTTGGCAGTGCCCACATGCCTACACCAGAGGGGAAGACAAAGGAGCTAACGGCTTGCTCAGGGACCTGGTGCATGGAGCCAAACAGAGAGCCAGCGATGCGCTGAGCTTCCATGGACTGAGCCTGGGCAAAGATAGCGTCGTAAATGGGGTTGCCATCAGCATCAAAACCAGCGGCTGCCTTCTTGCTGGGGGGAACCAGAGTCATGATGGTCTTGCCACGCAGATCGTCATCCCAGTTGACGGTAACGAAGTGGTCTTCGATCCAGTCGGAGGGGTAAACGGGGGGAACGTGAATGGGTGCAGAACGGGCCATCAGCAACCAACGACCGTCGGCAGCGACGTAGCCAATCTCAGCAATATAGTCGCGATCGCTAACGGGAATAGGTAAAAACCACTCCCGTGCCATCTCATCGCATTCGTACTGTTGTAGGCTATGGGGCGCTACAGAGTTGATATCAACATCCGTAACATCGTAGAAACGGATAGCCAAACGCACACCGCCCCGACGACGCATTTCTTCTTTGTGAACCCCAGGAATATCCCAGTAGGCATAGGCCCACTGAGGATCGCGAGGCATCAATACAATCCGGCTCTCACCGTAGCCACCGGGTAAATCCCCAAACCCATCATCCACCGTGGCCAATTCTGCCATCGGCATAGGCGCTTTCTCCACTGGTGCTACTTTCTCGGCGGTTGCCACTGCTGTAGCAGGCGATGCAGTGGCTGTGCCTGTTGCTTGAGCCGCTTTAGCCGCCTTAATAGCTGCGACCAATTCAACCTTGCGCATGCGGCTGTAGCGAGATACTTCATATTCACTCGCCACCAAACGCAGCTGTCGCAGCGTCATATCTTCTAAAGGAACCTTGGAACCGTTACCCATGACCATACCCTTACTACCAGCACTGCAGAATGAATCGCAAAATCACCCAACGGGGATCGCTTTCGAAATTAATAATGCCAGTAAAGTTCACGGGGATCAAGCAAAACGATCCCCGCAAAATACTACTCATTTCGAGTTTTCAGCACTTCCAGGAAAAACTATGTCATGAATTCATTACTTTTTGGCTATTAAAAATAAAACAGGAATCACCTTTAGTTATGATTTCATGACTTTTGGGGATCAAGAAGAATTAGGCTGGGTTTATGAATGTTCTAGATGCTGACCTGCCCAGTCCTAAGTGCTTTACGGCGATATGCAATGATTGGTTTTGACTTTATGCAAAATGACTATGACTCCCTCACCGTCATCCTCTAAGGGCAGCCGTTTAATCAGTCGTGTGTTGCCGGTGGCGGTTAAGTTCTGGTTGCAAACGCAGTTGGATGAACTGGGTGAGTTAGTCTTTGAGATCCAGGCTACTGATCGGCAGGTGCTGTCTGGCTATATTCCTGGCATTGCGTTGTCAGCGCAGCAAGCGGTCTATCAAGGGATCCAGATTACGGATGTAACGGTGCAGGCCAGTGATATCCAGATCAATATTGGTCAGGTTCTGCGGGGGAAGCCCTTGCGGCTAAAGCAGGCATTTCCTATTGAAGGTCAGGTGGCGTTTGATGGTGAGAGTTTAGGGGTATCGTCGATGGACTCGGTATTGGCCGCTGGTTTGCTGGAGTTTTGGCAAACTCTGTTAGCCAAGGAGCCTGTGGTGACGGAAGTGACTAGCTACTATGGGCCGGTGTTAGCGCTGCAGGATCCACAGCTGTCTGGGTATCAGTCCAGGTTAGAAATTGCTGGTGCTGAGTTAGTACTACATCTCGTCCGTCAGGATCGTTCGGAAGTTGTCCTCAAGGGAGCTGTGGAAGTAACCCAGGGACACATGCTGAAATTGATCAATGCGCAGTGGTATCTGCCGTCAGGAGAGCAGGTTTCTAGTAAAGCGCTGAGTGATTTTTGTTGGAATCTGGGGGACCAGACAGATGTGAGATCGCTCACTATTCACAATGAGCAGCTTACCTGTGACTGCAAAATCATGGTGCAGCCGTAAATTGTGATTTCAAGGAATAGGCAATTGTCGCTAACTGCCCGGCCAAATACCCGGCAAACTGGGCAGCAGCATCGTGATGAAATAAAACACCAGCGGTGCTGTGAACACATA
>JBCCJR010000466.1:0-4029 GCA_039045805.1 Cyanobacteria bacterium P01_C01_bin.118
AAGCCACACTGGTTTCCCAGATAATATTTGTTCCTAATTCTCTTTTGTAAACCTGCTGAATCGTTGTTAACTCCTCAGCAGTAAACGTTGTAGCTAAATGCTGCATATAGCGAGACTGTTGACCAAACCATCGTGTTTGCAATTGATGAGTAACCGCTAATTTGGAGGGCAGCTTGATTAGCTCCACATCCGCCACTAAACCTGTGCCCTCAAACCAACTAGAGATAGCGTCTATATCCCAATATTGGTCTGGATCGCTGGTGTACAGTTTCTCTTCAGCCTGCTGTAGCCTTTTGAAGAGTTTTGTTGGGAGTATTTTTTTTGGAAGCAGGCGATATAGCCGTAATGTTCGAAAGGGAATGGTTTCTGCCAGGACCATGCGGCCTTTGGGGGCAAGATTCTGGGCCAACTGTTTTAGCAGCGTTTGACGCTGGGTCAACGTTTTTAGAGCATTACGACCAACAATGCCATCAAACACAATGTCTGATGCCTTAGTCGTTAAGGTTTCAGATAATGTTGTCAGCGGTGTATGGAGAAAGATAGGCCGGGCTAAATCCGTCAGGGTCTGAGCTTGTTCGGTTAGTGCCGTGTATATTTCCAAGCTGGGGGCACAGGCGTAGACGCCGCCTTCGGGGACTTGGCGTAGGGCTTCCCAGGTGAGTAGTCCGGCGTTGAGATCTAACAAAACGTGGTGACGCTGAGGCTGGAGCGTGGCGTAGATGCGATCGCACACGGCCCTCAGCTGTTCTCCCATAGTGCCTAGAGTCCTCTGTAGCCATTGCTCTTGAACCTTATCCGTCGGTCCAAATGTCAGCACCTCTGGCAGATCGGCCTCCATGACTGCCGCTAGCTGCGCCTCCCGTTTGCGGGCTACCTCTACACGGATTGTGTCTTCATAACCCTGGTTCGACGGCTGATAAAACACCTGACCCTGGAGGCTATTGGGCAAATACTGCTGTTCTACCCAGTGGTCCCGGTAAGCGTGGGGATACAGATAGCCCTGCCCATGACCAAATTCCTTTTTGTCACGATTGGCGTCTCGCAGCGGATTAGGCACATCCGCTTCTCGTTCTTTTTCTACAGCGTTGAGGGCATCAAAAAACCCCATTACACTGTTGGACTTGGGGCAAGTGGCCAGATAGAGGGCAGCCTGAGCCAGAGGATATCGCCCTTCTGGCATACCCACTCGGTCAAATGCCTGGGCACAGCTATTGGCAACGACTACGGCATTAGGGTCCGCCAAACCAATATCTTCTCCAGCAAAGATGACCATCCGCCGAAAAATATAGCGGAGGTCTTCTCCGGCGTAAACCATGCGGGCCAGCCAGTAGAGGGTAGCATCGGGGTCTGAGCCGCGCATGCTTTTGATAAAGGCGCTGATGGTGTCAAAGTGGGCGTCCCCTTCTTTGTCATAGAGAACAGCTCTTTGCTGAATGGATTCTTCAGCCACTGCCAGAGAAATACGGTTATCGGGGGTGGTTTCCACCGCTAGTTCCAGGGCATTAAGTAGGGCACGGGCATCACCGTTGGCAACATTGACTAAGTGGTCCAGGGCATCATCATCGATTTGGATGGTGCGATCGCCATAGCCTCGTTCTGTATCGATCAAAGTCTGCTGGACAATTTGACGTAAATCATCGGGACCCAGAGGCTTGAGCTGAAATACACGGGACCGGCTTACCAGGGCCTTATTCACCTCAAAGTAGGGATTCTCGGTGGTGGCTCCAATCAAAATCACGGTGCCGTTTTCGACCCAGGGCAAGAGGGCATCCTGCTGCGATTTATTAAACCGGTGGACCTCATCGACAAATAGGATAGTGCGTTGACCATGCTGTCCCCGCAGGTCTTGGGCGGTTGCGATCGCACTGCGAATATCCTTCACCCCCGCCAGCACCGCATTAATCGCAATAAAGTGAGCCTTGGTTGTGTTGGCAATCACCTGAGCCAGCGTCGTTTTACCCGTTCCTGGCGGTCCATAAAACAGCAACGATGACAGCTGATCCGCCTGAATCGCCCGACGCAATAGACGACCCGGACCTACAATCGCATCCTGGCCCACATACTCATCCAAATTGCGAGGACGCATCCGAGCAGCCAACGGCGCTTCCGATTCGATCAGGTTCTGTCGATGTTGTTCAAAAAGATCCATACGAGAAAGCTGCTTTGCTCTGGAATTCTAATAAATGATTTTTGGTCAATATAGATAAGAATCACAGGGTCGGCACAAGCCACTGCCAATATACTGAGAGCCTAAAAAGCAAAAGCGCCTCCATGTTGCGGAGGCGCTTTTAACTATATCTAAGCCAGTTGTAAGCTTCGGAACTCGATACTTTCCTCAACTCAAAACTAAGAACTCACAATTATGAGGACCAGATACCACCCGCAATTTCCTGCAGAGGTAGCAGGTGAGGAGTTTGGCAAAGCAAATAAGCAAAGAAAGCACCACTACAGCCGCCTACCAAGAAGCCACTAGCAAAATTACTCCAGCCTTCACGAGTAGAAAATGCCTCAGGAGGATTTGGAGTCGTCAATGTACCCTCAGGTCCATTAGGGCTAGTGGAACTGTAAATGGAGATGGCTACAGTCAAGATAAAAACAAAGCTAATTGCTGCAATCACACCAGCTACAGCGCCGTAATCAGTGGCACGCAGCGGACCAAGCACAGCAAAAGGTCCATAGAACCAGTAGCCGTGAGCAACGCCCACTTCCAGACCACGGCTAAATGGAGACAACCCTGCACGGTAAGCAGGCAGATTATTAATGTAAGTACGTGCAACCGCAGAGGAGTTAATCGGAGTCGCAACATTACCCACCTCGGGGGCTCCAGTTGCGCTTGCAAAACTAGTTACCATAAGAACGTCTTCCTATGAAATGGACAGTCGTAAGACGGGAAATTCGAATTTATAATGCACGCCAAATAGCTGGGGCAATCTCTAAAAACATTACTCCTAGCTAAATGTAGAAACAATGAGGAATTAACATTACACACCAGCACACCGGCTGCATCTGAGCCCAATAATCTCACAGAAGCTAACCAAACATGTTGAATGCAACAGGTTTGTTAAGTAGAGAGGAGCAGAACGTTAACTTACTTAATAATTTGAGGGAGTAGTGGGCGGTGAATAGTGAATCAGAGCAAAAAACTTCGGTTGACTTCGGAGTATCTCGTTTGAGTACGCCTACTTAGCACAGCTCCATATCTACTTCGTGACACTCATGGGCAGTGATGGGTGGGCTCCGCCAAAATCAAAGGGTGTGTTCTCTGTAGATATCACTGTGGAGTGAGGGTGGAGTGAGGTATGTGGCTCAATATTCTGGTTGACCAAGACACTGAAGCAGCCAATGTCCATCTTTTGCAGGAGTTGGATCGCTGGATAAATCTGGGACTGCTGTCTGAAGAGAAAGCCATCAAACTGGGACTGCAGTTATGTCGTCCGTTACCGATGCCGTACAAAGCGTCGGCAGATGCGCCTGTGGCAACTGGTAATGCGGTCGCAACTGGTAATGCGGTCGCAACAGACACAGTTACAGAACCCTCACTGGCAAAAGCAAAAGCCCCTTTTTTCTCAAGCTTCAAATCGCGTTTAGTGCAGTCATTTTTAGCAGAGATGAGTGTGCTGTGGCTGCTGTTTTTGGGTGTGTTTCTGGTGGTGGTGTCGTCGGCAGTGCTGGCGGCCAGTCAGTGGCAATCCTTTTCGACGGTGGGTCAGTATGCCATTTTATTGGTATATACCCTGGCTTTTGGTGGGGCTAGTCGCTGGGCGGCCGGTCAGGCCAAGCTGCAAACCACAGCGCAAATGCTCAAGGCGGCAACGCTGCTGTTGATTCCCCTCAATATATGGATGGTGGATGCGTTGGGGGTGGTCAATGCGTCTGTCGGGCTAGGGATTTTGGCTGGTGTGGGGTTGAGTGGTTTGACCCTGGTATTGGCCCCAAACCGGCGTGTTGGTCTGAATTTAATGGGTTTGAGTTGGCTGCATTGGGGCTGGAGTATGGTGTTCTGGCCACTGTGCGCCACATATTTGGGAA
>JBCCJR010000467.1:0-3981 GCA_039045805.1 Cyanobacteria bacterium P01_C01_bin.118
ACCTGGTTCAACGACAATATCGACGACTTCTACACAGCCGATCCCTCATCAGAATCACAGCCACTAGACCCAACCGACCTGATCAACTCACTTCTAGAAAACCAAATTACCCTCTGGCATCACCCTGAATTCGCCCCATGGCTAGCTGTCCTCGTCGAGCAAGCCTTCTATCAATGGCCTGCGGAAATCCCACTGGAGGGTGATCTCACTCAACCCGAGCAAATCAGTTCACCAGAGACAAAACAAAAACTCTCCCAAGCATTTAGTAGTTTGCCACCAAACTTGAGCACCAATACTCATATACAAGAACTGGTGCTGATGTATCTAGGCGCAAGCTATCCAATTATTGAACAATTTTCTAAAACGTCA
The DNA here is from genome assembly GCA_039045805.1 of Cyanobacteria bacterium P01_C01_bin.118. GTDB lineage: Bacteria > Cyanobacteriota > Cyanobacteriia > Phormidesmidales > Phormidesmidaceae > Leptothoe. The sequence goes on from JBCCJR010000467.1 coordinate 370, forward strand.
GCAGCTCAAGCCACAGAGACAAAGCGAGAGCATTATCACCAGCAGCACTATGCAAAACCCTCAACTGCACGACATTAAGATTCAGAAGTACATAGAAGCTGATGAATATGGGAGCGTGACAACTATCTGAGTCATACCGATAACCATGGTGTGGGATGAACTTTTCGGTCAAAATCACCATCATCTAATCTGATAGTGACCAACATGTTAGAAATCTTTCTCAATGGTTGATCGGTTCACAGTAAAGATCTTGATGAGACTCGGCATATTCTTCCTGCTAATCGTCTCAGTGTGTTCTGCTGGCCTCATATTTAGCCGATATTTGATAGGTCGAGCTAATCAGGATTGGGCGTCACTCAATCGTTACCACCATGATAACCAGGGGCTCAATCCACCTGGCCCTAGAGAAAATCGTGTTGTCTTCTTCGGTGACTCCATCACAGACACTTGGGCCTACTACTTTGACACGATGTTCCCAGACAAACCCTACATTGGACGAGGAATCAGTGGTCAGACAACGCCGCAAATGCTCGTGCGATTTCGGCAGGATGTAGTCGCTCTAAGTCCTGCCGTCGTTGTGATTCTTGCAGGAACCAATGACATCGCCGGTAATACTGGGCCATCAACACAAGGGATGATTGAGGATAACCTGATTTCGATGGTTGAGATTGCTAAGGCTAACGGGATCCGCATTGTCCTGTCCTCAGTCTTGCCCGTGAATGACTATCCCCACAAAGGTGGATTGGAGCCTGGACCAAAGGTCGTTGCACTGAACGCATGGATTAAGGAGTATTCTGCTGCAAACGATATCGTGTATCTCGACTATCACTCTGCGATGGTAGATGAAAATTTAGGGTTGAGGCAAGATCTATCTGCTGATGGCTTACATCCGAATACAGCTGGCTATTGGCTCATGACCCCACTCGTAGAAGCGTCGATTTCAGAAGCATTTGGTCAATAATGGCTCTTTTGTCTAATGGACTACCCAACGGATGGGCACTCCTATCTTTTACTCGATGCCTAAGGACTGCAATCCACAGCAGCATTAGGAGATTGACTCATCTGGTCATCCGCTTCATGTTTCTATACAATATCCTTTTAATAGGAATTAATGCCTAGTCACTAGTGCATTTGTTCGCAATTAAATAGTGCTTGTACATTAAAATTTTTATAAGCAACGAGGGGTAAGCATGTATATCGTACAAATCGCCTCAGAATGCGCTCCGGTCATTAAAGCCGGAGGTTTAGGGGATGTCGTTTATGGTCTCAGTCGTGAGCTAGAGCTACGCGGCCATACGGTAGAGCTGATTCTGCCCAAATACGATTGCATGCGGTACGACCACATTTGGGGTCTGCACGATGCATACAAAGATCTCAAGGTACCCTGGTACGGTGCTGAGGTGAAATGTGATGTGCATTGCGGCTGGGTCCATGGCCGTCTATGTTTCTTTATTGAACCCCACGACAAGGACAACTGGTTCCGTCGGGGCAAATACTATGGCTGCGATGATGACCCAATGCGTTTTGCCTTCTTTAGTAAGGCAGCCCTAGAGTTTTTACAGCAGAGCAACAAGCACCCCGATGTGCTCCACTGCCACGACTGGCAAACCGGTCTAATCCCCGTGATGCTGTTTGAGATTTATAAGTATCACGGCATGGAGCAGCAGCGCGTATGCTATACCATCCACAACTTTAAGCATCAGGGCAATGCTGGCACTGAAGTCTTGTGGGCCACCGGTTTAAATCGTGCGCCTTACTATTTCAACAAAGAACGGCTACAGGATAACTTCAATCCTTTTGCCCTTAACTACATGAAGGGAGGAATCACTTATTCCAATGCTGTAACTACGGTTTCCCCTCACCATGCCTGGGAAGCTCACCACGGGGACTTTGGCTACGGTTTGGGCCATACGCTACATGTAAATCAGCACAAGTTTAAGGGTGTGCTCAATGGCATTGATTACAACCTGTGGAACCCTAAGGTTGATACTTACATTTCTGAGCCTTACACCCCCGATACACTAGACCTAAAGCTTTACAACAAAAAAGCACTTCGTGAGCGGCTGATGTTAGGGCACGACGATAAACCGCTGGTCGCATTTATTGGCCGATTGGATGAGCAGAAAGGGGTACATCTAGTGCATCACGCGATGTATCGTGCCCTTGCCCGTAGCGCTCAGTTCGTATTGCTGGGCTCAGCCACCAGTGCAGATATTAATGAACATTTTCATTATGAAAAAGCGCACCAAAATGACAATCCCGACTGTCACCTGGAGTTAGGCTTTAATGAAGAGCTATCCCACCTGATCTACGCCGGTGCAGATATTATCGTAGTCCCAAGTAACTTTGAGCCCTGTGGATTGACTCAACTGATTAGCTTTAAGTACGGTACGGTCCCCGTTGTACGTGGTGTAGGTGGCCTTGTGGATACTGTATTTGATGTTGATTATGACGAAAGCAGACCACCTGAAAAGCGCAATGGTTTTGTCTTCTATCAATCAGATAATTACGCTTTAGAATCTGCCCTCGACCGGGCACTCGATCTCTGGTATATCGACCGCGAAGGATTCCAGCAGCTACAGCGACAAGGTATGACGTGTGACTATTCCTGGAACATACCTGGAGAACAGTACATCAAGATCTACGAAACTATTCAGCATCGTTAGCTGCGACAGATCACATTCAAAGGGGGTATCTGATACTTGTAGGTGCTCCTTTAAGCATGGATAAATTTATTGCCTCCAGTATCTAGCTGGGCACCCTGAGGTTGTTAACACCCACAACTTTAGGGAAACATCACCATGTCAAGTATGGGACTCAATAAGTGGACAGTCAGTGGACGCTTAGCCGCTGACGCTGCTGCTAAAACTATAGATTTGCGAAACGGTGGGCAAACAAAGGTGGCCGAAGCCACAATTTATGTGCGTGGAGTAAAAGATCGCGATCATTCGTTTCGAGTCAGATTAGCCATATGGGAAGGATCTGCCGCCTGGCGCAAGCTAAATTTCTTGAAAAAAGGCTCACTAATTATTTGTACTGGCAGTGTGGAGCCCACACCCTACGTGTCCAAAACTGACAGCAAGCCGCAAGCCGGACTCACGATGAATGTGCTGGATATTGATCTAGATATCGTGAGAGACCCGGATGGGGAGAATAGTCGCAACAACCGCACTGAGAATAACAAAATGCCTGTAGCAGTTTAATATAAGTAGTTGTGCGGAGTAACTTGGTATCTTTTATGGGTAGGTTTTTGTAGCTTTTTACGCTTGAAATATTCTAAAAAGAGTATCTTCAAAGAAAGTTCAAATTATCTTCGCAATACTGTTATCTGATGGGGTGAATTTGGGTTGAATGTAGTGTGTAGATAAACGAACTATATTTAACCCACCCCTTATCGGCTACACCCATATACAGAAACGGGCCGGACTGTTGTTTTCAACAGTCCGGCCTCTAATCTTTAAAGTCATATAAAGCAATACTCCGGACAGAATTAGGAGACTAAAACTCCGTATTCACAAAGGCTCAAATAGTTAGGATGCGATTTAATCAAAGTCTCGTCTAAATCTAAGTTGTGAATAAATGCCTCTAATAGGTGCTGATTGAGTTTGCGTC
>JBCCJR010000468.1:0-3980 GCA_039045805.1 Cyanobacteria bacterium P01_C01_bin.118
GCCGCAGGTTGATGAATCTTATAGGTCTGGGGTGGTTGGGTCATCACCGCAATCACCGTTTCTAATGGTGAGCAGCCCGGTTCTGTACAGGTTAACTGACTAATGGATACTTGAGTCTCTGCATTCAAGGACAGTGCCTGGTATACCCAGCCTTTGAGCTGTTGTAGCTGAGCGGGAGATATTTTGTTAGACGCCGACGAATCGAATAAACCCATGATTCAACAACATATTACGACCCTAATGCTACCTCATTAACATTGCGGTGCATCTGTCGGGGCAATACTCGATTCTTGAGGGCAATACAGTCCGCCAAATAGTTAGCGTCCCGAGCCACTCCCGAAAATCGGCCTGACCCCCAGGTATAGAGCCAGGGTAACCCCAAAAAGTAAAGACCTCGAATGGGGGTAATACCCCGTTCATGGCCAGGATATCCCTTGCCATCAAACACCGGAATATCAATCCAGCTAAAGTCTGTATGGTACCCCGTAGACCAGATAACGGTTGAAATATTGGCCGTGTCGATATCCAACGAAAGCGAACCTGTTGGTGGTTGCCAAACCGGTTCGTAGGGAGGTTCTGGGGGCGCATCCAGACGGTTTTCTTGAATATAGGTATCGATGGTGCGCTTAATGCTCTCAGCAACAGCATCGGCCTGGTCCAAATTGTGTTTGAGATCGTCCTGAAACCATAGCTGATTCAGGTTGACATCTTTAAGTCTGCCGTAAAGGCCCATCCCCTCCAGGGCAAACCGACGTAGATCAATTTCTCGTCCACCGCCTCGTCCTGTTACATAGTGATTTGTTTTGACACGGACAGAGTCTTTTTGAGGATGGTCATCAATGGACATGTCGTAGTAGCCCATTTGGTCGAGCCAATCCACCACGTCTTTACCTCGATAGGTGCGGGGAGCGCGGGGAGCACCGCCAACACAGAGGTGTACCTGTCTGCCAGCCAAGTGTAAATCCTCTGCAATTTGACAGCCCGACTGACCTGTCCCAACAATCAGCACGGCACCCTCAGGTAAATCGTTCGGATTTTTATATTCCGATGAATGGAGCTGGGTCAGGTTTAGAGGCAGCCGTTCTGCCATTCTAGGAATTTTTGGAGTGTGGTAGCCGCCGGTGGCTACCACCACCTGATCGGCAATGTAATGACCAATAGATGTCTCAATTTCAAAGACATTTTCAGGCCTACTGATGTTTGCAACCCTCACGCCCTCTCTAACTAAGGGCTTAAAAGATGCCGCGTAATCTTCAATATATTGAACAATTTCATCCCGCTGCATAAACCCATTGGGGTCGCCGCCAGGATAGGGATAGCCAGGCAATGTACATTGCCAGTTGGGCGTCACCAGACAAAATGAGTCCCATCGCTTTGAACGCCAGGAATCAGCAATTTTGTTTTTTTCAAAAACAATATGATCAATTCCACGCTGCTTTAAACAATAGCTAATGGATAAACCGGCCTGGCCACCACCAATAATAGCAACGGGGAAATGTGAACTGGTTAGTGCGCGCATGGCCTTAATCCCAGGACGTGTAAAGTACAGTTCAACCATAAAAATCAGAGCTAAAATGCCCTGTAGCAAGTGATACCAAAGCAACATATCTCGGCTTATGGGCAGGTTTTCTGGCTGAGCGATCGCACACAAAAGCAGGCAATTTCGCCCCTAACCCCTGTACTTTTTAACAGGTGGCTGTGGCTGGGAAGTGTAACCTTGGCAAAGAACCCTGGCAAAGAAGCGGCAAAAATTAAGGCTAATTAGCACCTCCTGTTGGGCTGATGTGACGTGACAGACAATGTCTATTTAGACGTCTCGTCAAATTCTCTTTCGCAACTATTAAATTGATTTGGCTGTCTCATTTGTCAGGCTTGCTAACTTTGTAACAACAGATACGAGAATACGGTCTAAGACCTTCTAAGCTGCTGACAAATTCATATTGGGAGTAACAAAAAGAATGCCTGAAGTAACTGCCCCTGCCCATCAGGCTGGTGACTTTTTTGTTGATTACGAAGAAAAAGTTTTCCCGGATGTTCAAGCTGAGCCTGGAGAGAAAGCCCTCGTTGCTTTTCACACAGTGGCCTTTGAAGGATCGATTGGCTTAGTTAATTTGTTGCAAGCCACCCGGCTAATTCGCAAGGGATTTGAGACATCGGTGTTGCTGTATGGTCCTGGTGTAACCCTAGGGGTACAGCGTGGTTTTCCTAAGCTGGGGGATGAGGCCTTTCCTGGTCACCTGGCCATGAATAATCAGCTGGTTAAGGTAATGGAAGAGGGCGGTAAGGTCTATGCCTGCCGCTTTGCCCTCCAGGCACTTTACGGTCATGGTGAGCCTTCTCTGATTCCTGGCATTACGCCGATCAACCCGTTAGATGTACTGGATATTATTCTGTTGCATCGTAAGGAAGGGGCATTTGTTCTCGATACTTGGACGATGTAGTCCATAGACCCGTGATGTCATCCAACTTTCCCTTTAGCAATGAGGGAGAGTTGGATGAGACATTTCCCAACGTAAACCGGTATACAAAGATTTTCCATTCTGTTTTTTTGGGCTTTGTCTGTTCGTTCTGCTACAAATTTTAAGGTATTCTGATCTGTATAGATCAAATCGTTGGGGGTAGCATCTAGGAAAGTGCTGTTTTCTAAAATTCGTTGCTAATAATTTTGCTGTCATATAGGGCAGCTTTGTACTCAAAACCCATGGGTGACTATGGACTACTCTCGCACTGTGAGGGCGGCGGCTGTACAGATTTCTCCTGTGCTGCATAGCCGTTCGGGCACGATGGAAAAAGTGTTGAAGGCTATTGATGATGCGGCTCAAGGAGGCGCAGAGCTGGTTGTCTTTCCAGAAACGTTTGTTCCTTACTATCCTTATTTCTCATTTGTATTGCCCCCTGTGCTGATGGGCAAAGAGCACATGAAGCTCTATGAGGAGGCCGTCGAGGTGCCGGGGCCGGTGACAGAAGCGGTCAGCAAAGCAGCCAGAACCCATCAAATGGTAGTGGTGCTGGGTGTGAATGAGCGTGAACAGGGCTCTCTCTACAACACTCAGCTGATTTTTGATGCGGATGGCACCTGTCTACTAAAACGTAGAAAGATTACTCCCACCTACCACGAACGCATGGTGTGGGGGCAGGGGGATGGTGCTGGTCTGCAGGTATGTGATACTGCTGTGGGTAGAGTGGGAGCCCTGGCCTGTTGGGAGCATTACAATCCGCTGGCGCGCTATAGCCTGATGGCCGGACATGAGCAGATCCACTGTGCTCAGTTTCCTGGTTCAATGGTGGGGGAGATTTTTGCAGACCAAACCGAGGTTACCCTGCGACATCATGCTCTGGAGTCTGGATGTTTTGTGGTAAACGCTACGGGGTGGCTGACGGCTGAACAGGTTAGTGAGATTGCCCCCAATGAAGGGTTAGAAAAGGTTTTGCGGGGTGGGTGTTATACCACCATCATCAGCCCAGAGGGAGTGCCGCTGTGTGAGCCGATTCGTGAAGGAGAGGGAATTGCGATCGCGGATCTCGACTTCTCTCTAATTACCAAACGCAAACGCATGATGGACTCTGTGGGCCATTATTCCCGCCCCGATCTGTTACAGCTCTCGGTAAACAAATCCGCCTATTCTGTGGTCTCTCCGGACATGGCTGTACCGGGTGTAGATGGTGGGTCGTGCCCACCCTACGAGGGAACGTCTGAAGACCTATCCGAATAATCAATCTCCCCCTCCCCCTTTCTTCCCCCTCTCCCCCTCTCCCCTTTCCTCCCCCTCCCTCCCCCTCCTCCCCTCCTTTTCTCTCTAAATCATTTAAATCTCCCTACATCCGACCATGAACTCACAGCAGGTGATTACCGAGCTTCAGACCAAGGGCCTTAACCTGGTTGCCGATACTGTTGGCGCATCGGGACGTAAAGGGGGAGCCGGTCCGTCGGACCACAAAGCCGTCACCATTGGTGACACCACATTTATGGTGCCGGTATA
>JBCCJR010000469.1:0-3978 GCA_039045805.1 Cyanobacteria bacterium P01_C01_bin.118
GACACTGGAGACGCTTGCGATTCAGCATCGACTTCGTTTGCGTCGGTCAACTGCGATCGCTGGCGCTGAGTCCAAAAGTTAACCAATAGCCCCTCCGATGGACTGAGCACAAAGGCCAAACAGAAAAAGCAAAAGGACACGAGGACAATTGATGCTCCGGACGGTGCATCTAAGTAGTAGCTCAGGTACATGCCAATCACACTGGAGAGGGCGCCAATAATCGAACCCACCCACATCATTTGATGGAGTTCTTTAACCAGTAGATAGGCGGTTGCGGCTGGAGCTACCAGCAGTGCCACCACCAACAGCGCTCCGACGGTGGGTAGACAAACAACGATAGTCACGGTCATCGCCGTAATCAGTGAAGCGTTGTACCAATGCACCGGCATCCCGCTGGCTTGAGCCCCTTTCGGGTCAAAGGTGTAAAACAACAGCTCTTTGAAAAACAAGCGCACCAAGATGATCCCGACCACGGTAATAGCCAAACTCCACCAGACCTCTGTCATGGTGATCCCGAGAATATTGCCAAATAGGACATGCACCAAGTCAATCCGATTGGCTCCCGGCAGGACACTCACTAACGTGACGCCAAGGGCAACGAATGACGTCAAAATCAGGGCCATGGCGGCATCTGTTTTTACCCGCGATCGCGACTCAATTAGATAGAGCACTAGGGCGCTGATCACGCCAGAAACTAAGGCCCCAAACGAGAGGGCAACGCCAATCACATAGGCAATCGGCAGGCCCGCCATCACCGAGTGCGAAATGGCATGGGCCAACATTCCCATCTGCTGCACAATCATGTAGCTGCCCACAACCGCGCAGAGAATCCCGAGAACAATACCCAGCATCAGTGCCCGTTGCATAAACGACAACGACAATGGCTCAATAATCCAATCCAGCATAGAAGAGTTCCGTCTTTTTATAAGGTTGATAGGTTGCAAGTGATGGACTCAGGCGCTGCTTAATAGCGAGATAATCAAGGGGCTCAACGGTCTCTACTGAAATCCCGGCTCATTCCTAGAGCAGCAAAGCGGGGGGCTAGATGGCGCTTAAGCGAAAACTCGGGCAAGGCCCCGTCCGTAGGCTTTCTCTAAATTGTCGGAGGTAACGACTTCTTGACGGGGTCCCTGGGCAATCAGCCGCTTATTGAGCAGCAGCAGTTGGTCATAAATCGCTAGCGAATCCCCCAAATCGTGGTTAATGACGAGCAATGTTCTACCCTCGGCCCGCAGCTCCTGAAAAATATCAAAAATGATGTCCTCAGTCTTACGATCAACCGCCGTAAAGGGCTCGTCAAAAATTAACAGCTCCGCTTTTTTGGCCAGGGCGCGGGCCAGAAACACCCGCTGCTGCTGCCCGCCCGATAACTCGCCAATAGGGCGATCACGCAAATCATACATATCTACCCGTTCGAGCGCAGTGCGGGCCTGCTGTCGCGCCTGACGACTAAACCCTCTAAAAAGCCCAGTCTGTACAGTTTGTGCCATCATCACCACATTCCAAATGGTGACGGGGTAGTCCCAATCAACCCGGGAGCGTTGGGGAACATAGGCGGTTTGCAGGAGCTGACGCCTGAGGGGCACACCTTTAAACCGAACCACGCCCTGGGTTACGGGCACCAAGTTCAAAATGGCTTCTACCAGGGTACTTTTGCCCGCACCATTAGGGCCAATAATGCCGACTAGCTGACCTGTCGGTACAACAAAGCTGACATTTTGGAGTGCGCAGGTGCCTTTATAGTCCACCGACAAGTTCTGAATTTCTAGCATCGGCATTAATCTGTAACAAGAGAGAAATACATTGTCCCAATTATCTGTATTGAGGCAGCAATCTTGGTAGAGCAGACACCCATTAAGAGCATCTCGATGTAAGCGGGTACCTGTTACGGAACTGCCTGTATCAAGATTGGGCTGGCGTACTGAGACAATCCAGTCTAAATGACAATATTTATTGATAAGTCAATCAAAAGATTGACACAAACGCATGGGTTAATGATATAAGAGTCTAGCGCTTAAGGGTTTGCTTTAGGTATTGATGGCTCAATCTCGATGCAAGTCGAGCGTCATATAGCTTGTGCACCCTTGGCATATCAAAGCACACAGAAATAGAGAACATACACAATTTAGCTCTACGAAGCTTCTCGGGGGAATGCTGATAGTTGTTGAGATGACAGGTTAATCATGTGCATCGGGTATGAGTATCTGTCGTAAACTGTAATTATTCGCATTAACCTTTAGGATAAAAGAGTTCTTTATCTCCAATACTTTTGGCAGTTCTTGTAGAAAGATAGGCAGACGTAAACGAAAATGCAACAATACTTTACAAAAAAGCACGGAATCTTTGGGGTCGCGATCGCGCTCCTAATCGGTCTTGCGGGTTGTACCGGTTCAACCCCCAGCGAGACAGACGGCGCAGCCGAATCTGAATCTGACACAGCCACTGCTGATGCCACAGACGACTCCCAAATCGATGTCGTCGCCTCCTACAGCGTCATTTGCGATTTGGCCTCTCAAATTGCGGCAGATGCAGTGCAAGTGAACTGTTTAATCGCCCCCGATCAAGATCCCCATACCTACGAGGCCACACCCTCCGATCGGGAGGCGATCGATACGGCTGATTTGGTGCTTTATGCCGGGCTTAACTTTGAACCTTCGATTATTGATATGGCCACTGCCTCTGAGTCTGAGGCGCCCAAAATTGCGTTGCATGATGAGGCGGTTCAGGAAGTGATTGAAGTGGAGGAAGAGGGTGAAGTCGAGCCTGATCCCCACGTTTGGCATGACGTTGAGAACGGATTGGCAATGGTCGACCTGATTCGGGACAACTTGGTGGAAGTTGATCCGGACAATGCCGAGGTATACACCGAAAATGCGGAACAACTGACGGCTGAGTTGGAGGCGCTAGATGCCTGGATTCCCGAGCAAATTGCCACCATTCCGGAAGAACAGCGCCGCTTGGTTACAACTCACGATGCAATGTCGTACTATTCCCAAGCCTATGGGTTAACGGTCGAAGGCACATTGCTAGGCGTTTCAACTGAAGAAGAGCCCACTGCCGCTCAGGTTAACGAGTTAGCTACAGATATTCGTGACAAGGGCATTCCGATCATTTTTGCTGAACTCACCGCTGATGATCGCGTCCTAAAGACGGTGGCAGACGAAGCTGGGGTCTCCATTTCTGAAGATGTGTTGCTCGCAGACGGCTTGGGCGCGGAAGGTACGCCTGGAGAAACCTACACCGGGATGTTAGTTTACAACACCTGTGCCATTGTGAATGGTCTGGGCGGAGAATGTGCGTCTGCTCCATAGGGCGTACTAATCCTAGAATCTAAAGGTTTCTGAGATTAGTGGGCTTTTAGTCCGTCTATTCCTTAAAAAGCTCAGCGTCAGCCTTGACATTTTTAAATGTCAAGGCTGATTTGTATGGTCAAATGGACCTCTGAAGTCGTCAATGCCGAATCTCAGCAGACTGTTTTGGAGCAAATAGGAGGCATGCTACACACTTACTTTTAATGGAAGGGCTATCCGACAGAGATAGTCGTCGACAGGTGATTGATGAATGGATTCGCGCTCGGTATCGATCTGAATCAAGACGTTACCTCCTAAAGTCTCGATTGACAGACATAGATTGACCCTCTAGCATGTTAAGGCAAACTTGAACGATAATCATTCTCACCAAGTTAAGTTCGTTCTTTTTAAGGCTTTTAGGAGAGCGCTTTATGTCCCTACGCTTCCTCACGCAAACCGCTCTGTTGTTGGCATCCTCTACAGCGATCGCCCTCGGCTTAGCGAGCTGTACCACTCCACCAACCAGTGAAGCGGACTCCGCAGATGCGACCGATACAGAAGTCTCTGAGACCTCAGAAGATTCGTTGCAGGTAGTAACGACTATCCTACCCATCACACAGTTCACCACGGCCGTGGCGGGCGATCGCGCTGAAGTCGTTCAACTGCTGCCCACTAATGTCGGCCCCCA
>JBCCJR010000470.1:0-3946 GCA_039045805.1 Cyanobacteria bacterium P01_C01_bin.118
ACCAATTCTCGTACCTGTATAATCAGGGTTAGAGTGATAGGGCGCTCTGTCCACTAGCCCTGCCATGGCCACACTCTTACCGCTAAACACATTGTCATTAACAATTCTGAAATTGGCTATTTTATCCGATAGCCCCATGCGACCGGCAATATTGTCTTCCAGCTGATTAGCTCTCCACGCAAAGTATCACCCTCAGAGGCATCAAGTTTTCTGACTTGAATAGCTCACACTTTGAGTGGAGAGCTAATCAGCTGGAAGACAATATTGCCGGTCGCATGGGGCTATCGGATAAAATAGCTAATTTCAGAATTGTTAATGACAATGTGTTCAGTGGTAAGAGTGTGGCCATGGCAGGACTAGTGGACAGAGCGCCCTATCACTCTAACCCTGATTATACAGGTACGAAAATTGGTTCAAATCCTGCTCCAGTAGACCCAGTCGATCCGGTCGAGCCAGTTGAGCCGGTTGAGCCAATTGATCCGGTCGATCCGGTCGAGCCAGTTGAGCCAATTGATCCGGTTGAACCAGCTGATCCAATACCAACTAACTCAGACGTAGAGTTTGATATTACTAATGACTGGGGTAGTGGATATCAAGGTCAGGGCAAACTCACTAACAACGATAGTAGTCAACTCAATAGCTGGACACTTGAGTTTGAATTTTCTGGCAAGATAACTCAAATCTGGAATGCACAAATTGTTAGCCAAAATGGAAACACTTACGTCATTCGCAACGCATCTTACAACGGCACAATAGCTCCTGGTCAAGAAGTTTCTTTTGGTTTCTTAGGTGAAGGTTCGACGTCTATATTGCCTGAAGTCTTCAAACTAAATGGAAAAGTAATTGGTTCAGAGCCACTTGCTGAAGCAGACAAAGTGGACGCATCCATTTTTGATGCCGTAGACGACGCCCCATCCAATCCTGTTCAAACAGCTGGCTCAGGCTCCCCAATGGCAAAAGCATTGTCCCCAATAAATGAAGAGCCCACGACGGAGCCGCTACCTGAGCCTGATATTGTTGGATCTAACACCAAAAATACAATTAAAGGCAACAATAAGAACAATGTCATCTTTGGTCTGGGCGGTAGTGACCGCATCGAGGCCCGCAAAGGAGATGATTTTGTCGACGGTGGCCTAGGTAACGATCGCCTGTGGGGAAATTCTGGTGATGATACCCTTGTTGGTGGCAAAGGCAACGATATTCTAGGGGGCGGTCGCGGTTCCGATAACCTATTCGGTGGTCTAAACAACGATGTTCTTATCGGTAGTGGATACTTCCGTAAGGGAGATAATTCTAGCGATGTGGACACCTTTACTGGTGGTAAAGGTGCGGATAAGTTTGTTCTTGGCAATAATCGCCACGCCTTCTATACCCTAGGTGGGGACAAAGACTATGCTCTGATTACAGACCTGAATGTAGCGGAAGGAGACACTATTCAGCTAAATAATCAGTTTAGCTATAGTCTGGGCGCAGAGCCCAAGGGAACTACCAATGCTCAGGGGCTATTTGTAGATAAAAACGGTAATCAGGAGCTGATTGCTGTAATTCAAATGGAGGGTAACCCCGACCTAACTGATAGAGCGTTTGTTTACGTGTAAAGAAGACTAGTGCTAGCGTCCTCAACGATGGTCTAACCTCGGCTCGGGTGCTATGCATTGTCCATCTTTAAGACATGGTTCAAACGCTATATTGATGAGAGAAACGATAGAGGCTACTTCTTACAAAGCCTAGCTCCTATCGTTTCTTTTTAGAATGATGGTGGTGTCTATAAAGGTATGAGGATAACGGCATCTTGCAGAGAATAGTGTTCTCAACTGCATTTTTCTTAAGAAAATAGTTACATTTTGTTTTTTATTTGCTCGCAAGTATTTAGAGTAACCTAAGCGCATCCGTGAACCTGCGATTAAGCACGTATGCTAACGGCTATAGAAACATTATGGGAAATTCTATGGTTAAGCCAAGTGCGCATAAAAACCTAAAAGACATTGATGCTAAGCCTTTAGAGGAAAATCCAAATCGGCCAAAGCGCTCTGTTAAAAACAGAGCTGCTAAACGTAAGGCCACCAAGCGTAAGGCCGTCAAAAAATCGGCCCACCAAGTCGCTACGATTCCTATGAAAAGATCCTCCAAAGGTGCAAAAAAGAAAAGCGTCAAAGGTAAAATACCCCAAAATAAGTCTGCCGAGAAAAAGGAGTCGAAGGATAGTAGAAAGCTTAGCAAAGCTGTCTATGAAACTGAGCTAGATCGCTTGCAACAAGAGCTGGTGAAAATGCAAGAGTGGGTTAAGCACGCTGGCCTCAAAGTAGTTGTAATTTTTGAAGGTCGAGATGCAGCTGGCAAAGGTGGGGTGATTAAGCGAATTTCTGAATGCTTAAACCCCCGTGGTTGTAAAATTGTTGCCTTGGGTAAGCCTACGGACCGACAACGTACCCAGTGGTATTTTCAGCGCTATGTCAACCAACTACCGGCGGCGGGCGAAATTGTTTTATTTGACCGCAGCTGGTATAACCGGGCCGGTGTAGAACGGGTGATGGGCTTTTGCACCCATAGCGAATACACCGAATTTATGCGTACCTGCCCTGAGTTTGAGCATATGCTGCAGCGTTCAGGCATTATCCTGATCAAGTACTGGTTCTCAGTGAGCGATAAAGAACAGGAAAAGAGATTTCAGGACCGCATTAACGATCCGACCAAACGATGGAAGCTGAGCCCCATGGATTTGGAAGCACGGGCACGCTGGGTGGAGTACTCCAAGGCCAAGGATGATATGTTTGCCATGACCGATACCAGTAATTCTCCCTGGTATGTTGTGGATGCCGATGATAAAAAACGGGCAAGGCTAAACTGCATTAGCCATTTGCTGAGTTTGATTCCCTATGAGGAGCTGCCCTATGAGCCAATTGTGTTGCCTAAGCGGCAGGCGGCAATTAATTATCAGCGACCGCCTAAGGATACGCAGCGTATGGTTCCTAAGCAGTTTTGATAGCTGAGATACCGACCCTCAGTAGGGGCATTGCATGCAATGCCCCTACTGAGGGCGTTATAATCCATAATCGTTCTTCGAAAATCCACTAAAAATGTTATCGTTGCAACGATTTTGTGGCTGGGAAGTCGGTCTAGGTGCTGCTTGTATTACAATGGCCCTGGCCACAGCCGCCAATGGGCAGAATGTCATTATTCCAGATGCCACCCTGGGACCTAATGAGTCTTCGATAGTTATTCCCCTTGGTGGAGCCCTTGATACCATTTTTGGCGGAGCTATTCGCGGACAGAATCAATTTCACAGTTTTGAAGCGTTTAATGTTGGCCAGGGAAGTGGGGTTATTTTTGTTGCGGGTGGGGATGCGATCACAAATATCCTGGCCCGCGTTACCGGCAACGACATTTCTGAGATTCAAGGATTTTTAGGGACGGTAAAGCTTAGCAACGGCAATTTTGATTCGATAGATACCAATTTGTTTTTGCTCAATCCCAATGGCATTGTCTTTGGCGAAAATGCAATTCTAGGTGTTGACGGATCGTTTTATGCGACTACGGCAGAGGCCATTGAACTAGGGGACCAGGTTTTTAGCGCCACAAACCCGACGCAGAGCGCTTTACTTGCTGTTGATCCTAATACAGTTTTTAGTAACTACCTGACAGATAGCTCTGGCAATATCGCAGTTCTAGGCAGATTAGACATACCCGCAAACCTAACTCTGGCAGCCAATCAGTTAACCGTACAAGACAGTGACATCGAGGTGGGCAATGCCCTTACCGTTCTCTCCACCAATAATCTGTCAATAGTCAATAGTGATGTGGAATCAACCAGTCCAACGGGGGATTTACTTATCCAGGGAAAAAATATTTTGATTGTCGATAGCTCCATTATCACGATGGGACAGGGTGAGCTAGGAGATATTGTCCTTATTGCTGAGGAGACCGTTGAGATTCTCAACAGAGAAGG
>JBCCJR010000471.1:0-3927 GCA_039045805.1 Cyanobacteria bacterium P01_C01_bin.118
AAAGGTAAAACTGTCTCCCTGACCAATTTGCTGTGGCATATGGACTTGATAGCCAAGGTCGAACGGCTGATAGATATGCTCACCCTTTTCTTGGGCTTGCACCATCAGGTTAAAAAAGTCGATCTCGGTTAGCTCAAGGATCATGCTTGCTCAAAGCTCGTCATAATTGAGAAATATTCTAGATAGTATAGAGCAAAGCACTCATTGGGAAGGAAGACACGGAGACATGGAGGCATGGAGAAGACCGACTATCAAGGCGATAGGAGCTGTTGTTTGAGTTGGTCTAAATAGAGTTCGGTACCGATGGGGCCGGGGAGTCCGAGGCATAGATAAGCTGGGATAAAGTACACCCGTCCGGCTTTGCTGGCATCGAGAGACTGTGCGTTGGTGAAGCCTCTCCAGGGGAGAATCGCATTCACTTGCCACGACTGTTTAATGTCAGCCAGCTGATCTGTTTCAAATTGATCATCACTATTCGAGAGTTTGGGCGGGCTGAAATTGCTGCCTAGCATGATGACAGAGTCTGCTGCATTCAACTGCGGCAATGTTTCGAGGGAAATCGGGGCAGGAAAAATAGAATCAGAATCTTCAAATTCCAGTGGTGCTACTAATTGAAACCCTATTTCTTCAATCAAAGAACTGCATATTCCGTGGGCAGAATTGCCCAAATACATATTTTGTAAATCAAAGGAACTGAGCAGTAGCAGCGTTGGGTGAGCAGCAACTACAGCAGCAAGGTCCTTACGAGCTACGAAAATTTGTTGCTCCGTTTGGGTCAGCACCCGTTCAGCCTGCTCAGTGCGATTGATAGCCTGAGCGATCGCCCTCAAAGAAGTCTCTGGCGCTGTAGCGTCAAACAATAATGTGGGCGCAATCTCAGATAAGACTTTGTATAAGCTATTTGTCTAAGTTGGGTCATAACCCTCTTGCTTGAGGGCAAGGGTGAGGCCATCGGCAATAGGTAGCAGGCTTAATTTGTTGGACATTGTGGTGTTCTGCGCGCCTCCGCTAATTTGGTGCGAGTAGTTGTTCTTTAAGTTCTTTCAGGTAAAGCTCAGTACCAATGGGGCCAGGTAAACCTGCACATAAGTAAGCCGGAATAAAATAGACTCGTCCGGCTTTACTAGCGTCTAGGGACTGTGCGATCGCATTCTTCTCCCAGGCCTGCTTTAATTTTGATAGTTGTTGTTCTTCAAAGCGATCCATACCCTCAAATTTTTTAAGGTCGCTAAAATTGTGCCCCAACAACATGACCAAATCCGCATCATTAAATTGGGGTAAGGCTTCGAGAGAAATTGGTACGGACGTATTCGAATCATCCTGATTCAGCCCAGATGGAGCGACTAATTGAAAGCCCAAGGTTTCAACTAATGAACGACATAGTCCGCCATCATAGAGAAATGTGATTTCTAGTGATTCTGAGACACTCAACAGGGCTACTTTAGGATGGGTGGTCACCAAGGAGGCAAAGGTGTTTTGAGCGACGTCCACCTGTTTGGCTGTTTGGGCTAATAGTTGGTCTGCCTGCTCAGGGCGGTTAAGTGCGTGAGCAATTGTTTTTAGTTTTTTTTCAGTATTGTCATACTCAACTAATACTGTCGGGGCAAGCTTAGAGAGCGTTTCATACTGCTCTGCATTCATCAGCTTAGTGCCCAAAATCAGATCGGGTTGGACCTTGGCAAGGGACTCAATAGAAGGGTTAGGAGCCAGACCCACATTGGCAATCGGCTGAGTAATTTGGGTTCCCAAATAGGGAATTTGCTGACTGGGGTCACTGTAGTCGCTCTGATGAAAGGCAATATGGTCGGCATAGGCAACAGGCTGCGCCCCCAGGGCCAATAGAGGCTCCAGCGTATAGGGACCCAACGTAACAATTTTTTGGGGAATCCCGCAAATCTCGGTTTCCCCTATTTCATGGCTAATGTCACGGCAGTCGGTAGTAGCCGATGGAGCCGCAGTTGGCTGATTGGCTTGGGTCCGACAAGATGACATTGCCACCGCTGTCAGTAAACTGAAGGCCCAACGCCTAGCTAATAGCCCCTTTCTCACCAGTTTCGAGTGCTCGTTTTCCATCGTTATTAGGAATTGCTGTCCTAATTATCCTCTATCAACTGACGTAGCTCTGTCACTGGCTGACTGCGATGGATTAAAGTCTCTAAGATATCGGAAAACTCGCTAAATTGGAGCAATTTAGTCAAAGTCTTTTCTAATTAATTTTGCATACCTACTTACCCGTCAAAACTGTGTCAGATTGATTGATTGACTATCTCAAACTGGCCCATTATGCCTCGATCTAATCTGTAGCCAGCTTACGGGGGCGTAATTGATAGCCAGCGACGGCTAATGTAACCACCAAGAGAGCTTTGCTGCTACCAGATTCAGGAACAGAAACCTGAGCTGAGATCGCAGGAGTACTTGCAGGAGGAACCCGCAGCAAAGTGCCCTGTTCATACGCATAAGCCAGTTCAATCAGTTGCGGTTCAGTAAAAGCACTATTAAGAAAAGTCAGCCCCAAAGGTTGACCTGACTCCGTGTAACCAGCAGGCACCGAAATACTGGGATAGCCAGACTGTGCGCCTGAAACAGCAGCAATACCATCGAAATACAGCAGCGCATCCAGATCAAACTCCTCCAAAAGCACATCAACCCCTTCAGTTGCAGTGACACGAACATCCCGTTCCAATGCCTCCAGGTAGAGCGGATCGGTCAAATCACCGCCGATTGCCAAGGAAAATGCTAAAACCTCCTGACCAAAAGGAATAGCAATATCTGCATTAGCTTGATTAAAAGCGACAATATCTGCCAGGGTTGCTGCCGGGGCATTTTCACCAAGGCTGCCCAGGTAGGCCTCAATGCCAGTATTAAATTCGTAGACCAAAACACTGGCGTCTAACGCGAGTAGCTCGTCCAGGTTAGGCAGTTCCACATCAATAATCTCGGCCCCTAACCGTTCCAGGTCAGTAAACGCCTGGTCCACCAGGAGAAGCTCGTCTTCAGCCAAAAAGTCACTGATAAACGGATCTCGGATTACTCCCAGTCGCGCCCCTGCTAACCCGTCTGGATTAAGAAACTGAGTGTAATCTTCAAAAAACAAGCCTGCACTGGCCGCTGTTGCCGGATCGTTTGGATCGATGCCAGTGAGGGTTCCCAATAAAATAGCGGCATCTTCTACGGTGCGGGTAATAGGTCCAGCAGTATCCTGGGTTGCCGAGATGGGAATAATCCCATCTCGGCTAATCAGTCCCACCGTAGGTTTGAGCCCAACCACGGAGTTAGAACTTGCCGGGTCTAGGATTGATCCGTTGGTTTCTGTACCAATGGCAATGGGGGCCAAATTGGCCGCGACTGCAACCGCCGACCCCGAACTGGAGCCGCTCACATTAAATATTCCGGGACCGTAGGGATTTAAGGTTTGGCCCCCAACGACACTAAAACCATTGGGAAACGTCACGGAAACAAAGCTAGCAAACTCGGTTAAGTTAGTTTTACCTAAAATAATCGCCCCTTGATCCCGCAGCCGCTGGGTAAGAAAGGCATCATCCGGAGGCACCGAGCCATCTAAAATCAACGCCCCTGCAGTGGTCGGCAGGTCTGCTGTATCAATATTGTCCTTTAGCAAAATAGGTATCCCATGGAGTGGGCCTCGGGCAGCTAACTGACTTCGCTCCAAATCAAGGGCTTTGGCTGTTTCTAATGCATTGGGATTGAGCTGAATGATTGAATTTAGGGCAGGTCCTTGTTCATCATAGGCTTCAATACGGTTTAGATACTGTTGTACTAATTTTCCTGAAGTGATCAGTCCAGTATCAAGAGCGAGTTGAATGTCGGGAATGGTGGCTTCGATAAGATCGAAGGTAGCTGCTTGAACCACTCCCGTTCCGAACGTAAGTGCAACCATAGGAACGACCGCAGTCGCTGCAACAGATT
>JBCCJR010000472.1:0-3927 GCA_039045805.1 Cyanobacteria bacterium P01_C01_bin.118
CGGGTCCAATCAAATTCGGACCGAGGATTAGCCGCCATGTTCCGCAAATCAGGTTCTACAATCTATAAATGCTGTAACCCATTTTGACCGCTTTCATGGCTTTTGCGTCCGTTGTCCGTGCCCTGAGTAAGGCTGCTTTAACCCAAGAATTGCTGACTAAGCTGGATAAGCAACAGCAGCTAATACTCAATGGATTACCTCGACTGCCAAAGGGGTTGGTGGCATCAGCGTTGGCCCAGGCCCAGGAACGGCCTATGCTGCTGGTGACGGCCACCCTGGAGGAGGCAGGACGTTGGACGGCACAGCTAGAGGCCATGGGCTGGCCCAGAGTATCGTTATATCCTACGTCAGAGGCCTCCCCCTACGACCCCTTTGACCAGGAATCGGAAATGACTTGGGGCCAGCTGCAGATACTGGCGGATTTGCTGAAGGATGGGGAACAGCCCACTGTGATTGTGGCAACAGAGCGGGCACTGCAGCCCCATTTGCCACCGGTAGAGGCGTTTAAGCCCTACTGTCTACAGCTAGAACAGGGAATGGAGCTAAATCTTAAGGAACTAGCTCGTACCCTGGCCACCCTGGGCTATGAAAAAGTGCCGACGGTAGAAACGGAGGGTCAGTGGAGCCAGCGGGGAGACATTATTGATGTATTCCCGGTATCGGCGGAACTACCGGTGCGGTTGGAACTATTTGGTGATGAGTTGGAACGACTGCGGGAGTTTGACCCGGCGAACCAGCGTTCTTTAGATAAAATTGCCACTCTATTACTGACAACAACGGACTTTAGCCCGCTGATTGCGGCGAAGCTGAATGAAAAGGGTGTACTGATGGACCTAATGCCGCCGGACACCCAGGAAGCCTATGAAAATGGCCAGCGGGTGGAAGGGCTACGGCGGTTTCTGGGAATTGCCTTTGACCAACCGGCGTCGCTGCTAGAGTACCTGCATGAGGATACGTTGGTGACTATCGACGAGCCCGATCAGTGTCGAGCCCACAGTGGTCGCTGGTATGACCAGGTGGATAATTACTGGCATGAGGTAAATGACACCCTGGGCAACAGCGAGGAGATTACGCTGCCGGGGAAAGAGGTGCCTAAGCTGCATCGTTCCTTTGATGAGGCATTAGAGGAACTGTCGCTATTTTCCCAAGTGCTGATGTCAGAGATTGCGGAAGAGGGCAAGGGGTTAAACCTGTCGAGTCGTCCGGTGCCAGCGATTCCTCATCAGTTTGGCAAACTGGCTGAGACGGTGCGGGGGGAGTGCGATCGCAAACACCAAATTTGGCTGATCTCGGCCCAGCCCACCCGATCCGTAGCTCTGCTCCAAGAGCACGACTGTCCGGCACAGTTTATTCCTAACCCTAAGGACTATCCCGCCATAGCAAAACTCCATAGCCAGTATGTGCCCGTCGGGGTTAAATATTCTGGTCTGGCAGAACTAGAAGGCTTTATTCTGCCTACATTTCGCATTGGTGTGGTGACCGACCGAGAGTTTTTTGGTCAGCACACATTAGCCACCCCCAGCTATGTACGCAAACGACGGCGGGCGGCCTCCAAGAAAGTTGATCCCAACAAGCTCCGCCCCAACGACTATGTGGTGC
This sequence comes from Cyanobacteria bacterium P01_C01_bin.118, assembly GCA_039045805.1. Classification (GTDB taxonomy): domain Bacteria; phylum Cyanobacteriota; class Cyanobacteriia; order Phormidesmidales; family Phormidesmidaceae; genus Leptothoe. The sequence goes on from JBCCJR010000472.1 coordinate 1,600, forward strand.
ACCGTAATCACGGTATCGGTCAATTTCTCAAGTTAGAAAGTCTCACCATTGATGCTGAAACCCGAGAGTATCTGGTGATTAAGTATGCGGATGGATTGCTGCGAGTTGCCGCCGACCAAATGGGCTCTCTCTCAAGGTTTCGAGCCTCGGCGGAGAAACGGCCTGAGCTTAACAAAATGACAGGCAAAGTCTGGGAGAAAACCAAAACTCGGGCTAAAAAAGCCATCCAAAAAGTGGCAGTGGATCTGCTCAAGCTCTATGCCCAGCGTTCCGAACTAGAAGGCTTCACCTATCCAGTAGATATGCCCTGGCAGCAGGAATTAGAAGATTCTTTTCCCTATCAGCCCACTCCCGATCAGCTCAAAGCCACCCAGGATGTAAAACGGGATATGGAAAGTGCTCGTCCCATGGACCGACTGGTGTGTGGCGATGTAGGCTTTGGCAAAACCGAAGTCGCCATTCGCTCGATCTTTAAGGCCATCACCGCTGGCAAACAGGTAGCAATGTTAGCTCCCACCACAATTCTCACCCAACAGCATTACCACACTATAAAAGAAAGATATGCCCCCTATCCAATCCAGGTGGGATTATTAAACCGGTTCCGTACCGCCAGTGAGAGAAAAGACATTATTCAGCGCCTGGCCACAGGAGAGTTAGATATTGTTGTCGGCACTCACCAGCTACTGGGTAAAGCAGTTAAGTTCAAAGATCTGGGGCTGTTGGTGGTGGATGAAGAACAGCGATTTGGCGTTAACCAAAAAGAGAAGATTAAGGCAATGAAGACCCAGGTGGATGTACTCACCCTAAGTGCTACACCGATTCCTCGTACGCTCTATATGTCTTTATCCGGCGTGCGAGAAATGAGTCTAATTACCACTCCTCCACCGTCCCGTCGTCCGATTATGACTCACCTGGCTCCCTACGATCCAGAAAAGGTGCGGGCTGCTATTCGACAAGAACTGGATCGAGGGGGACAGGTTTTCTATGTAGTCCCTCGTGTGGATGGGATTGAAGAGATTGCCGCTCGCATTCGTGAAATGATCCCCTCCATTCGGCTAGCGGTGGCTCATGGTCAGATGCCGGAGGGGGAGCTAGAGGCCACGATGCTAGCCTTTAGCAATGGTGAAGCTGATCTAATGGTATGTACTACCATTATCGAGTCTGGGTTAGACATTCCCCGAGTCAATACCATCTTGATCGAAGACTCCCAAAGGTTTGGCCTATCTCAGCTGTATCAGCTGCGGGGTCGGGTAGGCCGTTCTGGCATTCAGGCCCATGCCTGGTTGTTTTTCCCAAAACAGGACAAACTTTCCGATAAAGCCCGGAAACGACTGCGGGCAATTCAGGAATTTACCCAGCTAGGCTCTGGCTATCAGCTTGCCATGCGGGATATGGAGATTCGCGGCATCGGTAATCTACTGGGTGTGAAGCAATCGGGACAGATGGAGGTGATTGGGTTTGATCTATACATGGAGATGCTCCAGGAAGCCATTGCCGAAACCCGTGGGCAGGAGATTCCCCAGGTGGATGAGACCCAGGTGGATCTCAAACTCACAGCCTTTATTCCCAATAAGTACATTGATGATACCGACCAAAAGATGAGCATTTACCGGTCCCTGGTGGCAGCCGATACCAAGCGTGAGCTAATGCAGATTGTGACCGATTTAAATGACCGCTTTGGTCCCATACCTCCCGCCGTGGAACAGCTAGTGAAGATGCTGGAGCTAAAACAGATTGCCAAGCCTCTGGGATTCGCCAAAATTAAACCAGAGGGTAAGCAACATGTAGTGCTAGAAACACCGATGGAGGCTCCAGCCTGGAAGCTTCTGCATGAGAAAGTACCGGGACATCTGAAGTCACGATTTGTCTATGCTTCAGGCAAGGTGACAGTGCGTGGGCTGGGGGTGATGAAACCCGATAAGCAGTTGGAAAACTTAATTGAGTGGTTAGGTTATATGCGGGGAGCATTGAATAAGCCAGCACTAGCAAACAGTGGTGTGTAGTCTACATCTCCACATCCTTAAATTACTTGGATAATGGTCTGATTTAACGTCTAGATACTCTAGGATATAGGCCTTGAACTGACGCTCACCCAGGACGGTAGGATACCCTATTGGGTGTTGCTAGCACCGGTGAGACGTTGGCTATCATCAAGAATGTTCAAGCATCTGCCCTTGGCGAAAGCGATTTTGCCATTGTGCCTGATGTATCGGACTCCGATGAGTCAGCAGAGAGCGGAATCTTCAAATTACGTTTTGACGATATTTCCATCCTCTCTTTGCTTTGGTTCTCTTCTTTTGTTGCAAATTTATCTTCGCGTCTTTTGGC
>JBCCJR010000473.1:0-3927 GCA_039045805.1 Cyanobacteria bacterium P01_C01_bin.118
AGGAAGGAAAAATTTTCGGGCAAAGTAATATATTCGGCTCCGCGACGAACGGCGAGATCAATCAGCTCTTCTGCCTGGGTGAGGTTTTTCCCCAGGTCAGGTACGCTGGTCATCTGCAACGCTGCAGCCAGATATGATTTCATGGGGCACTTGCTAGTGGGTGAATCTTAGCCCTACATTCTACGGGGCTAGTTGCTCACTTGGAAAGCGCTGCTCGATCAATGGATTTTATCTGGTTGAGATTTTAATGCTTGTCTAAGACCTATCGATTAGACCTGAAGCAGGGCTAGTTGCCATACTTGATAGCCCAATCGATTGAGATGTAATCCGTCGGTGGTGAGGTCCTGACGTAAATTTCCAGTGTCGTTGCTAAAGCTGGGGTGCAGGTCCAGGTAGTCGAGCTGATGGTAGTCGGTGAGTTGAGCGATCTGGGTATTGAGGGAGCGCACTCGCTGGCTAGGAATATTTTCCCAACGGGTAGGCAAGATGGAATGTACGACTACTCGTGCAGTGGGATGCTGCTGACGTAACCGAGCCATGATTTGGTGGAGGTTGGTGAGAATCTTTTGATCGCTGGCTCCGTTTTTGAGGTCGTTGACTCCAGCCATTAGATGAATGGTGTCTGGGTTGGTATCAGCAAAGGCGGATAGGCGTTGCAAAATGCCGCCGGTAGTGTCGCCGGAAATTCCCTGGTTGAGCCAGAAGCGATCGCGGGGCAACATTTCGGGCGGCAGCCACATGCTGAGGGAGTCGCCAATTACTACAGTGAGGCGGTTGCTGCCCTGACCGGCTGCGATCGCACTGGCTTCTCGTTTTAGCAGCCCTTTCCATTCCTCATAGCTGGGCTGATAGCTAGCCTTTGCCCACTGGCCGTGGAAACTATCTGGCGATATGCGTGTGTATAGAGACCCAGCTTGCAATGCCGCCCAGCGCTGTTCAAATAGTTGAGGCCCGCTGACGGGCTTGGGGCCAGGGGCCGCTACCGGCTGACGGCGAGCCACTTCCACAGCTCGAGGTGTCATGGCATAGGCTGTCGGTTCAGGGCGACGGGCGGTTGCCTGCAAATGCAATAGTTTCTGCCGTCGTCGCTCCACCTCTCGAGAAAATTCAGGCGTTAGGGCCATATCTCCCTGTACTGACGGCTGGGGCACAGCCTGTTCAAGCTGATTAGCCGCATCCACAGCAGCCTGTGCCATAGGGGCAATATCAACATCTGGATTGGGGCCATTGAGGGGTTCTGGTGCGGTCAACTGCGCCATCAACATCAATAGGTCAGACATAGTCCCGAAGCTTCCTCAGGTATGGAGAACACGATATTAAGTACTTAAGACGCTATGTCTCCTCGTAAATCAGGACGAAACGTTTGCGGTGTCCATATATCAAAAACTGTGAAGAGTTTCGGAAATTAGAAAACTGGCTAAGCCGTCGTCTTCCAGATAGTTCCTTTAAATTTCCCTTGACAGTAGCTACCCAAATTAACGATGATTAGATTCTGTGCAAAAAACTGCTCGGATCAGGTTTGAAGCAAATTTGCTACCTGTACGGCAAGGGAGAATCAATGGCATACGCAATTATTGAAGCGAGTGGCACTCAGCTGCGGGTAGAGCCCGGTCGCTTTTACGACATTAACCGTCTGGCAGTGGATGAGGATGCCAGTATCACTATTGATAAGGTATTACTCGTCAATGACGGCGATGCGGTAAGCATCGGACAACCCCTAGTAGACGGAGCCAGCGTTAGTGGCACTGTAGTGCGTCACCTGCGCGGTAAAAAGGTCATCGTCTACAAGATGAAGCCTAAGAAAAAGACACGCAAAAAGCGTGGTCACCGTCAGGAGTTGACACGTCTGATGATTGATTCTATCAATGTTGGCGGTAAGACGCTCACTGCAGAAGACGGTCCTGCGGCTGCCAGTGAAGAAGAATAGGGTCCTAAGAATAGGGGCCTAGTTTTATCAGTCTATAATTTGTAGATAAGCACGGAGATTTAGGTAATGGCTCATAAGAAAGGTACGGGTAGTACGCGCAACGGTCGCGACTCAAATTCAAAACGCCTGGGTGTTAAAAAGTATGGTGGTGAAGCAGTTACTGCTGGCAATATAATTGTTCGTCAGCGTGGTACTAAGGTTCACCCTGGAGAAAATGTTGGTCGCGGTGGTGATGATACTTTGTTTGCGCTGATTGACGGTGTTGTTACCTTTGAGCGTAAGGGTAAAAGCCGTAAGAAAGTGAGTGTATATCCCGTTACTGCCTAAACCGCTTGAGTAATTTTTAATCCTTGTTATCAAGTTAACCAAAAGCGCTTCGACAATCGTCGAAGCGCTTTTAGTATTGGCCTGGTTGGCTAATGGTTGGGCTAATGCCAGCAGTAACAATAGGGCACTGCTATTTGGGCAATGTATGAAAGGCTGCATCACACCTAACGCATTGCCATGGCTAATCAATGTCTTTTCTATCCGTTACGCAGCGTCATCTGCTGTGTTGCCAAATCCCATTTAACTGCAGCTCCAGAAGCGTATGGAGCTAGCTTTGGGTGGGATGAAGCGCTGTTTGCTGAACTGATGACGACGCTGCTACAACCGACGATTCATCCGCTATTGCTGTCTGGCTATAAATCCCGCCATGCTGCTGCTGTTGCCGAAGGACAGTTAGCCAAATCAATCGTCAATGCTTACCGTTGCATTATGCAGCAGCGACAGAACGCGAAAATTTTTCAGCTAAACAATCTGTTTTAATCGCTCGGGTCTGTAGAAAAGTTTAGGCTGTGGCGAGATGGTCGCTAGCGGTTGCATATTCTCGGCGAATAAGCTTAAAGGCGTCTCGTTCAATTTGACGTACGCGTTCACGATTGAGATTTAGACGCTCACCAATTTGGGCAAGGGTCATCTTAGCTCCACCTTTAAGGCCAAAGTGCAAGGAGATAATTTCTTGTTGCTGCTCAGTGAGAGAACTTAGAATATTAGTCACATCCAAGGACATTAGACTTTTAGCTGCATAGTCCTCAGGGGACGGGCCTTCATCTTCCAGAAGATCGCCGAGTTCTGTATCTTGATTCTCTCCCATGCGTAAGTCAAGAGAGAGTGTTTTACGATTGTAGCTAAGATAATGCCGAATCTTGTCAGAGGTTAAATCGAGATGCTGGGCGATCTCTTCTATGGTGGCAGTTCGGCCAAGCTTTTGAGCCAACTGTCGCTGTGTCTTTTTGATTTTGTTGATCTTTTCGTGGACGTGAATGGGTAAACGCATAGTGCGACTTTTTTCTGCGATCGCACGCGTCATTGCCTGACGAATCCACCAGTAAGCATAGGTAGAAAATCGATATCCCTTAGCTGGATCAAACTTTTCCACACCTCGTTGTAAACCAATAGTGCCCTCTTGGATCAAGTCCAACATCTCAACATTGCGCTTGAGATACTTTTTCGCAACAGAAACCACCAGTCGGAGATTGGCCTCCACCATCTGGCGCTTAGCACGTTGTCCGTCGCTTAAAGTTGTTCTAAGTTCCTCAGTGCTTATGTCAGCCGCCTCTGCCCATGCTGCCATAGTCGGCTCGTCAGCTGTATCCGTTAGCTCTGCTTTTAACCTTTCCAGCCGCATTAATGCCTGTACGGCCTTGCCAAAGGTTACTTCTTGCTCTTGTGTCAGCAGGGGAATACGACCAATCTCCTTTAAATAAGTGCGTACTAAATCTGTATCAGTCTGAACGGTGTTCATTTTTATGCCATCAGCTCCAGGGGAGGTTAACTATATACGCCTGTGTATTTGTTGATTAATGTAAATAATTCTCAGAATCGTTCGAAGGGCGGAAAGCCGTAACCTTATCGGGCGGTTTGCCGAACGTAAGCATTCACAATCAAAATTTTGATTTTGTACGGCTTTCCCCCCTGCCGGTCTCTACGCTGACTGCATTAAAGTTTCTAATAAGTTG
>JBCCJR010000474.1:0-3914 GCA_039045805.1 Cyanobacteria bacterium P01_C01_bin.118
CCAAGCTATGCTGGCCGCTCCTTCCCAGGCAGATTCTGATACAGCTGCTCCAGTTCAGCTGGCCCAAAATGAGCGGCCCAAGGTAACTGTCCTACCCCTGGCCCATGGTGATGTCAGTTCAGACTATTGGTGGTATTCCAGCTACTATCGTGGCCAGGGCGCGGCCCGTGGCATCAGCGAGTTGCTGATTACTGAGTTAGTAAATGATGGGGCCTACTCGGTGGTGGACAGCAGCCAGGTGATCGACTCTAGCGATAACAGAATTGATGAAAATGCAGCGATTGACCGGGCCCAGCAGATGAATCTGGATGCTGTGATTGCTGGAACTATTACTCAGTTTGACCTCCAAGAGGATCGCCAGTGTGTAAACATTCCGTTTGTGGGTCGTAGCTGTACCGATGAGACTAAGGCCACTGTGCAGGTCAATGTGCGATTGATTGACCCGGTGACCCGAGAAATTATTGCCACCGCTGAAGGTGAGGGCGATGCGTCTAAGAGCGGTGGCTCCATCGATCTGCGTCGGGGTCCTGATGTTAGCTCCAGTGATAGACGGGCAGCGGATGAGCTGCTAACTGAGGCAACAGAAGCAGCGATTGAACAGATTGTGCCTGATATTGTATCGGCGGAAAACCGTTTTTAGACAAGCCAGCTCCTACAGTCTCTAATGCAAAAGGCGTTCCCTTCGACTTGGCTCAGGGGACGCCTTTTGTTTTGAGGATTTCAGGCATTTGGGGCTGATACCCGTAGGAGGTTTGCTAAAATCTATTGTCATGGGTAATGACGAGTGTAATTCTCAGAGTCCTATGCGATCGCATCTGCTGCCTCCACCCCTGAGTCTTTGGCTAATCAGACTATGCTGTCTTCTATGTACAACAGCATCTGTACAGGCCGCTCAGGCCCAGAGTTTAATTGTGCCCGACGATACCTTAGGAGTAGAGCAATCTCAATTTCTACCTCTAGGACCCGTTAATGAAATTATTACCGGTGGTGCAGAGCGGGGACAAAACCTGTTCCATAGCTTCGAAGAGTTTAATGTAGATGCAGGAAAGTTTGTCTCCTTTCAACATTCACCTATAGTTCAGTCTATCTTTAGCCGTGTAACCGGCAACAACCCTTCAGACATACTAGGAATTTTAGAGACGTCTAATGGAGGCGCAGACCTCTACTTTATTAATCCTAATGGCATTATATTTGGTCCCAATTCTGCTGTAGTTGCCAATGGAGCTTTCCTGGCAACTACTGCCGATACCGTAGTATTTGGAGAGCAAGGAAACTTTAGTGCAGCAGCAGCGGTAGCAGTCTCTCCCCAGCTCACGGTTGATCCATCTGCATTTTTATTTACCCAGGCTCAAATCGCCACTATTGAGCTTAATCAAACAAATTTGACATTCCCCTTTAGGGACCAGAATCTTGCTTTCTTAGGGGGTGATATTACCCTTAATAACAGCACCATCCTTTCCCTAGAAGGGGCTATAGCATTACAGACCGTTGCAGAGCCAGGTACCGTCGAATTTGATAGAAACAGTTTTTTCTTAAGGACGCCTGATATTCTTCGGAGAGCAAATATCTTAGTGGATAATCAATCAACCATAACATTGGTTACTGGTCGGGGAATTTCACTCCAGGGGGAGACTATAACGCTCTCAAATGCAAGTAATCTTTTGAGCCTGGCTACTTTTCCATTTCAAGGAGATGCTGGTGCCATTGAAATTATGGCTGAGTCCATTGAACTAGAGAGCTCCCGGATCTCATCCGTAACCCAGGGTGGGGGAAACGGTGGACAGATTAACATCAGTGCCGATTCACTAAATCTAACCAATAACAGCTTAATTCTCTCTAACACATTTGGAGAGGGCAATGCTGGTGATATTGAAATTCAGGTGGACTCCCTGGTAGCCAATGACGGCTCACAAATAGACGCATCTACATTTGGCATCGGCGATACAGGTCGCATTGCTATTGATGCCAGGGGAGATATCACCTTAGATGGTCGAACGGCTGCAAATATCCCCAGTGCAATTTTTAGCGGTGTAGAACCGGGAGCCATTGGCAATAGTCGCGGCATAGAGATTACGGCTAATTCTCTCAATATAGTTGATCGAGCCCAAATCTCTTCTACAACAGAGGGTACAGGTAGTGCTGGACCTATTTTAATCACCACCGAAGAAGGTGTCTTTTTAGTCAATTCCATCATTATTAGCGAGGTTTCCGACACTGGCGGTAATGGCACTGGCGGCAATATCACCATCCAGGCTAAAGCATTGGAACTGCTTGATGGTTCGGCACTGTTGGCAGATACAGAAAATCTTGGCAACGCAGGCAATATTACAGTCAATGCAACCGCTCGGGTAGTTTTGTCAGGCCAAGGTCCCAGTGCAGCCGATCTCAATGAAATTGTCCCCAGCCAAATCACTACAACAGTTGAGGAACAAGCTATCGGCGAAGGAGGAGACATTGGCATTACCACCGGTACTCTGACCGTGACCGATGGTGCTTTTGTCAGTGCCAGCACCTTTGGTCAGGGGACAGCGGGAGATGTCAACCTGCAGCTAGATACCCTGACCCTTGCCGAGGGAGCTCAGGTGGAGGCGTTTACCAGAAGTACAGAGAATGCTGGAACTATCTCTGTGAATGCCAGTGACAGCATCGTGATCACAGGTCAAAATGAAAATGGCCCCAGCGAAATTACCAGCGCTTCGTTAGGAACGGCTCAAGGCAACGGAGGACCTATAATTATTGCAACACCTGATCTAACGCTGATGGAGCAGGCAAGAATTACGGCCATTAGTGAGGGGGACGGTATTGCTGGCAGTATCGACTTTACCACTGAAAACCTGAAAGTTGTTAATGGCAGTATTGAAACTAATGCGGCCCGGTCATCGGGGGGAGATATTCGAGTTAATGCTCGCAGTAACCAGCGGTCGGGAGTAATTGTTTTACAGGGGGACGGAGACATCACTACCGACAGTTTGGGGAATGGGGGCAATATTCTCCTCAATGCGGTAGTGGTGGCCCTGGACGACAGCGATATTTTGGCCCGTTCTGAAGATGCCAGGGGAGGTAATATCACCTTTGGTTCTTTCTTTAGTGATACTCTCCCAGCGGGGGCAGTTGCCCCCACAGAGGGAAATAACCGGGTAGATATCAGCGCTGATGGCAGACTGGCCTCCGGTGTGATTACCACCCCTGATACCACATTTGTAGAGAACAGTTTAACCCAGCTACCGGAGACCCTAATTAACCCAAATACGCTGGTGGCGGTTAGCTGTATCGTTCAGCAAGACAACACTGCCAGTAGCTTTGTTATTACCAATGCGGATGACTTGCCACAGCAGCCGGTGAGTGATAACCAAACCTCCTTTTCTACAGGTGTCGTTAACCCCGTAGATCAAGAGTCGTCGTCCACTAGCTGGCAGTCGGGAGATCCAATAATAGAACCTGTCGGCACTTATCAACTAACAGACGGTCGCATAATACTGAGCCGTAGCTGTCATTAGCCATTATCAGATGTTGTTTTTTTAGTTACCCTGGGTTGCCAACCCTTGATCACCCGCCGTTCTCCACGGGTCACAATTAAACAATTATCATCCACATCGCTGGTAACCACTGCTCCTGCGCCAACGGTGACATTCTCCCCCAGGGTAACGGGGGCCACTAGCACGCTGTTAGAGCCGGTTTTAGTTTTGTCTTTGATGACCGTCTGATGCTTGTTCACACCGTCATAGTTAGCAGTGATGGTGCCTGCTCCGATGTTCACACCGTTGCCCAGGGTAGCATTACCCAAATAGGACAGATGGGCAGCGTTGGTTTTGGTGCCCAGGGTGGACTGCTTTACTTCAACAAAGTTACCAATACGACAGCCTTCGCCAATCACCGCCTGTCCCCGCAGATGGGCATAGGGACCAATGCGAACC
>JBCCJR010000475.1:0-3888 GCA_039045805.1 Cyanobacteria bacterium P01_C01_bin.118
GTAATTATTGTTGGAGCGGGACCAGCAGGGGCCAGCTTGGCCTTCTTGTTGGCTCGGGCCGGTCTCCGTGTCACCTTGCTCGAACGGGAAACGACATTTGATCGAGTCTTTCGAGGCGAGGGGTTAATGCCTGCAGGCATGGACGCCCTGGCCCAAATCGGAGTTTTGTCTCTGCTCAATTCCATGCCCCATCGTCGCCTGGAATCTTGGCATATCCATTTAGGGGGGAAAGAAGTTTTTGTCATCCCTGAACCCGACTTGGGTGATCTGTCCCTGAGTGTCGTTTCCCAACCGGCCTTGCTTCAGACCTTTGTCAAGGAAGCGGCCAAGTATGACGGCTTTGAGTTTAAGCCGGGTTGTCAGGTGCAGGACCTGCTTTGGGAGAACAACCGAGTTGTTGGAGTGCAGGTAAAAACGGAGGATCAGATTTCGGAAATTCGGGGTGATCTGGTGGTCGGCTGCGATGGGCGCGGTTCGTTGGTACGGAGAAAAGCCGGTTTAACCATCGACCTGCAGCCGGAACAGTATGATGTGCTGTGGTTTAAGCTACCGGCTCCAAAGCGGTTGCAAAACACCTGTCAGTTTTATCTGATGGCAAAAGCGCAGCAATACCCGGCCAGCTGCTACACCTCGTGGGATGGGCAACTCCAGTATGGATTGATTTTGCCCAAAGGAGGACTGAGGCAGCTAGGCGATCAGGACTGGTTAACCTTAGCCGCTTGCCCGGCTCCCGATTGGTTGGCAGACCACGTGCTGTCCCAGCGCAAAATGGTTACTCCTCCAGTCCGTTTAAACGTGGTAATCGGGAAATGTGACCGCTGGTGGAAACCAGGTTTGTTGCTGTTGGGAGATGCAGCCCATCCAATGTCACCCATCAGGGCTCAAGGGATTAATTTAGCGCTGCGGGATGCCATTGTTGCCGCCAATCACCTGGTCCCTGGCTGGCCAGCAGCCGTACTTGATGACAAGCTGCAACAGATTCAACAGGAACGTCTGCCAGAAGTGGTGCGATCGCAAACCCTACAGCTTCGAGAAGCCAACGGTCTTAAAGTCATCCGTTCGTCCCCCTGGAAATTAGCCATAGCCCAGCAGGTTTTGCCATGGGTGGGCGCTCTACCGCCAGTTCAACAAGCCTGGCTGGCACGACAGCATGATTTACGATATGGCTCATCCTCAGTGAAGTTAACAATTGCCTAGGTCTTTACAGACTCCTAATGGGGACTTCAGTACTTTTAGCGAGGAGAATACTGAGATTAGTTATGTATAAATATGTACATGAACAATCTCCGGTACTGAAGATCTCCGTAAATCTAGTAAACGTCAGGTCCTATGCAAATCCCTCAACGAAGACCGCAGTTTCCTGCTAATGTTCCCTGCGATCTAGCGGTCAAAATTCTTAATCGGATTCCGCCAGAACACCGCCAAAGTTTTACACCCCAACAGATTAAGGCACTACATCATGCGTTGTTAGAAAAGGCGCAAAAACCTGCCGTCAGAGTCAGTCTGGGTTCTTTTTATATAGCCTTAGGGCGCTACCCGGGTGCCCCAAAAAGCATGCTCGTTCCCACACTCTGTCTCATGGTCAGTATGTTGGGCATAGGCTGTATCGCCGGGCTAATTAAGTTTCGTTATAGCTATCAGGCTGCCCATGCAGCGGCAGCCTTCCAATTTGAGGAAGACCGCATGCATCCGACAGTGCTGCCATTTCGTAAAAGTCAAACCAATTGCGAGGGCAGTGGTGCTGACTGGGTCAAGGGAGAATGCGTAGACCATACCCATGACCCTACGTTTTAAGTGCAACATCAACGCAGATAGTCAATTATTCCCTGGGCTATAGCGTCGGCAATTTGTTCGCGGGCGGCATTACTGCGAAAGCGATTTGAATCTTCGCGGCCAGTGATAAAGCCAGTCTCTACCAGAACCGCAGGCATAGAAGTATTACGAAGAACATAGAAACGGGCCTGGCGCACGCCGCGATCGCGCAGATCGGTACTGCGTAAAACACTGCTGTGAATCGAGCGTGCCAAGTTACGACCGGAAGAGTAGTAGTAGGTTTCTAACCCGTTTACCTCAGGGCGACTCAGACTAATGGCATTAGCATGAATACTGACAAAAATAGTGGCATTGGCCCGTTCAGCAATATCCACACGGGGCTGTAAATCTAGCTCAAAGTCGCTACTGCGAGTCATGGCAACACGATAGCCCCGCTGCTCCAGAGTGCGCTGTACCCGACGAGAAATAAACAGATTGATCTCTTTTTCCTGTAAACCATTACCAACAGCGCCTGGATCCCGCCCACCATGACCGGGATCAATCATCACCAAAACCTCTCCACGACGGGCTGGCGTAGTTGGCGATGGGCTGGGGGATGGGCTAGCAACCGTGCCAGTGGTTTGAACAATCTGAGCATTTAAACCGGCATCTTGAAGTCGTATTTGTAAATCCGCCGCCCGCCGCTGTTCACGAAACCGGCCAGCTTGAATTACCCCTTGACCATTAACCGTGGTGCGAAAGGCACCGGACTCTACCCGATTGACCCGCGATCGCAAAATATTTGAGCTCCCCGGCACAATCACCTGATAAATCACATCGCCAGAGGGCGTCGGCGTTGGTCGGGCGGGAGTACTCACTCGCGAAGCTTCAACAATCTGGACAGAGAGTCCTGCCTGCTGCAACCGCTGGCGCAGCTCATTGGCGCGAGACTGTTCCCGAAACCGTCCGGCCTGAATTACCCCTTGACCATTAACCGTGGTGCGAAAGGCACCGGGTTCCACAGCATTGACCCGCGATCGCAAAATATTAGAACTGCCCGGCACAATTACCTGATAGTCCACATTGGCGTTATTACCAGGGGCCGGATTTCCTGGACGGGGCAAAGGATTGCGGGAGGGAGCTGGCAGTGGCCGGGGGGTAGGAGCCGGAGTAGCAGGCGGTGTTGGGCTCGCCCCAACCGACGCCAACACCGTATCTAAGGACTGATTGTTAGTCAGGTAAGTGTGTCCCAGGGTCTGGCCGTTATAAACACGGCGGGTCATCGTCCAACCTGCATCTAACTCAATTTTGACAAAATCGTTGGCAATCCCATTAGAACGTCCTAGTTCTAATTTGGGTAAACCGCGCTGTAGGGGGCTGGGAGCAGCCACTAACACCAGTACATCGCCGCGTTTTTCTACCTGCAGACGATATCGAGAGCCTAAATCTTCTCCTCCGATCCGCACCGAATATCCGTTGCTATCGGAACTCCGTCCACAGATTCCAGTAAAATCAAACGTCAATAACAGTGGGTTGATGGTCGTTGGGTTGCTGCCCTGTTCCTGCCAACATCGTCTGACTGAGCTCACTTGCTCAATGATCAACAGTTTATAAAATCGTCCATTACTAACGGGTTCAGCTGCAGCTACCACCCGATCACTAGCGATGGGCTGTTGACCAAATTGAGCCGCCATAGCCGCAGAAGGAAGCATCACTGCGGCACCGGACGTAACTGCAACAGCCGAAAATGTGGTGAGTTGACGAAGAAGTGATTTCATATACCAAGGAATAGCGCGTAGGAGGGGAACTAATGAGCGGCTATGAATAGACAACAGACTAAGGGTCGATGGCATGTCTGTCTATGGTTTTAGTGCTGTCTATCAAGACCTATCCGTTAACCCAAGATGGCTGGGTGAGTTAAGCCACTGGCTACGAACTATACGAAGTTATCCGGCAAAGATTGCCCATTCGGTTAGAAACTATATCAGTTCATTAGCTGTCCGTGTCTGAATTTCCTTATTAGCAACCAAAAACCTTTTACATAAAGGCACTGACAGACATTTTGATGTGGAGATTCCAGGGCTGTCACAGTTAGATTAGAGTCTTTTTGTTCATCTGCCTCCCATAGCTTTATCA
>JBCCJR010000476.1:0-3883 GCA_039045805.1 Cyanobacteria bacterium P01_C01_bin.118
CCAGGTTTACTGGTGCTGGCAGTTGTTTGAGCTATGGCCCCATCTGTTTGGTCTCAATATGGCCGCCAGTTTGACTGCTCCCGAAGCGATTCATGTGGATGGGTGGCGTATTCGCTTGAGTAATTTGGTGCCTGGTCAGCCCCATTTGCGAGACCTGGCTGACTTGATTGCTTTATGGCTGCCCAAGTCACCGGCCTCCGTTACGCAAAAATTGCAGCCAATTCTGGAGAAATGTAGAGAAGATACCCCCAACTTTGACCATATTCTGGAGCACCTCAACCGGGCCTTATTATCTGAGGCGATGGGGATTGCTCTGATTACTCATGTGTCGGGCAGTACTAGCAGCGGACAGCAACCCCACAATGAAGATGCCTGCTATCCTAGCCAGACCGAATTAGAACGATCCACGACGGCTGATTTACCCAGCCTGCCACGGATTGCCATTGTGTGTGATGGTGTCGGTGGCCATGCTGGTGGGGAAGTCGCGAGTCAAACTGTGGTGCGATCGCTCCAGCTGCAGCTCCGAGGGCTGCTAGTTGAAATTGCTGAACAGCAGGAGCCGCTGCCCCCCTATATCGTTATGGGTCAAATTGAGGCCGCCATTCGCGTCGCCAATAATCTAGTGGCGACTCAAAATGACAGCCAAAGCCGGACCGAACGGCAGCGGATGGGCACCACCCTGGTGATAGCGGTGATGATTCCCCAACGGATTCCGACTCCCAATGGATATGAAGAGGTGAATGAGCTGTACATTGCCCATGTCGGTGATAGTCGTGCTTATTGGATTACCCCCGAAAGCTGTCACTTGTTGACGGTGGATGACGATGTAGCCGGACGTGAAATCACTACAGGCAGGAGTTATCCAGCTACTGCCCAGGCTCGTCAGGATGCTGGAGCCCTTACCCAGGCCCTCGGCACCCGTGAAGCCGATAGTCTCACCCCCCACATTCAGCGATATATCCTGGATGAAACGGGGGTACTAATGCTGTGCTCCGATGGCCTGAGCGATAATCAGCGTGTGGAAACCTCCTGGGCCAACTATATCGGTCTGATCGTCAAAAAAATCGTTCCTCTACCTACCGCCGTAGAATCCTGGGTAGAACTCGCCAACCAAAAGAATGGCCATGACAATATTGCCGTCGTTTTGATGCATTGTATGGTGGCAGGGGACACTGTTGTTGTTGATGAAAAAATGCCACCGCTGGCTACTCAACCCGATACTCCCACCGAATTGACAGAAGCGTCAAAAGCTCTGCTCTATGGGGAAAGCGAAGAGCCTGCAGAGATTGGCGACACCGGTCTCACCGAAGAAAAGCCACGGCGTTCTCTACAGGCATTGGTGCTGACTATTTTGTTATTTATTGCCATCAGTGTGGCGGGCGTAGCCGGTGTATTTCTCTGGCAAAACCTGCGGCCTAACGTGCCTGACAACTTACAAGATCCTCCCGTTATCGAACCGGATTCTTAATGCAAAGGCACGCCTAGCAGGATGCGACTTTAGCAACTAGGTCGTTGTTAAAGTCGCGGTGATGGCGCTATCTTGTGAGAAAATATTAATCCGAGCACACCATCGTGTTTGTGCCCATGGTCTAACTTTTTTGAATTGAGAATGTCTATGAAAACTGGCGATCGCGTACGAGTCTCGACACCTGTTGTTCTATTTCATCATCCACAGCATCGAAATCAACCTCACAATGCAGAGGGTATGGAAGGAACCGTCAAAGAGGTTTTGATCGATTGGAAAGGACGCCCCATCAGTCCTAATTTCCCAGTTGTTGTAGAATTTCCCATCGAGGGAGCAAAGCGTCCCTTTAAGGTTCATCTTGCCAATACAGAGTTAGAGGTCATTTAGCCGCGCGACCGCGCCAGAACCAGTTAAAGATGCAAATATCATTTTGCATGGCGGCGAGCTCAGTACGATGTTTTTCTGCAGTTGCATAGTACCACTGACAGTAGGTATCGAACTCTTCTCGACAATTGACTTCCTGCCGAAATTCAAAGGCCGTTTGCTGCAGCTCGATCGCTTCACTGATGTTC
The DNA here is from genome assembly GCA_039045805.1 of Cyanobacteria bacterium P01_C01_bin.118. Classification (GTDB taxonomy): domain Bacteria; phylum Cyanobacteriota; class Cyanobacteriia; order Phormidesmidales; family Phormidesmidaceae; genus Leptothoe. Next base: position 2,038 of record JBCCJR010000476.1, read on the forward strand.
GTGGGAGACGGTTCAATAGGGCTTTTGAACATAGGCTACTGGTACACATCAGTAAGGTCAGATTAGGGCCGTTCATAGCCAGCCTCGGAAACGGTAAATGGCTAAGCCAATATATTCTTTGAGGGCTCCTGTAAAAAATTGTAGGGCCTTTGAGTCAGGCAAAACGTAAAGCAGAGTACTGGTGGAAATGCCCTGAATGTCCGCTAAGAACTTTTGTGATACCCAATAGTCCGTGGGCGCGGCTGTGACGTTAAATCCCTGTTTTTCAAAAATAGCTACAGACCTGGGCATATGAATGGCAGAGGTGACCAACAGGATGGTGTCAATCTGTCGCTGTTGCAGGATTTTTGCTGTGTTGACTGCATTTTGATAAGTGTTGAGGGATTTATCCTCTCTCAGAATATTGCGCTCCGGTACGCCCATTGCGATCGCAATTTCGGTCATATCCTCAGCTTCCGACGCCCCTTTGGGGGCTGAGGTCCATTGGCCATCGCTCCAGGCAATCCGACCACCGCTAAATACCAGCAGCGGTGCTGCTCCATCTTGATATAGCTTGACGCCATACAGTACCCGATCACCGGCCTCAGACACTTCTACCCAGGGGCGAGGCGGTGATTGACTGTAGGTACTCCCTCCTAAAACAACAATGGCTTCGGCAGCAGGTACCGGATCAGGGGGCAAATAGCGCCACTCCAGGGTTTGTACAAACCGGGCTGCCAGTATGGTGTTGCTGCTAGAAAAGAGAATCAGCAGAGCAGTTGCGATCGCCAATAACGACCGCCGAGGAAACTTCCATAGCCAGATTAGAGCGGCCAACATGAGTAAACAGGTCAGCCCTAATGGATAAATCAGCAGTGGTAATAACTTAGATAAAAAGAGAAACATGCTAGCGCTGTCGCCGTCTCAAATGACGGCGTTCGGTACCCATACGCAGTGTAGGTAGACGCAACATGCGTGAAAATCGTCGCTTTCTCTGATCTTCTGGAGGTTTAGGCTCTCCTCCGGGCGCATACCACCAGGCAGCTACTACACCTCCAGCAAAGCCACCCACTGCCCCAAATAAGATACTGGCCGTTACCGAATATCCCAGCAACGCAAATATCAACAAAAAGACCAGCCAGAGTCTCAAGGCTGCTGGCACAATCAAGTCAGTCATATCGTTGATAACAGATTTTCCTTTGGGGGATCTCATAGCTGGCGTAAAAGACGGCTGACTAGGCTAACGCCCATACTATACCGACTCCTATAAAAAAGCCCCGGTTTCTTTAAGAAATCAGGGCTTTTTTATAAGAGGTGCCAAATAGCTTTACTGAGCTAGGAAGCTAATGTGATAAACCTCATTTTTCCAGGGATGGTTTTGCACTTCTTGTAAAACCACTTTGCCGTTCCAGGGCATATCCGCCACAGTCAAGTTCAGCTCAACTTTTTGGCCTTTGGCCTTACGCAATAGAGCGGCAACCTCAAGGGTGTTAGCTTTGAGCGAAACAGAGTTGGTGCCATCGTGGCCATAAAGCACAGCAGGCAATATACCTTCACGGCGCAACGCTTTAGGCTTTTCATTATCAGCACGCTTGCTACAGTCGAGAGTGAGTTCCATTGCTATTGTCCAATCGGTAAGAAGATAATTTTTAGTCTGCCAAACTTTTTAGAGCGGTTAACTATTGTAAATCGAGTTCGCCATGGCTGCAAAGTTTAGGTGTATTTATGGTGTCCTATGCCACCTTAAATGCGCCGCCATTTTCATACAGCAGTGCGCGCTTAGGTCCATGAATGGGATCTTCAACAATGATTGTCTGGTCACGGCTAGCCCCTAAGGAAACAATCGCGATAGGAACTTCCATCAGTC
>JBCCJR010000477.1:0-3879 GCA_039045805.1 Cyanobacteria bacterium P01_C01_bin.118
CCCCCGTTCTGGTCAGCCGGTCAACATTTCCGGGTTGGCCATATCTGATGGAGAGCTGGTGTCTATTCTCAAAATAAATCGTCCCGCCCTGTGTTTTATGGAACAGCGTGCTGTGATTCGCCATGATGGCAACTGTCACAATGGTACGCATAATGCTGTCGCTGGCAGTCTGATGTTTTTAGACGGGGGTGAACTATCGGATTTGGGTAAAGAACGAACTGTGACCGAAGCCCATAACCCCTATCCCTATACGGTGGCAGCCTTAGATAAAACCGGCACTCGACTCTGGCTGGTGTTAGCCGATGGAAAACAACCCCTCTATGCTGAAGGGATTACGTTAGACGAGATTACCAAGCTAGTAAAAGACCTGGGGGTAGATAGTGCGCTACGGTTAGACGGTGGAGGGTCAACGACGGGTGCGATCGCAACGCCTCAGGGTCCCCAGCTCCTGACAATTCCTGTTCAAGCCAAAGTCCCTGGTCGAGAACGCCCGGTGGCCAACCACCTGGGATTCTTTGCTGAGCCATTAGCGCCAGACGGTCCTTAAAATTTTCTTCAGTCTTTTTCCCCAGACAAAAGTTCCTGACTACACTGAGGCGTACTCTAAAGGTCTATGGAGATCGGCGTATGTTCTTGAAAATCATCGGCGGCATTGTCACTACAGTATTGATTGCATTTGTTGCAGGATTTGTTTTACCAAGCCAGATCCATGTAGAACGTAGTTTGTTAATCAGTGCTCCACCGACAAAGATTTTTCCCCTAGTGAGTGACTTTAACCAGTGGGATGCCTGGTCTCCTTGGGCAAAAATGGACCCTGATGCGGAGATGATCATCAAAGGGACCGGTGTGGGACAAATGATGGAGTGGAATAGTGAAGATCCGCAGGTGGGACATGGCAGCCAGGAAGTGATAGCGATCGAAACACCTGACTATATCAGCACCCATTTGGACTTTGGTGACCAAGGTATGGCCGATGCCATGATACAGCTAACATCTCAGGGTAAGGGCACTCTGGTTTCTTGGAGTCTGGATTCAGATGTGCGAGCAGGTGTACCCCCACTGATGCAGCCCATTAGTACCTACTTTGGATTTTTAATGGACAAGATGGTTGGCCAAGAGTACGAGAAAGGATTGAATAATCTCAAGGCTTTAGTGGAAAGTTAGACTCAAAACCTTACCATCGTGCAATTCTTTTAATTAGCAAGCGAACCGCCTCCCTGAGGTAAAACAAATACCTCAATGTGTTCATCACGACCACGAATGGGCAACTTGCCCAGGGACTTAAGGGAATAGCTTTGCAGACGTTGCTGAGTGGCCTTACTGATCAGTAGAGGGTTATTTACTTGCTTAGTAAGAGACTCCAGACGAGAGGCGACATTAACGGTGTCACCGATGACAGAGAATTCTAAATGGCCGTCTGACCCCAGACAACCGGCGACAATTGAACCTGAGTGTAAGCCGATGCCCATGGGAAGCGGACAACAATGTTTGACCTCAGCCAAAATGGTTTGGGCCGCCTGTATTGCTTTGTCAGCGTGGCTATCCAATTCTTTAGGGGCACCAAATACCGCTAGCATGCCATCCCCCATAAAGGAATTTACCCAGCCATCATGGTTTTCTACGATGGTGGATAAAAGCCCCTGAAGTTGATTTAAGAACTCAAATACAGCGGCAGGTTCTAGCTTTTCAGCATAGTGGGTAAACCCTCGCAGATCCGTCATCATAATGGTGACATCAAAGGTCATGGGTTCTTCTATCAGCTCTGTGGGAGTCTCAAACGCGGCTTCTACAACGTTTTCTGGTAGAAACTGTTGCATTAGCAAACGTCCGGCTTCATTTTTGCCTTGACGAAGGACAATGCTTGACGTCAACATCCCCATCAATCCGGTTCCCAGAATGGTGAAGAGAGCAAAAACAGCGACGGTGGGGGGAAGCTCAAACAGAAAGGCCGCATAGCTAAAATTTGCCAGGGCCAGAACGGTCGTCAGTGTGGAGGCCCATCGTCTGATGCGAATGCCGCCGGATACGGCTAGCAAACAACAAAAAGCTGCCACATTGGTCACAATTTGGGGTTGAGATACTCCCAGGACGTCGGCGATATTGGTGGTAAAAAGAGCTATGGATAGGCTGTCAAATAGGGGGATGGCGATTTGTAGTTTTGGTAGCCAACGCCAGGCTGATGGATGTCGTAGTGTAAGCCAAAAGCCGATGTAAATAAAACAGGCACTAACAGAAATTAAAGCCACGGTAGGGGCAATCGCCGTTTTGCCGATTAGACCGGGAAAGAAAAACACCAGCACATCCAGGATACTGGAGATCAGTACAACGATTACCTTGACAAAGGCAACCTTGCGCTCATTATTCAGGGATTCTTTAGCGATGACCTGCCGAACAGACGTCTGAATAGATTGGGGGGTAGAGGACCTAAAACGAGCATTCTGCAGTTGAGTCATAGCCACTTGCCGATGGAACTATCCCTGGACTGGTGATTTGAATATTCACTGCTAAACCTACTTGCTATCAAGTTACACTTGCTAAGCTGAATTTCCTAGTTTTGGTTGGAGCGATTGATTGTTTGATGGCTTAGGTGGCTGGGCTGAGTGGAGCCTTGACGACTGTTTAATGATAGCCGATGGAAATTCTAATAATAAATAGCTTGAGCGGCTAAAGGCCCCCTGTTATGGAGGCGACAAAGCAAGCACCATTGACTAGTGCGGTCAGTGTGGCCCCAATAATGACGCCTTTCATCATGCCAAATCGACGGCGACGTCTGAATCGCAAAACTAACGGGATGACATATAGCAACTGCCAAAACAAAAAGCCCATGGCCCCAATGATCCAGATGCCCAGAAAAGCATAGCCGCCTGCTGTCATGCCAATGGCAAAGCCAAGAATAAAGATAAGGGTACCGACAACACAGTGTAGTCCCATCAAAAGCATAAAACCACCTAAAATTTGGATAAGTTCATTGGGTTCAGAGTTGTTAGCCATCGTTGTTGCTGGGTAATGGTTTTGTAAGCAAAACAGTACTGTATTGAGTGAAAACCAGGGAAATTGGTGTTAATACAAAATATTGAAAATCACCCATATCCGGCGGTTAAGGCTAAAAGTGTGAGGTAACAAGCTCCGTTTATTAAGGCCGTAATCACGGCTCCAATAATGACACCCTTCATTAGGCCAAATTGGCGTCGTCGTTTGAAGCGTAGAGCCAGGGGGATAGCATATAGCAACTGCCAGAACAGAAAACAGGTAAGGCCAAGCAAGATAATGAACCCGGCTATGTTGTTCAATCCAGTGCTCCTAAGCAGTCTGCTCAACATATCCAGGGCAAAGGTAAAAACAAAGAGCAGGAATACTGCAATAACATGGCAGAGCATGAGTAGTCCAAACCCGTAGAAAATCTGAATGAGTTCATTTGAGTTGCGATCGCTAGTCATAATGTTTGGCTCATTGCCATCTTCAGATACTATCTCACACGGCTTTTCCAACAGAACAATTTGTAAATCCTAGAAAGCAAAATCTAAACTAAAAAACTGTATAAAAATCACAAAAAACAAGCTACGTTACTGTTTGATGCATGGCTGTTACCAGCCTATGCCCAGCGCTGCCCTCTCGATAAAACAGGTTATAGGTGTCAAAAGGAATAATTCGTCCATCGGGATGAACAATATGAATGCAGGAACGCTTTACTGAGCGTACATCAAAGTTGTAGGCATCCATAAACTGGACAACCATGACGCGAAAAATATTCTCATAGGTGAATCCGGTCGGGACGGGAATCAGAGGTAAACAACAAAGCAGCTGTTTTAGGGAAGTGGCGGCTGAACTGGGAGAATGGCCGGTGGAAAATAGGTCGAAAATCTGTTGTTTGAGCTCGGG
>JBCCJR010000478.1:0-3852 GCA_039045805.1 Cyanobacteria bacterium P01_C01_bin.118
CGGAGGGTTTGAGGTTTTAGCCCACACGGAAAATACGCCCAGTGCTGCGATCGCAAACCACGAGCGGGGATTTTACGGAGTCCAGTTTCATCCAGAAGTGGTTCACTCCGTCGATGGTCAGGCTCTGATTCGCAATTTTGTTTATCACATCTGTCACTGTGAGCCCACCTGGACCACCGAAGCCTTTGTGGAAGAGGCCATTCGCGAAGTGCGGGCCAAGGTAGGAGATAAGCGGGTACTGCTGGCCCTATCGGGTGGTGTGGATTCATCTACTCTGGCATTTTTGCTGCATCAGGCCATTGGCGATCAGCTTACCTGTATGTTTATTGACCAGGGATTTATGCGCAAAGGGGAACCTGAGCGACTGGTGAACATATTTGACAAGCAGTTTCACATCCGAGTGGAATATGTCCAGGCACGAGCGCGATTTTTAGAAAAAATCAAAGGGATTACCGACCCAGAAGAAAAGCGCAAACGCATTGGTCACGAATTTATTCGTGTGTTTGAAGAAGAATCTAAACGTCTAGGTCCCTTTGACTATCTCGCTCAGGGCACCCTTTATCCCGATGTGATCGAATCTGCCGACACCAATGTTGATCCCAAAACCGGTGAGCGGGTTGCTGTCAAAATTAAAAGCCACCACAATGTTGGCGGTTTACCCAAGGACCTGCAGTTTAAGCTGATCGAACCGCTGAGAAAACTATTTAAAGATGAAGTCCGCAATGTGGGACGTTCCGTGGGTCTACCGGACGAAATTGTCCGCCGTCAGCCCTTCCCAGGACCTGGTTTAGCCATTCGCATCCTGGGCGAAGTCACCCCTGAACGGCTGAATATTCTGCGGGATGCAGACTATATTGTGCGCGAAGAAATCCGCAATCGCGGCATGTACCATGACTTCTGGCAAGCGTTTGCCGTACTGCTACCGGTACGTAGCGTCGGTGTGATGGGGGATCAGCGCACCTATGCCCATCCTATCGTGCTGAGATTTGTTAGTAGTGAGGACGGTATGACGGCAGACTGGTCACGGCCTTCCTATGATCTGCTGGAGGTGATCTCCAACCGCATTGTCAATGAAGTAGACGGCGTAAACCGTGTGGTTTATGACATTACGTCCAAGCCCCCCGGAACTATCGAATGGGAATAAGCTGGCAGAAACCCGGTTTCTAATTTGGGATACTCTTTAAGCCTTATCCCTAACTTAGAAACCGGGTTTCTAAGCCGCTGCCGCCCCCTTGGGACGAGCAAAAATCATGCGACCGGCAGACGTTTGTAAGGCTCCCGTCACCACCACTAGTACGTTGTTTCCGATGTATCCCTTGCCGGACTCAACAACCACCATGGTGCCATCGTTCAGATAGCCCACTCCTTGGGCATCTTCCTTACCTTCCTTAAGGATTTTGATCTCAATGTCGTCCCCGGGCAGATAAGCAGGACGGATGGCCTTGGCCAGATCGTTGATATTAAGCACCGCCACCTGCTGGACCTTGGCTACCTTACTGAGGTTGTAGTCGTTAGTTAACAGCATGGCGTTCATTTCCTGGGCCAGCTTTACCAGTTTGGCATCGACGGTGGTGATGTCGGTGTAGTCAGCCGGGTCAATAACCACTCGTTCAGCATAGGTAGCCCGTAACCGATTGAGAATATCTAATCCCCGTCTACCACGGGCTCGCTTTTGATCATTGGCGGCATCGGCAACGGCCTGCAATTCCTGGAGCACAAACTGAGGGACCACGATCCGACCTTCTAAAAAGCCGGTTTCCAGCAGGCTTTCTATACGACCGTCAATGATACAGCTGGTATCTAAAATCTTTGATGGAGAAGGTTTGAGGGTGCCTTCAGCAATCAGCATGCTTTCCACGCTACCTGGATTGACCAGACGCAACAGGGCTCGGCCCTGACTATCGGCCAGATTCATGCCAGATACTGAAAACACAATGCTGTTCATTATTGCCGCCAGAGGTTTAATAAAATTGAACTCACTGGGGATTGGTAATAAAAAGACGGGTGCCAAAATCAAATTGGCAATTAGTAATCCCAGAATTAAGCCAATAGCTCGAGCAAAGATGCGATCTGGGGGAAGGGTGCGGATCTGCTTTTCAATGCGGCGATAGCTGGTCTGCGACACAATGCCAAGGCCAGTACCAATCAAAGCACCAAAGCCAGCCGTGACAGTGCCTAGGCCCTCAATATTATTAACCTGGGCTAAGACCTGGGCTGGCAATAGGTCAACGCTATAAAAGCCAACGCCTGCTCCTGCAACAACAAATGAAATGATGATTAGTGCGTCTAGCATTCGAATGACGTTCACACTAGGGTGGACCTGCTGGGTTGTAGACCATCCCAGGGAAGGCCAAACAACGACATTATAATCACTGATGTTCCCATAGCATGGGTTCTTACCTGAATGCTTTTATCTTCTCAAGGGCGCTAATGGCCACATCGGCTTACATTCATATTCCATTTTGTCGTCGTCGTTGCTTTTACTGTGATTTTCCCATTTCAGTCATTGGCAATCGTCAGCGGGGGGAAACCTCTGGCACCATCAGCACCTATGTGGATTGGCTTTGTCAGGAAATCAAGGTAACACCATCGCTGGGGTCAGCCTTAACTACGGTATTTTTTGGCGGGGGCACACCGTCATTGTTATCGGTACCCCAGTTACAGCAGATTCTGGAGGTGGTGGATCAGCGGTTTGGGATCGCCTCGGATGCGGAAATTTCGATGGAGATGGATCCGGGCACGTTTGATTTTGACCATGTGCAGGGATACTGCGCTCTGGGAGTAAATCGCATCAGCCTTGGGGTGCAGGCATTTGATGATGAACTATTAGAGCAGTGCGGGCGGTTTCATCGATTGGCCGATGTGTATCGGGCGGTGGAAGATATGCATCGGGCACAGGTGTCGTGGAGTTTGGATTTGATCTCTGGGCTGCCGAGGCAAACATTTGAGCAGTGGCAGTTGGGGTTGGGGAATGCGATCGCAGCTTCTCCCCAACACATCTCGGTCTACGACCTCACCATCGAACCGCAGACGCCCTTTGGCAAACAGTATCAGCCCGGTGAACATCCCCTGCCAAGCGAATCAACCACCGTCGATATGTATCGCTTGGCCCAACGCACCCTCACCGCTGCGGGCTATGACCATTACGAAATCTCTAACTACGCTCAACCCGGGCACCAGTGCCGCCATAATCGCACCTATTGGCAAAATCGCCCATTTTACGGATTTGGCATGGGAGCGACTAGCTATACCCAGGGACAGCGATTTGCCCGTCCTCGCACCCAGAAAACCTATCGTCAATGGCTCCACCAGTATCAACAGGCAGACGGCATTCTGGATGAGCCTGAACAACCCCTGATCGAACAGCTTACGGATGGGCTGATGGTGGGTCTTCGCCTGGCAGAAGGGATTGATCTCACACCATTTAGTCAAGCCCTCGGCCATGACTTTATGAAGATGGTGGTGGATCGACTCAAACCCTACGTTGTATCGGGGCAAGTGTGTCTTGAAAAGAATCGTTTAAGGCTGAGCGATCCCGAAGGTTTTTTGATCTCAAATACGGTTATTTCTGATTTGTTTAACGGCATCGAAGAGATTTGGGATCAATGAATTCTTAAACGTTTTGTAACATTGGTAACCATATCTGCGATCCATAATTTGCCAAAGAAAGGATTTGTCTCTCTGCATTGATGCAGTACGATGAGTCCCTGTAAAAAAAATCCCCCCAGCTATGCCGAAGGTACTTGTCTCCGACCCGATTGACCAATCTGGTCTCGATATTTTGGCCCAGGTGGCCCAAGTTGATGTCAAAACCAAGCTTCCTCTGGAGGAACTTGTTCAAATTATCCCTAA
>JBCCJR010000479.1:0-3851 GCA_039045805.1 Cyanobacteria bacterium P01_C01_bin.118
ACTTTGCTGCCCTGAAGACAGAACAAAGTCACCTTCTTTGTAAGCATCAGTGCAAATTAAATCGAGAAGCTGTTGCTTAACGGCAGAAAGGTCGGCGGACGTAGTTGAAATGGGAGCCATAGCGGTAAATTATCGAGTAATCAATGGGCAAATTAACCGTGCCGATGTCTAATGTGAGCTGTTATCGCTATGAAAACGACTCACATTTAGACATGGGTTTGGAGGGGTCTCAGGAAAGTGTTCCAGGGAGACCATGCCCTAAAAATGTTGCAAAAATTAGCAAAACAGATAAGATAGAGGCCAACTTTTGTTAAGCAATTCCGCTTAACAAAAGTTGGCAGCTTCGTTATCGACTGCTGAATATCGCTCAGACAGTTTATCGATTTTTATGGACTGGGGTACTATATGCCCCAAATTGTGAGGTAAAAACCCATCATGAAACTTAAGGGATTAGTACTCGGTGCCACCGTTGCGATCGCAGCCTTCTCAGCAATGACATCCCGTGCCGATGCTCAAACTGCTAATTTTGATGAGCCGACTGTGCTCGAAACCCTAGATGAAATTGGCCGAGCTGAAAGTGGTGATTACTCTAGCGATCGCAGTAGCTTTCGTCAGACTGCCCATTATTTCGGGTTAGGTGTCCCTGGACGCTCTGCATTTCCTGAGCTGGAGCTAGATCGCAACAGCGATGCTCTTCTCGAAGCCTATAACGAGCTTATGCTGCTACAAACTCGCAATACAGCAACGATTCGCGTGCCTGATTTAGCGACACCCTACAATACTTCACTTCAACGGTTACCTGGAGCACAGTCCCGTGGTCGCGTGGTGGGCACAGAGCTAAATTTCCAGCCGTTGCCAAGACGTTAGTTTGGAGAACCCCGGTGTTTAGAAGTTTTCCAAACTATCAAAGTTTGGAACGACTTAAACATTGGGGTTCTAAGCAAAAATCCAGGGTGCAGGAGTTGAACCTGCCTAAGGCGAATTATGAGTTCGCTGCCTAATCCGCTCGGCCAACCCTGGTTTTATGGCGTATTAACTTTGCCATTAGGCTTGTTATATCATAGCTAATCACTCAAAATAATCGAACGATAGTTTTTGATATATTTGTGCTTAGTTGCTAAAGATACGTATATCTTTTATTTTGGCCAATTATTTATTATGCGGCCGCCCTTACTGACCCTATGAGAATTAATCCAGCTATTGCATTCACGTTGATATTGTTAGCCGCCATGTTTGGTTCCGGCATTGTTAGTGCATCTTGGGGATATTCACTGGGACGGCAGGCATTAACAGGAATTCGTCAGCCCGAGACACGACCTGCCAGCGCTTCAACGGCCAGTCGAGGGACCACACAAACGAGTGACTTTGTTTTACTAAAAGAAGAGGATATTCTCAAAAATATCAAGGCTCGTATCGAAGGTGGTTTGGATACTGCTGAATAGTCGGACAATGCAACAACATCCAAAACCTTTCCCCTTATGGGGTAGTGGCTATGGCCGTGGAAGGGGTGCCGTCCGTGGGTGATGTTTTTTTCCCCATGAGTGCTTCTGGTGTCGTGGCTCGCTTGTTTGTGATTGCCGCGCTGATTGTCCTTAACGCTTTTTTTGTGGCAGCAGAATTTTCTATCGTGTCCGTGCGTCGTTCGCGCATTAATCAGCTGGCTGCAGTGGGGGATGTGCAGGCTCAAACGGTACAGAGCCTGCAGCGCAGTATTGATCAGCTGTTGCCGACTACACAGATTGGCATAACTCTAGCGAGCCTGGCGTTGGGGTGGATTGGTGAAGATACCCTGGCGCTGCTGTTGCGTCACTGGTTGCAAAAATTGCCGCTGCCAACGACAGTGATGTCCCATGCGATCTCGCTAACCATTGCGTTTTGGAGTTTGGCCTATTTGCAGATTGTGCTGGGAGAGCTTGTACCCAAATCCCTGGCCCTGAGCTATTCGGAGCAGACTTCTCGGCTATTGGGGCCAGTCAGCCTGGCCGTAGCGCGTTTATTTTCACCGGTGGTATGGGTTTTGAATCTGTCTACCCAGGGCCTTTTAAGGCTGGTAGGTCTCCAAGAGCAACAGCAGTCGGACGCCCAGCTCACCTCCGATGAGCTACAGATGATCATTAGCACCCCCACCGCCGTTCTAGATCTGGATCAAGAAGAACGAGAAATTTTGAATAATGTCTTTGAAACCAGGGACTTTACGGTCGAAGACATTATGGTGCCCCGTACCCAAATTGTGGCTTTAGACGACACTGCCACCTGGCAAGATTTGCTCAATATTGTGGTTGAAACCGGCTATTCTCAATTTCCACTCTTGGGGGAGTCCCTCGACAATATCAGTGGCATTCTTGACTTTAAGGCGATGGCAGAGCCTCTGGCCAAAGGACAGCTCACCTTGACAACAGCCGTGGCTCCCTGGATGAAAGCTGCGCGAGTGGTACCTACGGATTTGCCCCTGAGCGACTTGCTGAGTCGGATGCAGCGCTTAGACCATTCCATGATGATTGTGGTGGATAACTATGGTGGTACGGCGGGGCTGGTCACCTGGGCTGATGTGACGGCTGAGTTAATTGGCGATGAAGATGAGATGCTGCCTGGGGATATCGTCTATTTGGATGACTATTCAGCGTTAGTGACTGCTCATATGGATATTGATGCAGTTAATAAGCAATTCATGTTGTCTCTGCCTACAACCGAGGACTATCAAACCCTGGCGGGCTTTGTTATCCACTCACTGCAAAAAATTCCTGGAGCGGGGGAGCAACTGCAATACAGTGATGATCTGGTGTTTACCGTAAAAGCAGTCAAAGGCCCTAAATTAGAACAGATCCAAATTACACGTCATCAGATGCCTCTGCGGCGGCGTGTTCCTCGCAGACAGCCCTAAAATTGACACAATATGCCTGATTAAATTGTCTACGCTCGTCACACTTTTGATAGGGGCAAGACATCATCGCTGGCCACATACAACTGGCGCACATAGCTCAAGTTGTCGGGCTAAACGCTTTAGGTGGCAACGGCTATGGTTGCAGTATTCGGCTGAAGCTAGATCTTCGAAGGAGAGACCGCGTCAATAGTGGTTTGGTATAGTTCGCTATACATCCATCGATGGCTATACAAAATGAGCTATATGGCCATAGCTGACCAAAGAACCTATGGCTGCTGTGGTAATATCTGGTTGACTTTAAGGAACGTAAAGTCATTTTGAGAGTTCAGTGCTCTCTGGTGTGAGGGACCCTAGTGTGCAACAACGAGATTCTCAAATTGCAGGTGATATTCACTCTGAAGATTTACTCCGCATTGGCGTGATTGGTGTGGGCAACATGGGGCAGCATCATGCCCGTGTGCTTAGCCGTATCAAAGATGTTCAATTGGTCGGGATTGCGGATACCAATGTTGAACGTGGGTTATCTACAGCGGGTAAATACGGAGTTCGTTTTTTTGAGGACTATGATGAGCTGCTGAAATATGTAGATGCTGTTTGCATTGCTGTCCCTACTCGATTTCATTACAAAGTGGGAATGGCCTGTCTGAAAGCGGGCGTCCATATGCTGATCGAAAAACCTATTGCTGCTAGCATCACTGAGGCTGAATCTCTGGTAAACGCTGCTGCTGCCGCCAACTGTATTTTACAGGTGGGACACATTGAACGGTTTAATCCAGCGTTTCAGGAGCTGCATAAGGTCCTCAAAACTGAGAAGCTACTGGCGTTAGAAGCTCGTCGTATGAGTCCCTATTCCCAGAGGGCCAACGATGTATCCGTGGTGTTGGATTTGATGATCCACGACATTGACTTGCTGTTAGAACTGGCGGCAGCACCGGTGGTGAAGCTGACGGCTAGTGGTAGCCGGGCGGGA
>JBCCJR010000480.1:0-3838 GCA_039045805.1 Cyanobacteria bacterium P01_C01_bin.118
CCCGCGTATTACCCCAAGCTTTACAGCGAGCTGGGTAATAACAACTTTTTGATTGGCAAAGGGTAGGGTGGACAATGGCCGCCGGGCAATGGGTTAATGCTTTATGGTTAAGAGAATTACAACAGCGATCACAGCCACCCTAACGGTATTGAACGCGACCAGTGTGTCCATGGCGCAAGATACGGCCCCGTCGGTAGAAGCGCTGGATGGTCTATTCAAAGAACCAACCTTTGAGTCAACGTTTAAGGCATGCTTTGCCGCGATAGTGGCCTATGGACTGCTATTTCTTATTCGCACCACCGCCAGTGCCCTTTCTGAAAATGTTCCTCGCCGCTTTCGGCTGATTATCAAACAGTCGGTACCCTTCTTTAAGGGGATTGTTCTGCTCTCTACCATTGGTTATGGGCTGCAGCTATTCTTAGATCTGACGGGCCCTAGACTGATTGCCTTAACTGGCACTATTGCCGTGGCCCTGGGGTTTGCCTTTAAGGATTACGCCAGTTCCTTCATTGCTGGGGTGGTGAACCTGTTTGAAGGGCCATTTCGCATGGGCGATCGCATCCAAATTGGCGAGCACTATGGCGAAGTAGTGGACTACGGGCTGCGGGGACTGCTGCTGCAAACCCCCGATGACAATGCCGTCACCATTCCCCATAACACCACCTGGACCAGTCCCATTTCCAATGCCAACAGCGGCCAGCTAGAAGCCCAGGTCGTCACTGAGTTTTACTTTGCCCATGAAGCCGACATTGAACTAGCGGTCGAGATTCTTTACCAGGCCGCCTACAGCAGTCGGTTTACCCAGCTCAAGCTACCGGTGATTGTAGTAGTGTCCGAAGAAACCTGGGCCACAAAATTAAAGTTAAGGGCCTATCCCATGGATGCGCGGGATGAGTTTATCTACAAAACCGACCTGATCCTGCGGATCAAAAAAGCCTGCACGCGACATCAGATTCCCTATCCCCGAACATCAGGGGAGGAGGAGATGTGAATTCTCAAAACTTCACCGCCGTGCCGCTGGCCGTAATCAACATCAGCACACCGGTTTCATCCAGATTGATCGTGTCCGTTTTAATCTGCACTCCAATCACAGCATCTGCCCCTAGCCGCTGGGCTCGTTCCTGCAATTCTTTAAGGGCATCCTGCTGTCCCTTTTCAAATAAACGCTCGTAGGAACCGGTGCGTCCACCTAAAACATCCCGGATACCAGCAAAGAAATCGCGGAGCATGTTACTACCATAAATTACCTCAGCAGTGACAATTCCCAAATATTGTTTAATATTTTGTCCTTGAAGTGTATCGGTAGTTGCTAAAATCATTGACTATCACGTTAGCAGCATCGTCATATTACGACACAACTTAAGAAAGGGACGGTTGTAGTCAGGTTCAAACTCGTTTGATTGCGTTAGGAGATTAGATTAATGCCCATCGTTAATTTACCTGTGGTAAAGCCATTGGGGCGTTTATCGGCTCGCCTGATTGCGCGCCTGATGGCGGTGGGGATAGTCTGGCTAGTGCCAGTGACGATGGCCCAGGGATCCGAGCCGCCGCCGTTACTGGCTCAATCTGCGACTGAGATTGACATCGAGGTTGCCGAACTTACCGACGCTCAGAAAGAACGGCTGGCGGAGATACTCAGACGGGCTCAGCAAAATGTCGATAATGACAACTACTCAGCTGCGATCTCAGCCTACCAGGAAGCCCTAACCATTGACCGTAACAACGCCAAGCTATATTCCGGCATTGGCTATTTGCAGATACTCAAGGGAGACTTTCAGCTAGCGGTGGAAAGCTACCGCCAGGCCATTGACCGCGATACCCGCAACGTTTCATTTCGCTACGGTCTAGCCCACAGTTTGTACCAGGCTGAGCGCTATGCTGAGGCCGCCGACGCCTATCGAGCCCTGACCCGTATGGCCCCCCGTGAAGCCAATGCCTACCTGGGGCTGGGGAATATGCTGCTGCGGTTGGAGGACTACGACGAGGCTCTGGAGGCTTTAGAAGAAGCCGCACGGTTATCTCCCAATAATGCCCAGGTATATGAAGCGATTGGTTTACTGTATATCCAGCAAGAACGTTACGATGATGCACTGCAGCCATTGCAGCAAGCGCTGCGCATCGACCGCACCCGAGGCAGTATCCATGGCAATCTGGCCAAAATCTGGCTGAGTAAAGGACGATTACGACAGGCAGAAGAGTCATTACGATTTGCGATCGCAGCCAATCCGCGAGACTGGGAAAGCCACTATAACTTGGCCCAACTGCTTCAGGATCGCGGCAATATTGACGAAGCGTTTATCCACTACGAAGAAACCGTAGATGCAAATCCTGTCTTTGTCCCAGCCCAGGCCGCTTTGGGGGAATTGTTGCTAGAACGCGAGCAATATATTCGCGCCGTGATTTCCTATCGTCAAATTGTCCGACAGTTCCCCGAGGATGCAGGGGCCAGGTACAACCTGGGATTAGCCCTGTGGGGCCAGGGACGCCGACAGGCCGCAGTAGAATCAATCCAGCAAGCCGAACGACTATACAAGCAACAAGACAATAACACTGAAGCAGAGCGGGCCGAAGAGCTGCTAGAAGTTTGGGGCGTGGAATAGGGCTCCTAACGACGTTCTCCAGGCAGCAAAATATTTAAAACCAGGGCACAAATCCCCCCCGTGGAAATGCCCGAACCAAAAATGTTTTTTGCCAATACCGGTAGTCCCGTCAACAAGTCCGGGGCAAAGGTCACCCCTAACCCCAATCCCAACGACGTGGCCAAAATAATGGTCTCCCGTCGGCCCAGCTCAATGGATGAGATGATCTTTAGCCCCGCCGCTGCCACCGTGCCAAACATGATGATGGTGGCTCCCCCTAATACTGGCTGTGGTATGGCTTGAAGAACACCGCCAACAATGGGGAACAACCCTAAAAGACTGAGGATGACGGCGATAAAATAGCCTACATAGCGACTGCCAATCCCCGTCAGCTGAATGACACCGTTATTCTGGCTAAATGTAGTATTGGGAAATGTATTAAACAACGCGGCAATAAACGAGTTAACGCCATCCGCCAGTACGCCCCCTCGCATCCGCCGAAAATAGGTAGCCCCTTTAATGGGTTGACCTGTCACCACAGAGGTGGCGGTTAGATCGCCAATAGACTCAATGGTGGTAATCAAATACAAAAAGGCAAAGGGAATAAAGGCGGTCGGGTTAAAGCCAAAGCCATACTTAAGGGGAATGGGCAGGGTGAATACCGCCATTTGACTCAGCCTGCTCAAATCAACAAGGCCCATGGCTAAACCCACTATATAGCCGACAATTAAGCCAATGGCGATGGATGCCATCCGGAGAAAGGTATTGCGGCTGCTGTTTAAGATCACAATAATCGCCAACACCAGCAGGGATAAAAACAAATTTTGAGCACTGCCGTAAGTGTCATTTTGTCTGGCCAGGGCTCCACCCCCCATGGCTAGCACTCCCGCATTGATCAGGGTGAGGCCGATTAGCATAACCACTGTACCGGTCACCAGCGGCGTAATAATGCGACTGATCGCTTCAATAAACTGGCTAAACACCATTTCAATCAAGGAACCCACCAGACACATGCCAAAAATCAGCCCCAGCGATTGAGCTGGAGTGGCTCCACCGGCAATGGCGGCAGTCCCGGCTCCGATAATGGGACCGATAAAGGCAAAGCTCGTACCCTGAATGCTGAGTAACCCCGACCCCACAGGGCCAATGCGTCGGGTCTGGATAAAGGTGGCAATCCCCGAAACAAACAGAGACATGCTGATCAGATAGGCTCTGTCCTCAGGTTCTAACCCCAGGGCACCCCCGATAATCAGCGACGG
>JBCCJR010000481.1:0-3820 GCA_039045805.1 Cyanobacteria bacterium P01_C01_bin.118
AGACGATAGAGACGTCCATAAAGATCGGTGATTTGAGCCGTTGGTAGCTCTACGGGGGGCACAAACTTTTTGCTTTCATGGGATATGCCACTACGTGTTTCCAAATCATGGAGCAACTGATCAATGGCATCCCAGGGAGGATTGATGTAGCGATATTGAATGCCGATGGGGACCACATAGACTGTCTCGGACCGCTCGGCTTTGACCAAATCCTCAACACACCAAAAGGCTAATTGCGATACGCCAGGCTCCAGGGGACTGACAATTTCGTTATGGCCGTTATTGCCGCCTTCTGGTGCCGCTGCTAGGGGGAACTTTCCGTTGGCTAATAGCTGCCGTGCTGCTTTTAGTGCCACTAAGTCGAGCTTGCCCCGCTGGATCGACACTCCACCTAAGCGAGAACATAGCCTTCCTACCCAGTTTCCAGCCCATAGGGGAATTCCTCGGTCATATATGAAATGACTATGGACTGTTTCCAAGTTAATACCGAGGTCTTTGGCTGCTTGAGGGACAGCACTCCAGAGTAAATGAGCCATGCCATAGGCATCTTCGGGGGCTGGATGACGAAATGCGATCGCAAACCGATTTTTTCCGGCCTGAAAATCACCATACAGCTGTGCCAAAACATCAACATTTTTGACCTTGATTTTAACCAAGTCAGTCTGCCAGCGTACCCACCCAGGTAGCACCCCCTTGACTAGCCGTCTTACCCAGGGATGAAAACGTTCAGGAATAAAATCTAACGGCGGTTGAGCACGAATAATCGCGTTGGTCACAGGTAAGCTCCTCAAACAGGCGGCTAATCATATTATTCATTCAACTCAGTCCTAAATCGGGTCGCTGCCTCCACAGAACAGCAGCGCGACAGGACGGTTAATACCTACAATGCCCCTCGGCTACATCATGACAGCGTAGGTCGTGATACTACCCTACTGTCCACTCTAAAAGACGCTGAAACCCCTGTAGATCTTGCCTTACGGATTCAGGACATCAATTGTCAATCTTGGGGGATTTTAATATTGACCGATGGCTTTTAAAGCTTCCATAAAAGACTAATCCGTCAAACGACTGATTTTGAAGGAGCAGGCTTTAATAAGCAAAGATATATATCATGCACTACTCAACAATTGGTTAAAAGCTATTAGTTTACTGAACGCCTTTTGCCAAGGTTCCCCTGTATTTGGACCTGGCGTATGTTGTACTCCGTTGCCATTTATCTCTAATAAATCTTCCCTATTTTTAGCAACGGGACACCATCAGTAGGCTATCGCGCTAGCTACCAGTTGATCTTTTACACTTTCTACCCTGCAAATCGTTTAGTTAAACCGTTTGCATGTGAATCTACTGAATTAGGGTGACAATCGACCGCACTTATAGCCTGTTGCTGTTAAGTTGTTTAGTCATTGTCCATGTCCACGCTTAGAGCTTCTCATTCCAGCGACCAAGCTGTGACAATGCCAGCTGAGGCATCATCACTTCCTTGGGATGCATTGATTAATAACGTTAATAACGATTTTGAAATCGCTAATACAGTCATCGAATCTATATTGACAGTGAAAAATCGCTGTCAGGTTACTCCTTTTTACATCCATGCCGTTATTGCCAATTCTTCAGTGTTTTTAGTCTCTAACACGGACAATCCTGAAACTTTACATCTCACTGAAGCTGGAGCTTGTTGGCTCTTAGGGCAATCTGTAACCTGTGCCTTACCGGTGAAGAATTCCACTGTAGACCCCTGTCATGCAGTGATTCGTCACACCCCTGAAGCAGGATTTTTTATTGCTGATGTGGGGAGTCAGACAGGCACATTCTTAAACCGTCGTCGCCTAGCACCTCAAAAGAGAAAACAGCTAAGGGATGGCGACATGATTGAGCTAGGTAATCTCGTGGTGGAATTTTTTGTGGATAATTTTGACCACTTTGATGATCCGTTAGAAGGTCACAAAATGACCTATGAGGGGTATGACATCACCTATACGGGTGTGGAAGAAACCCTAAACTAAAAGGCTAATGGCCCACAGCATACAAGGGCAGTGACACTAGGGTCGCTGATATTGACCACCGGGAAGTTGGACAATCATCCCTGCCAGTTCTAATTGTAATAAGCCACCCAACAGGACACTGGTGTCTAGTTGGGTGGCTTTTACCAAATTGTCTAAACTGATGGGCTCATCAGGAATCGCTTTAAAGATGGGTTGTAGTGAATCATCTAATTCTACTGATTCGTCTGGCTCCACTTCTGATGCTGGCTCAGTGGCAGGAGCTTTAGAGACTTCCGAAGTTTGGTTAGATGGGATGTGGCAATCATCGCCTGGTTCATCCTGGGGATTGTTTTGCTCAGGTGGGCTGTAATCTGTAGCTGCACCTGGGGCTAAACCAATATTGAGTAAATCTTTGACCAGCTGATCTTCCCCCATGACAATGCTGGCCCCAGCATTAACTAGTACTAAGCAACCGCGGGCTGTGGGGTTATCCAATCCATCGGGTAATGCGTATACGTGTCGCCCGTAGTCATTGGCTAAGTAAGCCGTAATCAAAGCGCCAGAACGTTCGGGTGCTTCTGTCACCAGGGTGGCATGGCTGAGACCGGCAATAATGCGATTACGTCGGGGAAAATGGGCGCGATCCGGTGGCGTACCATTGGGATATTCGCTCAAAATCAGCCCAGTTTCTAAAATGCGCTGATAGAGGGGCTGATTATCACGGGGATAAATCACATCTACACCGGTTCCCAAGACTGCTATAGTGCGACCGTCGTGATCTAAACAGCTTTGATGAGCGTGGGTATCAATGCCTTTAGCCATACCTGACACGATTGTCATCTGACGATGACTCAGACGTCGAGTTAGACGTTGGGTCCAACGGCGACCGTAGGGGCTGGGGTGACGGGTGCCGACAATGGCCACGGTCAGGGCTGACGACTGGTTAGGCCGAAAATTGCCCCGGTAATAGAGAACGGGGGGAGGATCTGGAATTTCCCATAGCAGACGGGGATAGTCTGAATCGGCTGGGGTCCAAAAGTTGGGAAATTTGGCAGTGTGCTGTTCTAAAAGTTGTTCAGGGTGGATTTGCGATCGCAATTCTCCGATTTGATCCGCCGTCACCAACCCAATCCCATCCACGGTAAGTAAATCAGCTGGTTGAGCCTGCCAGGCCAACTCTAACGAGCCAAAATGTTCATGCAGCCGTTTAATCAAAACCGGCCCTACATCTTTAATGTTTGCCCAAGCTAGCCAATATGCTTGTTCCAACCTGGGGACCCCGTTCTTACAACGGTTCTAGAATGCCCCATCAAATCTAAACATTAGCCTGACGCTGCTGTTTGAGATACTCAAATACACTTTTATCGCCAATATCAGGTGAGATTGGTTGCACTAGCTTCCGTAGGGCAAATACGCTAAACAACACTGCCCAAACCACCAGCAAATCTCTCCCTAAAGTTAGCGGTAAGGCTCCCAACATATGGGTTAACAGCATAGCCGGGACCAACAGGGTTAGCACTTTAGTTTCAAAGCGATTAAAACAAAATGCCTCTTTGAAGAAGATGCCGGTTAGCGCTGCAAAGGTAAACCCAATCCCTAGAATCGACAGCGGCTTGACGTAGGCTGTCAGTGCTAGCGGTGCAGGAAAAGCAACAGCCAGACCGATACTGGTAATACCGCCCACCAGCCAAAACAATTGCAAAGCCTGATGTAATGGACGCAGGTAAATATGAATAAACCAGAGGCTAACCCCCAGACCTGCCCACATTACGAAATAAAGACCTGAAATCAACCACAGCAGTCCCGTAGTTGATCCACCCAACAGTAAAAGCGTTACT
>JBCCJR010000482.1:0-3800 GCA_039045805.1 Cyanobacteria bacterium P01_C01_bin.118
ACAGGTTCCGAGCTAATGTCGTAAGTTGTTGGTAAATCTGATACGTTAATTATTTCAGCAGTGGTCGATTGACAGAGGGTAGCTCTTGTTATCAACTCATCTGATTCGTCAGTGGTGATATAAGCGAACCCGATAAAGCTATTTAGGCCGTCAACTCTGCTGAGACCGTAGTTCATCACCCATTGTTCACTAGCAGCAGGTCTAACAACATCGTAACGATAGTTATCGGTTTCATTTGCAATGCCCAATCCCAACCTATCCATGCTGTCGGAAAATTGTTCGTTTTCTAAATAGTAGGCTTGTTGGCCTCGGTTCATGGCACCAACATAGGTTCTGCCTTCTGATGCGCGAGCGCGTCGACTGGGGGACTGATAATTGTCAACAAACCAGGTGCCCAGTTGACGCCGAGTTATCCATGCCTGGGCTAGGTCAGCTTCCTGCATTTCAGTGGTGTCAGCCCCAATCATAAGAGCGTAACTAAACTCTGTATCAATAGCTTGGGCACCGTTTAGATCGGCATAGCGCAGGTCCGCGCCCATCAAGTTTGCGCCGGTCAGGTTTGCGTCCTGTAAATTCGCCCCCTGTAAAAATAGCTGATTGATTAAGACAGTATAGGGCAAATATTCAAATAACAATCTGGCTTGGCTTTGGTTATCGCACAGGGCATCGCTCTCATATTCTGGCAAGTTTCCCAGTACACCATAGGCAGGTTCACAGAGGGTTTTGCCAAGTTTGGAGCTGAGCCATTCACCCATACAGCTAGCCACTTCTTCAGAGGTGTCATTATCTATCTGGCAGATATGGGTACTGTGGGCATTGGTTAAATCTGCTGCTTGTAGGTTGGCTCCTGTCAGATCGGTGGATAGCAAGAGAGTATTCTGGAGGTTGGCGTCTTTCAGATTAGCCCGGATAAGTTGAGTGGCGGTTAAATTTGCGCCACTGAGATTTGCTCCCTGAAGATTGGCATCTCGTAAATCTAGTCCCGCCAGGTTAGCGTCACTCAGGTCACAATTTTTACAGCTGTTAGTTTGTAAAAGTTGACGTCGGTGCTCTGGATTTTCCGCCTGGGCTGTCACTGTGGTTAAGACGAGTATGGTCAGCGTACCCAGGACAAGCTTTTTCATAGGAGATAATCGGGATAACGATATTATTTAGGGCAGGTTACCCACTTTAAGGGGCCTACTATAGGCATCCATTGGATGGATGAAATTTCGTGGTTTTATTGCAGTCTTCACCTAATTTAAACGTTTGTGAAGAGTGTTGCTTATGATGCGATAGTTTACGACTCTAGTGGACCCGCTAACGACTGCCATAAGGTGAATCATAGCTTCTCGGGTTTGTAATTTTTTCCACTGGACTAAGGATGAAACAACAACATCTGGAATGTCCATGGTATCTCAATGGTTGCTGCGAAGGGACTGACTACTGATCATTCTTGGTTAGACTTTTTGTCAGATTTCGGTGAGAAAATTCCGTAATCGAGTTGAGGAATTTGTAGATGATTGGTGGAAACAGCTTTCGGGTTTCACAAATTTGTCGATAAGCGTTCTATTCTAAGGGTTTTCGGGCTTGAGATCAGGGTGAGGTCAGGTTTTAAAACAGGGAGATCATACTGCTGTGATTGTGGCAGCTAGAGTTCCTGTACATATAAATTACCTATTGCTATAGCTATGGTTATATCGGCGCGTGAAGAAACACAGAACTCTTGCGATCGCGTTTGTTATTGTTTTAATCGAGACTGTCGCCAGCCAGAGAATTTCCTTGAGGCTCAAGTATGTGCCAGTTGCGGATCCAACTTACTGCTGAAGAACCGCTATCGGGCCCTGCAACTGATCGGTTACGGTGGCTTTGGCAGAACCTTTAAAGGTGTAGATGAGTCACAGTCCTCGCAGCCCTACTGTGCCATCAAGCAGTTTTGGGTCCACCCCAACAGTCCTACAGTGGACAAGGCTATTGCTTTATTTAACCAGGAAGCTCAGCGATTAGAGGCACTGGGAACAAACCCTTCAATTCCCACCTTGCATGATCACTTCGCTGAGGAAGGTGGTCAGTATTTAGTCCAAGCATTTGTTAGTGGCCGCAATTTATCCCAGGAGTTAGCAGTCGAGGGACTCTGGAATGAAACTAGCATTCGGCAACTTTTGTTAGATTTGTTGCCCCTATTACAGTTTGTTCATAGCTGTCACGTCATTCATCGCGATATCAAACCCGAAAACATTATTCGTTGCGATCGCGATGGTTCCCTAGTCCTAGTCGACTTTGGTGCCGCCAAGGTAGTAACAGAAACAACGTTGGAAAAAACAGGCACGGTGATTGGCTCAGCTGCTTACACCGCTCCGGAACAGATCCGAGGCAAAGCCATCTTTGCCAGCGATATCTACAGTTTGGGCGTCACCTGTATTCATCTGCTTACCCAGGTGCCCCCGTTTGACCTGTTTGACAGTAGCGAAAATACTTGGCAGTGGCGGCATTGCTTGACCCAACCCGTGAGCGAATCCCTCGGCACCATTCTCGACAAGATGCTGGCAGGGGCCACCAACAAGCGCTATCAATCCGCCACTGCTGTGCTCAAAGATCTGCAGAGTAAACCAACTCGATCAACTGGAAGGATTTTACTGGCCACGGGGGCAGCATTAGTATTTTCTCTGATGGGTCTGGAGGCTGTATTGTCCGTAGCACGACAAGTCTCCCCCGTCCCCAGTCAGCAGGAAACTGTTAGCCAGTCAGCCTCAAATTATGAGTCTGGGGGACTGTACAGCTATTCCGATGGTGGGGCCGTGCAGACTTTTCCCCTACAGCACACTGAAGTGTCAGCGAACATTGCCGGTAACCTGTCACGGGTGGAAGTAAAGCAGACGTTTACCAATCCCTATGACGAACCGCTGGAGGCCATTTACAAGTTCCCCTTGCCTGAGGATGCGGCGGTAGATGATATGGAGATTCGCATTGGCGATCGCGTTATTCGAGGACTGATTAAAGAGAAAGAAAAAGCCCAGGAGATTTATCAGGAGGCTAAGCGAGAAGGCAAAACGGCTGGCTTACTGGAGCAGCAGCGTGACAATATCTTTAAGCAGTCCCTGGCAAATATCCAACCCGGTGAGCAAATTGACGTGGTTATTCGCTACACCAACAGTTTGCAATTCTTGGGTAATGAGTACGAGTTTGTCTTTCCCATGGTGGTAGCCCCGCGCTATGAATCGGGAACAACCGTGAGCCAGAACCGCTTTACCTGGGGAGCGCCAGCCTGGGCCTCTGATGTCGGCACCCGCTCTGGCCATGACATTGACGTCACGGTCGATATCGATGCTGGTGTGGCCCTCTCTAAGGTGCATTCTCCCTCTCATCCGATTACGCTGCAGGAGTCTGGCGCGAGCACCCGCGTAGTCTTGGCGGACCAGGATGTGATTCCCAACAAAGATTTGATTCTGCGCTATCAGGTGATGGGTGCAGAAACCCAGGCTACTGTCCTGACCCAAGCCAACCAGCAGGGGGGCCACTTTGCCACATATCTGATTCCAGCGGTAGAGTACAACGCTGAACAAATTGTGCCCAAAGATGTGGTGTTTTTGATTGATACGTCCAGGTCGCAAGCGGGGGCAGCCATTGAGCAATCCAGGGAACTGATGCGTCAGTTTATCAGCGGCCTGCATGAAGATGACACCTTCAACATTATTAATTTCTCCGACAGCGCCACCAAACTAGCAGAGAAGCCCCTGGCAAATACACGGGAAAACCGGTCTAAGGCTCTGAACTACATCAGTCAGCTGGATGCTGACGGTGGCACCGAATTAATGAATGGT
>JBCCJR010000483.1:0-3791 GCA_039045805.1 Cyanobacteria bacterium P01_C01_bin.118
GGTGTGTGGGGAGATTTATTTACCCTGGTCCTAGGGAAACGGGCTGCAGGATTGGACTTTTCCCAGACGGCGATGCTACATCGCTCCCATGCCTACTTTAACGCCACCCTGCTGGGGGATATTTTTCTGCGGATGGGGCTGCCCCCAGAGAGTTTAGAGTTTCTGACCCGAGGGGCCAAGTTTAGTCGTCCGCCCTTATCCGCCACATTGCGTAATGTACCAGGGCTGATGAAGCTCATATCCCGCGAATGGCGGCTGATAAAACAGTTTGATCGTGATAATCGTGACCATTTTCAACCGGGTTTAGCCGCTCTTCAATCCCCTGAGACGCTTTCCCCAGAGCAGATTAAGCAGCAGATAGACACGATCTTAGGTCTATTACAAAAAGCAACTTTCTACAACATTTTGGGGCCTCTCAGCTTTGCTCTGCGCAAAGCGATTCTCAAGGTGGACAGTGACCAGCTTAACTATCGTTCTAACCCTGAAATTGCCGCCGTCGAAGCCATTAAGGACTTAGCGCAGCAATATTCTTTACTGCCAACGCAGTTGCAGGCTGTACCAGAAGATAATGAAGCCCTGTTAGCGGCCCTGGCGCAGCTGCCGGACGGTGCCTCTCTATTTAGCCAATTAGAGGAATTTCTTTCCACCTATGGCTACTTGAGCGAAGTGGCCACCGATATCTCAGTACCCACCTGGCGAGAACAGCCCGCGCCAGTGAGAATGCTGCTGGCCAATTTCTTAAGACAGTTTTCGGGTTCTATTCCAGAATCCACAAAGTCTAAACCCCAGCAAACATGGAAACAGCGTCAGGTGCAGGCAAGATTAAATCTTAAGGGTCAAATAGCAGAGATTTATAATCGCCTGCTGGCAGAGCTCAGGGGGTGTTTCCTTGCTTTAGAAAGATACTATCTTGATGACCATAGTTTGCAGCAGCCGGGAGATATCTTTTTTCTCACCTGGCCTGAACTTAAGACATGGGCAGACTCGGCTGCACTGGCCATACATCAGCCGCAGTCTAAGCCCACAGAAACTATTGCTAGTCGTCGTCAGCAGCACCGGGCTGACCACACCTGGAAGGCACCCTATCTGGTCTACGGCAAAGACCCCATAACTTTGTCTATAGCCCCTAGGACACCTCAACAAACTGGACGGCTACTCACAGGTATTGGGGCAAGTCCGGGCACTCTAGAAGGCGAAGTCCAAGTGCTTACCACATTTGACCCTAATGTGCCTATCAGCCAAAACACTATTTTGGTAGTACCGTACACTGATGCGGGCTGGGCACCACTGCTGGCAAACTTAGGTGGTTTAATTGCTGAAGTCGGGGGGCAACTGTCCCACGGGGCCATTGTGGCTCGGGAATATGGAATTCCTGCGGTGATGGACGTGGCGGATGTCACCCAGCGGCTGCGTACGGGGCAACGGGTACGCATTGATGGTCAACAAGGCACTGTGGAAATCCTGTAGATTGAAGATCCTATATCAGTTGAAAAACTGCTGAGAACAGCGGTTTTTCTCTGCACTTCCCTGTCATGACTGTGATTCAAATGCCTCGGTTAGAAGATACGTTTAGCGGTGCCCAAGGGCTATCGCTGTTTTATCAGGCATGGTATCCCCCTGGTACGGCAAAGGCCGTTATTGCATTAGTACATGGGTTTGGAGAACATTGCGATCGCTACCGCACCGTGACCTCTGCACTGACCCAGGCGGGCTATGTTGTATTTGGCTTTGATAATCAGGGCCATGGCCGTTCTGAGGGGCAGCGGGGCCATATTAATCGCTGGCAAGACTATCGCGACAATGTCAGTGCTTTTTTAGCTCAGGTGCGTCGCTATGAGCCGAGTTTACCGCTGTTTGTTCTGGGCCACAGTCTGGGGGGACTGATTGTGCTGGACTATGCTCTGAACTCCCCCGATGGATTGAGCGGCATTATTATCAGCGGTCCGCCGATTCGTCCGGTGGGGATTGCTAAACCCTATCTGGTGGCCATTGCTCGGGTATTGTCGGGGGTGTGGCCTCGGTTCTCGATGGATGTAGGGGCGGGGGCGGACAGCCTATCGCGGGATCCGGCGGTGGTGCAGCAAATTCAGAATGATCCACTTAAGCATTCGATGGCGACGGTGCGATGGGGGACTGAATGTTTGGTTGCGATCGCCCATGTCCGTCGTCATATTGATCAGCTGAAGGTCCCCGTTTTGCTGGTTCACGGCAGCGCGGACAAAGTAAATGATGTCAAAGGTAGTGAAGAGATCTTTGCCCGCATCGCAACTGACAAAACCCTCAAAATTTATCCTGGAAGCTACCACGAACCCCACAACGACCTTGACCGCAATAAAGTAATGCAGGACGTCGTCCAGTGGCTGGGTAATCATCTTGGCCGCTAAATTAATCTAGAACGATTTGCCACACTTGGTAGAACGCAGACACAAATAACAGCTCAGCGCAATTTACCCTCAGGCACATAAACCAAAAAATATCTATCCAAACCGTCAGCCAGGACAACCAATACCCCTGTTTTTTCTCCCCTGGCTCCTCCCCCTCTTTTGCCCAAAATCTTCCCCCAACCCAAATGCCCCTAACCTGCCAACAACTCCTCAATAAGTACCCCACCCAGTGGCAGTCAGCCACCATCCATCCTTTTCTCACTCAGTGTCAACAAGGCACTATCCAGCTCCAGCAATTTAATACCTGGCTGGTGCAGGACTATCACTTTGTTGTCGAATTTACTCGCCTTGCTGCTAGCCTGCTGCAGACTGCGCCGGTAGCTCATCTGGATCTGTTATTAGGGGGGATGACCTTCCTCAAGGATGAACTGAACTGGTTTCAGGCCAAAGCCACTGAGCGCGATCTGAGTCTGACGGTGCCGCTGCAGCCCACCTGCCAGACATATTGTTCGTTTATGGCGGACCTGGCTGGGGAACCCTACGCCATCAAAGCCGCTGGTTTTTGGGCTATCGAGCTTGCTTATAACCAGGGATGGAAAATCCATAGCCCCATGCCAGAGGCCTATGCAGAATTTGCTGACCGTTGGGGTAATGATGCCTTTTCGACCTATGTAGAGCTACTGGCTCAGCAGGCAGACAGTGCCTTGCAAGCTGTGGATGACGCCACTCAGATTGAAGCTGAGAAAGCCTTTCTCACCATTGCCACCCTAGAAAAAGACTTCTGGCAGATGGCTTATGAGGGGTGAGTGTCCGATCCAATCGGACCATAATCTAACTTGATGATCCGGTCTGTCAGATGACAATAATGATCGTCATGACTCATGACTAAGATTGTTTTACCCCGTTGCGCGTGACCCTTCAGCAACTGAGGGTAAAACAATCTCCCAAAGTCCTGGATCTGGAACCACTGCCCATTGATCAAACAGCTGTTCTTTCAGAACTGCCATTTATCGTAATTTCTTGGCTCAATCAAGGTTAATATTCACCATACTGAAAGCTATACGTCACCTGCATTGTTATGAGTTCCAGTTTTGATGTTATCTGGGTGATTTTCTGTGCCATTCTCGTGAGCACTATGCAGGCAGGATTTTGCTGTTTAGAAAGCGGTCTTGTTCGAGCTAAAAACGGTATTAATGTTGCCATTAAAAACCTGGTTGATTTTTGCATTGCCTCATTAATTTTCTCTTTGATCAGCTTTCAGTTGATGTTTGGCAGTACTATTTGGGGGCTAATCGGCACCTCTATAACTCCAACCCAGAACTGGTCTGCGGGTGACTATACATTCTTTTTGTTTGAACTCACATTTTGCGGGACGGCAACCACGATTGTGTCTGGTGCCGTCGCTGA
>JBCCJR010000484.1:0-3761 GCA_039045805.1 Cyanobacteria bacterium P01_C01_bin.118
CAATCGATTCAAACTGTCAAAGGCTCCCTCAGACGAGGGGGCTTTCGTAGTCAACGCTCCCTGGCTGAAGACCTCAATCTAGCCCTGTCGACCGTCAGTCGTTTCCTCAATGGCAAGCCTGTCGACTTTGCGACGTTTGTGGAAATTTGCGATCGCTTGAGTCTTGATTGGCAAACGATCACCGATATCGCCGAAGATACTGCTGCCCACACAGACTCAGAACTCACATCGCCCCAAACTGCTCAGCCTGACTCAATTGCGCCTGACAGCACCCGAGCAGCTATCCCTGAGCCCAGGTCTGAGCCTAAAACCAATGAACCCCAACAGGATTGGGGAGAGGCGATTGACACCACCTTTTTCCACGGACGCACAGATGAGTTAGTCCAGCTACAAACCGCAATTCTCACAGATAAATGCCGTCTAGTTGCCATCTTAGGGATTGGGGGCATTGGTAAAACTAGTCTGGCAGCGAAACTATCCCGTACGATTCACTCTGATTTTGATGCTGTTATCTGGCGCTCCGTACGCAATGCGCCCTTCCTGAAAACCTTACTTCAAGATTTAGTTCCCTTTCTCTCACAGCAGCAGGATATAGAACCCACCCTAGAGCGGCTCTTTCACTGGTTACGAATGCGTCGCTGCTTAGTCATCTTGGACAATGTCGAAACCCTGCTGGAAAGTGGTCAAACCGGCCATTACCGAACCGGGTACGAAGACTACGGTACCTTGCTCCGTCAATGCGGCGAAACCACGCATCGCAGTTGCTTGATCATCACCGGCCGCGAGAAGCCTAGTGAAATTGGTCTGTTAGAAAGCGAGCAGTTACTAACCCGCTCGTTTCAACTGGGCGGCTCAAAAGAGGCAGCTCAGGCTATTGTTCACACCAAAGGATTGCTGGGGGAACCGGAGATTATCAAACAGTTCTGTCAAAGATACGGGAATAATCCACTCGCGATTAAAATTGTTGGCACCTCAATTCAGGCACTTTTTGATGGAGATATCAACCTCTTTTTGCAAGAAAAAGCTCCTATCTTTAATGATTTTCGCAGACTGCTTGAACAACAATTTGAGCGGCTTTCTTCCCTTGAACAAAGTATCTTGTATTGGCTAGCCATTAATCGCGAGTGGACTACCACATCGGAACTGCTAAATGATATTTGGCCGGCGGTGTCACGAGCCGATGTCTTTGAAGCTTTAGAATCTCTGCGCTGGCGATCGTTGATTGAAATTAAAGCCGGTCAATATACTCAGCAACCAGTAATCATGGAGTATGTTACCGAACGGTTGATTCAAATAGTTTGTAGAGAACTAGACACACTGAGTCAGCAAGGAGATCTTACTTTTTCATCGCCGCTCCTGGTCTGTACCCATGCGTTACTCAAAATCACCACTAAAGATTACATTCGCGGCAGCCAGCGACGGATGATTCTCGCTCCTCTGGTTCAACGGCTCCAAACAACCTTGGTGCAACCACAACGAATCAGTCAGTATATGACCTCTGTTTTGCTAGCCCTCAGGCAGCTAGTTGCGGGTTATGGTGTTGGCAACTTTATTAATCTGTGCCGCCAGCTGCAAATTAATCTTGCTGGTTATGATTTTTCCAATCTAGCGATCTGGCAAGCTGACCTGCAAGAAATCAACTTACAAGAAACCAATTTTTCCCAGGCAAATTTTCAAAACTGCTGGTTCAACCAGAACTTTGGTGCCATCACATGTCTAACCTTAAATCCAGATAACACCTTGCTGGCAGCTGGTGATTTTCAAGGGAATATTCATCTTTGGCAAATGGGTACCTATGAATTTTTAGGTACTATCAGTGGGCATCCGGAGGGGATCATTGCAATCACGTTCTCTCCCGATGGCCAATATTTGTTGACGGGGAGCGGTGATGCCACTCTCAGGCTTTGGCAAGTCAGCAATCATCAGTGTGTTCAAATCTTCCAGGGGCATAGTCAAATCGTCTGGTCTGTGGCGTTTTCTCCGAGTGGAGATCGAATTGCCAGTGCTAGTTTCGATCACAGCGTTAAACTGTGGGATGTGTCTAGCGGTCAGTGCTTGCAGACATTAGAAGGACATACTGGCCCTGTTAGAGCGGTAATCTTTGCTAAAACAGTAAACATACTAGCCAGTGCTAGTTTTGATGGCAGTATAAAACTCTGGGACTGGCAACAAGGACAATGCATCAGGACCCTAGAGGGGCACCCCCAAGGCATTTGGAGTATAGATTTCGGTCCTGATGATCGTTTCTTGGTGAGTGCTGGCAATGGTCAAACGATTCGAATATGGGATCCAAAAACAGGTTGTTGCCTGAACGTATTATCTGGTCATCAGCATGCTGTATTTTCAGTAAAGGTGAGTGCCGATGGTAAACGTCTTGCCAGTGGCGATTACAGTGGCTTAATCAAGCTTTGGAATCTGGAATCTAATCTGTGTGAGCACTCTCTGCAGGGACATACTAGCTGGGTTTGGCCACTGGCCTTTTCGAAGGATAACAACCTCCTTCACACGGGTAGCCAAGATCGCACGATCCGGATATGGAACCCAAATAGTGGTCACTGTCTGAAAACTATTGCAGGGTATACAAATACAGTCTGGTCCCTCGACTTCTCGCCAGATGGAAAAATATTGGCCAGTGGCAGTCATGATGGCACGATCCGACTTTGGGATGTAATCCAACGGAGATGTCACACCATCCTGTCCCACGACAGTGCGATTTTTGACATTAGCTTTAGCCCAAAGGGGAACTATATTGCCAGTAGCGGTGGTGGAGACCAGGCTGCTATCAAAGTTTGGGGTTTAGACAACGCTACCTTGCGTAGCACATTAAAAGGTCATACTAGCGTCGTCCGTGCAGTGGCATTTCACCCAGAAAATAATCTGCTTTTGGCAAGTGCTAGCGATGATCAAACGGGCAAACTTTGGAGTATCGACAGCAACAACTGTATAAAGACATTAACAGGTCACAAGAATGCGCTTTGGTCAGTTACGTTTTCCCCTGATGCAATATACCTGGCAACAGGCAGTACGGACTGCCGTGTCAAAATATGGAATGTTGAAACGGGAGACTGTTTGCAAACCTTAGCACAGCACTCCGATCAGGTTCTTTCGACTGTATTTAGTCCTGATAGTAAGCTGCTAGCCAGCACTGGTTCTGATGCCACAGTAAAGTTTTGGAATGTGCAAACTGGAGAATGTCTCAAAACCTTGGTGGGACACACCAACGTTGTTTTCATAGGTCGCTTCTCACCCGACGGTTCTAGGTTTGTAAGCGGTGGATTGAATGGCAGCATAAAAGTTTGGGATGTGAACACTGGTGAATGCTGCCATACCTTACAGGCCCATAATCATATGTTGTGGGCCTTAGCTTTTAGCCCGGATGGAAAGGTGCTTGCCAGTGCTGGAGAAGGGGATACGATTAAGCTCTGGGACACTCAATCATGGGAATGTGTTGGTTTCCTTCAATTACCGGGTCCCTATGAGGGAATGAATCTGACCGGTGCTACAGGATTGTCAGAAGCGCAAAAAACGGCCCTCTGTGCCTTAGGTGCCATTCCACGCTAACGTCATGGTTCAGTTGTTGCAGGAAGGTGCAAGAAATAAGCGCCGAGGTGGCTTGGTTACGCTCTCACGTGACACTAGTAACTGCTATCGCTATTAGCTCTTTCAAATGACTTTTAGGCTTTATGCGAGAATCTTTGATCCAATTTCGTCATTAGCACAACTCCTCTGGAAGAGGCACTCCTTAAATCTGCGGTACGATG
>JBCCJR010000485.1:0-3752 GCA_039045805.1 Cyanobacteria bacterium P01_C01_bin.118
CCGCCTTTTCCCAAGGCCATGTACTCAAGATTATTAGTGGCCTAACTAACTTTGATACAGTCAATGTTCTGGCTGTAGCCAAGGCTGCTGAAAAGGGAGGGGCTACATTTGTCGATATTGCCGCTGATGCTGAGCTGGTGCACCAGGTAAGCGAGCAGATTAACCTGCCCATATGTGTCTCTGCCATTGACCCTGAGGCATTTTTAGCGCCTGTAGCAGCCGGTGCCCAATTGATTGAGATTGGCAACTTTGATGCCTTTTATGCTCAAGGTCTGCAGTTTACGGCCAAAGATGTACTTGACCTGACGCAGCGCACCCGTGAGCTTTTGCCCTACATTACGCTGTCGGTGACGGTACCCCACACCTTGCCACTCAATGAGCAGATACAACTTGCCGAAGATTTAGTAGCCATAGGAGCAAACATAATTCAAACCGAGGGCGGTACGAGTAGCCAGCCAGCCCATCCTGGCAGTGTTGGGTTAATTGAAAAAGCCACACCTACATTGGCTGCTACCCATGCCATCTCCCGTGCTGTAACGGTACCTGTGCTTTGTGCATCTGGTATTTCTGATGTCACTGCGCCCATGGCCATTGCGGCTGGTGCCGCTGGTGTAGGTGTAGGGTCTGCTGTGAATAAGCTCAATAACGAGATCGCTATGGTGGCGGCTGTTCGCAGTCTGTACGAGGCGCTGCATACAGTGAGCCGTTCTGTAGAGAAAGTGTAGTCGGTTTAGTTAATTCATTACTTATCAGAGTCAGTAGATGTTACTGGCTCTGATAGATGGTAAAGCGAGTGTCTAAAGAATTAGCAAGAAAAATTGTGGGTAAATCCCGAATTCGACCGATTGCTTTGGGGCTGATTAGCTATCAGGGGCATGTCTTTGTCAGTAAAGGCTATGACACGGTAAAACGCTTCACTTTTTACCGTTTTCTTGGGGGTGGTATCGATTTTGGTGAGACCAGTATCGATGCCCTTAAACGTGAGTTTCAGGAAGAAGTTCAGGCAGATTTGGTAAATGTTGAATATCTAACGTGTTTAGACAATATCTTCACCTGTGAGGGCAAACCTGGCCATGAGCTGATTCAGCTGTTTCGGTGTGAGTTTGCCGATGCTAGATTCTATCGGTTGAGTCAGACCTATTCGCTGATCGAGGGTGAAGAAACTAAGGAAGCTATTTGGATTCCTGTGGAGCCGGTGCTGACTGGCAAGCTTAATTTGGTGCCTCATAGCTGTTACGCGTATCTCTGACACTGTGCTCGCGAGACTACATCGCCTGTCTCAGTAGGGTGACAATGGTTCGATTCCCCTGAGCTCGTGCCAGACTGAGGACACTGACTCCTCGTTCGCTGATGGTGGGGTCTGCCCCATAGTTGAGTAACAACCTGACGAGTTCAGCATTGCCAACTTCCACAGCTCGATAGAGGGGATGAGCTTGATCCGGGTCGGCATTACCCTCTAGTAAAAGTCTTGCAATGGCGAGATTTCCGGTTTCAACCGCTTTATATAGCGGGGTGGTTCCTGATACTTGGGCGTTGGCATTTGCGCCTCCCTGGAGTAGCAGCCGAACAATGTCGATGTTGCCCATCTCCGTGGCTCGATACAGCAGGGGCACACCATAATTAGTGCGACGATCGGGAGATGCCCCTGCGTTGATCAAAATGCGTACTAAGTCTAAGTTACCCATGTCTACGGCTCTGCCCAGGGCTGTTTGCCCACCAGCGCTGACAACGTCTACATCGGCTCCCCGCAGCACTAGCAGTTGAACTATGGAGCGATTGCCCTGCTCAGTTGCGATCGCAACGGGATATCCCACATAGCGATTCCCCGCATTGACGCTAGCCCCACGGTCCAGGAGCTGCTCCACCTGGTTGATATTGCCCTGGTGGACCGCCTCAAGGAGCTGCTGGTCAAGGGAGGGTAGACCAGCCTGTAGGGTGCCTATTTCAGAAGGCGAGAAAATACTGGCCACATGCCTGGTCTTGGTGTGCATCAGCTTGGGGTTAAGTATACCGATAGCCAGCAGAGCACTTACCAAGCGAATAATGGATGTGCTGTTCACCATGGAATTATTAAGGAATAACGTGTAGAAATCTGCTCAATAAACTTGGTAGATTATGCTGCGCACTCATTATTTTGTGAAGTCGATGCGCAAAGCTATATCTATCAGTCCAGAAAGTTCCCCATAAAGTTTCCAGCGAGAATAAACGCTGACTACCTTTCATCACTTCCTTATGCATGTAAGGTCTTATGCATAGAGGGCTACCTATCTGCCAGGTAAATATAACGGGTGCATGACAAAAAGAGGGCAGGTTATGTCAACCTACCCCCCTTGAATTTATCAAGCTGATGCTCTGGATGCTGAGCTACTAGCGAAACATACTGCTGACTGAACTTTCCTCGTGAATACGCCAGATGGTTTCGCCTAACAAATTGGCAATTGTTAGGGTGGTGAGCTGCTCAAACTGACGATCGGCGGGAACCGGAATAGTGTTAGTAACAATCACCTCCTCAAAGACACCGCTCGATAGGCGCTCTACCGCCGGTGGAGAAAAGACCGCATGGGTAGCACACGCATAGACCTGACGTGCACCTTGGGCCCGCAATAATCTGGCACCTTCAGCAATCGTGCCGCCAGTATCGATCATGTCGTCTACAAGAACCGCAGTTTTGTCCTCGACGTCACCAATCAGGTTCATGACCTCAGCCACGTTATGGGCTTGACGCCGCTTATCAATGATGGCTAAGGGAGCATCGTTTAGTCTTTTTGCGATCGCTCTAGCTCGGGCCACGCCTCCCACATCAGGAGAGACCACGACCAAATCACTCAAACGCTTACTAGCTAAGTAATCAACTAAAACAGGTGCACCATATATATGATCGCAAGGAATATCAAAATATCCTTGGATTTGAGATGAGTGCAAATCCATGGCCAGGACACGATTAGCGCCCGCTTTAGCGATCAGGTTAGCGACCAGTTTGGCCGTAATCGATTCACGACCAGCAGTTTTGCGATCAGCGCGCGCGTAACCGTAATAGGGAATGACGGCTGTAATCTGTCGTGCCGAAGCCCGCTTACAGGCATCGATCATGATCAGCAGTTCCATCAAATGATCGTTTACAGGCCAACATGTGGGTTGAATCAAGTAGACATCACAGCCACGGATTGATTCTTGAATCTGAACATATAGTTCACCATCGGCAAACTGTTTACGCACCATAGGACCCAGGTCCATCCCCAGGTATCGTGCGACTTCTTTAGAAAGCGCTGGATTGGATGACCCTGAAAATAACTTCAGGCGACTATTGTCTTCCAAACTAGGCAGAGTGGGTTTTGTAGGCAGTGTTGCAGAGCGGATCACGGTAAGCCCTCAAAGCATACTTAGCGAGTTCATGCAAATCGTAACATCGGTCTCAGAAAATTCCGATGGGAATCTTTCTAAGTGAGATATTTCTTCGAAACACACCGACCATCTAAATTGATATGTCGGAATCGACAACATTGAAGGAAGGATTTAAACGTATGACAACAGCTTATTAAAGCCAAAGCACTTACCCGTTTATGGTTGCTGTATGCAAAGAAGTTAAAAGGAAATCTTTTCAGTCGTATCAACTACGAATTCTCTGTGAGAAATTAGCATTAAGCCCTTTGACTCCAGTGCGCAGTTCAGTTAAGCGCACTCCTATTCAGAAAGCTTCAGGCTATTAAATAGAGCTTTAAAGAGGTCTTGACCAGGCTAAAAACTGAACATTA
>JBCCJR010000486.1:0-3743 GCA_039045805.1 Cyanobacteria bacterium P01_C01_bin.118
CTTGGATTTTCTCCTTTTGTCATTTTCAGATTTATTGCAGTCAATAAGCAGTCAGTTAGGCACTTCGCTGTTGTCTGAGCAATCATCAATCAGCCTTGCAGGGGTGATGTTCTCTACAAGCGAATACCACCGACTCGGCTGAAGGTTCGGAGTTTGTCCTGGATAAGCACACTAAACCGGCATATAGATTCAGGTGTGCCAAGACCTGATCCATTGGCACTGCAGATACGCGAATGTGCGGTAACACAGCCTCGATTTGCACCAGCTAAGAAAGCTGGCGCCAGCTGCACCTGTTGATCACAGGGTTGAACAAGATTGTCTAATTAGCTACGCGAGAATTTAGAGTTCTCCCCAGTACACGCAAAACAAAAAGATTGCTAAAAGCTTGCAGAGGTTTCTCTAGTAGGGATTCACAGCGAATAGCAAAGCCCTTGAGGATCATTGAGAATAAAGCTCAATAATCACACCAAAGCCACACTACTACGGATTGCCAGTTGTCCAATTCAAAACGCCGTCTTGAAGAACCGAAACACCGTCTCGAAGAGAAAAAGTCTAAACGCTGCTAACATTCTCTAAAGGCGTTGACAGGTTACCTGTTATGAAAACTATGGCCTGTAAGGTAAGGCAATTCTAGTAAGCTATTTTTGAGCTTAGAGGCCTTCTTTGCTCCTACTCTTCCCAGCGCGTTTACTGTTAGCACAATGACAATTTCCTTGACCCATCAAGAATTTTCAGAGCTATATCAAGAAGCAGATAAACAGAAACTGAATCTTGATACATCAGATGGGCTGGATATCACCTTTAAGCACAATGGAAGACTTGGTCAAGGATGGGAGCGACGCATTCAGTTACGAGAGGGAATTTTGCTAAGGATTGGCAAAAGGCAGCCTGGTGAGCCGTTTTTGCTAAGCTACGCTGAACATAGAAGACCATTGAAATGGCATTTTTTTCTTTCGGGTAAACAGCAGAAAATATATGTGTCTCCTGCTGGCAAAGAAACTTGTTTACCGCATTTTGCTGGACAATATGGTCTCTCTGGCAATGGTCTAACTAAACGGCTAATCGATGACTGTACGGATACAGAATCATCCCTTCAAATTGTGATTGATGTGCAGCCAGAAGTGCTGCATTCATTTGTCAGTGACTCATCCGGAGAATTACCTGACCTGTTTAATCATCTGGCGTTACCACACGAGAATGCTTGCTACAAGCGGCTTGGTAAAACCCCGCCAATGGTCAACACCATCTTGTATCAAATCATTCAATGTCCTTATCAGGGCCTGACCAAACGCATTTATTTAGAAAGTAAAGCGACAGAAATTATGGCGTTGATGCTAGAGGAAGAAGCAGCCGTACAACAGGGAGAATTTCGAGCTTCTATCTCACAGCGAGATCGTCGAGACCGCATTCATCACGCTAGAGAAATCTTGCTCAAAGACTTGAAAAAGTCTCCTACTTTAGAGGCGTTAGCTCGCCAAGCCGGGATGTGCGAATACAATCTGAAGCGGGACTTTAAAGAAGTGTTTGGGACAACCGTGTATGGTTATTTGCGCGATCGCCGTATGGAAAAAGCTCAACAGTTGCTTTTAGATGGGCAAATGAAGGTTGCTGCCATAGCCCGCGCCGTCGGTTACGATAGCCCGACCTCATTCAACGCCGCCTTTAAGCGCAAGTGCGGTGTGAGTCCAAAGGCTTATCAAATGTCAGCACGAAGGTAATTACTGACGGGGAAAGTATGCTTAC
This sequence comes from Cyanobacteria bacterium P01_C01_bin.118, assembly GCA_039045805.1. Taxonomy (GTDB): domain Bacteria; phylum Cyanobacteriota; class Cyanobacteriia; order Phormidesmidales; family Phormidesmidaceae; genus Leptothoe. The sequence goes on from JBCCJR010000486.1 coordinate 1,744, forward strand.
GGCTCAACTTTTTCGGTCTTTTCAATCAAACGAAGCTGAGGCATGCTAAATCCGAAAACGCCCACCATTAGCATTGCGATCGCACTACACACGTATAACAGCGCCATACCCGCTCCTGGCCCTGACCCAAAAATAGGAGCGAATAAAGATTGCAATAAACCAGGTGATCGCATGGCGGGTTCAAAGAATCGGTCACTCATTACCCCAGCCGCCAACCTAACGGGCATACTCACCAAGTCATAAATCAACCAATGTGCAGCAAAGACTCGCCCCTGAAACTTAGCGGGTGTTGCGGCCATCCATAATGCTGTTTTTGAACTTCCCATCAACGGAAAGTTCAGAGATGAGCAAAACTGAGCGGGTAACCATACTGATAGACTGCGGCCCAATCCAAATATAGTTTTAGCGAGACCGGCCCCGATAAAACCAACGAGCATACCCCGCTCATTGCGTCGGAAGCCTCCCCAAAAGCTCAGAACGATTGCACCAGTCACCCCACCAAACCCCGCAAAGGTGGCTGCTGCTCCTAACGCTTGAGAGTTGTCGTTAGTACGCGCGAGAACCATCGGACCATACACGGTATTGCTAATACTGTGTGCGATCTCGAACATCATGATGATCATCAGTAGCGCGCGTAGGCTGTGAGACTGCCACAGATAGCGCAGGCCAAAGGTCACTTCTTGCCACGCTGCTGCTATTTGACTAGATGCCTTTTGTCGTGGACTGTTATCGGGCGGCGGCTGGGGAATTTGGAGTAGCGCGATAGTGGTGATGGCGATGGCAAACGCGGCCAAATTAATTGGCAAAATCCCCCCCAGCCCAATCATCGGGTACAGAATTCCGGCGATCGTCGGTGCCGAAATATTTGCCCCATAATGAATAGTAGAATTCATACTGTTAGCACGGGTATAGTTTTGTGGCCTCACCAGCAGTGTGATCGAGGCTTGGTAAGCGAGTTGTCCAAATTTCTCAAATCCACCCCTGATTAAGGCGGCTGTATACAACTGCCAGATCGCCAGGTGTTCAGTCAGATACAGCCCTAGCAGCACCAGCGTTAAGGTGGCCGCTACGGCCTCACTCAATATCATCAGAGACTTGCGACTGACGCGGTCTACCAAGATACCGGCAAACAGAGATGTGCCAATGCGCGGCAGCTGATAAAAAACGCCAGTCAGCGCCAGAGCTGTTGCCGAGCCAGTCAGGTCCCAAACCCAGAGGGTAATGGCAAAACCAGCGATGCGAGTGCCAATGTTCGAAATTAGGCGACTGAGCCATAAAATCGTGAATGTACGCAAGCCTATCAGTGTAATTACAACATTGAGATACTACACCGCTGGGCTGGGAAAAAGTGATTCGTCTGTATGGAAACTGAGTAAGCAGTAGACATCACAGGTAGCAAAAGAGCGTGAGGTAGATTCAGCTGCAAAACTTGCAAATTTTGCAAATTTTGCAAGTTTAACCGTGACTCAATCTGGAGAGGGCGGCGATCGCTCACGGTCGTCATCGGGGTAGGCAGTGCCATGGCAGAGCCACTCTTTTGGAGTATCGCTCCGTACCAATACATTTGCTGACACCTAAAAAATCCGACTGCCTCAAATGAGCACAGCCGGATGGATGGTTCAAGTTAGTCTGAGGGCGTCAGTTCGGACTCGGCCTTTTTCCCGCCCGCCCTGAAAAAGACCGAAAGCAGGGAATAGGGAACAGGGAATCAGGTAACAGGTGACAGTTTCAAGCACCCCCTTTACCTTTTACCCTTTCCCTTCTCAACGCTGATCTCAAACAATTTCTACCGTAAACACAGCATCGTTAAAGTCCAGATCACCACCGCCAAACAAGTCTTCAAAGAAGTAAGTGTTGCCTGATTTCTGGACATGGTCTATTCCTTGGGGGTTGGCGGCAGCAAACTCAAAGAAGACATGGGTGCTGCCGCTGAGGGCGTCTTCAATCGTGCCGTTCGATACGATCAACGGGGCATAGAGTGCCCCGCCTTCCAGACTGGC
>JBCCJR010000487.1:0-3724 GCA_039045805.1 Cyanobacteria bacterium P01_C01_bin.118
TGCGATCGCAACCAATCAAACCGTTATTGTCGTTGGCCGCCAGGGCAATACTCTAATTGTCGTACCCGAAAGCGCCCTGTTGGGATAGTTTTTAGTAACCTTTTGATCGAACTGGGGCTTCACCAAACATGTTCTCTGTTGGAAATAAGTCATTATGAACCCATTTGCACTGTTGATTATGTTGGCTTTTGGCGGTTCCATCGCTGCCGGTTCTGTCCGCATCGTAAACCAGGGAGACGAGGCTTTGGTGGAAAGTCTGGGACGCTATAACGGCAAGAAACTGCAGCCCGGTCTAAATTTCACCGTCCCCTTTATCGACAAGGTGGTTTATAAACAAACCATCCGTGAAAAGGTGCTAGATGTGCCTGCCCAACAGTGCATCACACGGGATAACGTTTCCATCTCCGTTGACGCTGTTGTCTACTGGCGCATTGTGGATTTAGAGAAGGCTTACTATAAAGTTGAAAGTCTTCAGGCCGCCATGGTGAACCTGGTCCTGACCCAAATTCGAGCTGAAATGGGGCAGCTAGAGCTAGACGAAACCTTTACTGCTCGGTCTGAAATTAACGAATCATTGCTCAGGGAGCTAGATATCTCCACCGATCCCTGGGGAGTAAAAGTCACTCGTGTAGAGCTGCGAGACATTGTGCCATCCAAGGCCGTCCAGGACTCCATGGAGCTGCAGATGGCAGCTGAGCGCCGTAAGCGAGCCGCTGTACTGACCTCAGAAGGAGAAAGAGAGTCCGCCATAAACGCCGCCCAAGGACAGGCAGAAGCAGAAGTTTTGTCTGCCGAAGCCCGTAAAAAAGCAGCCATCCTAGAAGCAGAAGCTGAACAGAAGACCATTGTGCTCAAAGCACAAGCTGATCGTCAGGAACAGGTTTTGCGTGCTCAAGCCACCGCCGAAGCAATCCAGGTTCTAGCCCAAAAACTAAAGAGCGACCCGGCTGCTCGCGAGGCCCTGCAGTTCTTACTGGCCCAAGGCTATCTAGACGTGGGTAGCAAAATCGGTGCGAGTGACAGTAGCAAAGTCATGTTTATGGATCCCCGCGCAATTCCTGCCACTCTAGAAGGTATGAAATCGATTGTTGGCAATCTTGAACACCAGTAATAATCTCTGAATCGAGCTTTATCTGAGCAAAGTCGTTGGATAGCCTCTCTTACCCATGAGGACCGAGCAAACCTATTTGAGTATTTTATAAACACTCTTTAGCGCTAGCTCGAAGCTACCTGGCATTTATCGCAAAGGCCAAAAAATTCGAGGGTGTGATAAAAAATCCGGAAATGATGGGAGTCGTTTAGGTGTTCCGCCAACTCATGGACGGGACATTCCTCAATAGGCAGCGACTCGCCACAGCGCAGACAGGTGAGGTGGTGGCGGTCTTCATGGGTAAGGCTGTAGAGGGACTCGCCGTTAGACAATGTCCGTACCTGTACAGTGCCATCTAGCTTAAGGGCCTCAAGGGCACGATAGACCGTAGCTAAACCGATACGACTGCCGTCTTGTCTCATGGTGCCGTGCAAATCCTGGGCAGAGATCGCCTGCTCTTGATCTTCTAGTGCTTCTAGGATGCGCTTCTGGTTGCGCGTACGACGAATAGCCATGGCTTTGAAGGGAAGGGTTTTATTAGCTTAGACCTTAGAGTTCGAGTTCGGGTAGCAGCGTTTGCAATTCCAAGGGTGCGATAATATTATGGCTGTCCACATCCAGCGGTTTGCCTCAAGCCACCGCTTGCAAATTGGGTGTGATGACAACCCATCCTCTAACATTCTGGATTTACATTGTGGCGCAGACTTATCAGGCTCAGGTGTATGTAACGCTTCGTCCTTCAGTGCTGGACCCGGCAGGTACGGCAGTCCGTTCGGGGCTGGAGCATATGGGATACGACAATGTTGATAAGGTTCGTATCGGTAAGTATATAGAAGTGTCTCTGACAGCAGACAGCGAAGAATCGGCTAACGAGCAACTCGATCGGATGTGCGACCAGCTATTGGCAAATCCGGTGATTGAGAATTATCGAATTGAATTGGAGGCAATGGCAGCCGCATAACCCAACCCGTTCAATCCCGTAGGGTGGGCACGGCCCACCATTCAAGCATGGCCCACCATTCAACATTCAGGCTATCTGCCAACACCCCACCCCATCACCCCATTTTTGGTCCCATGAAATTTGGTGTCATTACATTTCCCGGCTCAAACTGCGATCGCGACGTCGTCTATGTCACCCGCGATATCCTCAAACGTCCCACCCAGCGCATCTGGCATGAAGACAGCGATTTAGGCGATGTGGATGTGATAGTCATTCCCGGTGGTTTCAGCTATGGGGACTATTTGCGGTGTGGTGCAGTGGCCCAGTTTTCTCCAGCGATGCGATCTGCCGTAGAGTTTGCCAAAAAAGGCGGCTTAGTTTTAGGGATTTGCAATGGTTTTCAGATTTTGACTGAGGTGGGTCTACTGCCCGGAGCGTTAGTCAGGAATCGGGATATGCGATTTATTTGCTATCGCACTCCCCTCAAGGTAGAGCGTACTGACCTTACCTGGACTAGTAATTATACCCAGGGGCAAATAGTCACCATTCCCATCGCCCATGGTGAAGGTTGTTATTACGCCGATACTGACACTCTCAAGTCTCTAGAAGATAATCAACAAGTTGTTTTCCGCTATAGCAGTTCAGATGAAACTATTGATGAGATCAATAATCCTAATGGCTCTCTCAACAACATTGCTGGCATCTGTAATGAGAAAGGCAATGTTCTTGGCATGATGCCACATCCTGAAAGAGCAGCAGATCCGAAGCTAGGCGGTACAGATGGGTTAGGTATGTTTGAATCAGTGTTAGCAACAGCGCTGAGTCTTGCTTAAACCATTGAACTGGCTTAAAGTGTAAAATCTTTTTCTTATCAAGTAATTGTGACCCTTAATTAAAAAATCTGCTGTGAGGAATCTTTTTAAGCTTTGTATGTGGGCCATTGCTCTTGGATTAATATTAATGCCAGTCTTACAACGGTCTCAAAGGCTATCTCACAAAAATTATACCTGGATACAACGACCTGAATGTCCCGAAGTGAGAAACGGGAACGGCGAGTTAATAAAACAATCTGGTTGTCGAATGTCTCGCTATCGTTTCTAACGTATCGATTTCTTTCTTAGAAGATAAACCTATGTAATATTATTTTTGAGACATCCTCAGAAATGGATAGATAAAGACATGACGACACCCAAACTACAAGCGAATCTATTTGATAAGGATCATTTTCAATAAATTAGATTACTATTTACTGATACTTTCTACTTCCGTAACTAATCTTTCAAGACTAGCTTGCGACGCTTGTAATTCTTGACTTAAGCTTTTTACCTCTTGCGTAAGTATTTCTATATTCAAGTTTAAATCACTCACATCTGAATCACCCAAACCTCCAAGGTAAGAGGCTCCGCCACCAAATAAAATGCTAGCGATGAGAGACAATCGGAAGGCTTGCCAAAAAGTTATCTTTGCAAATCCAAAAATTTCAACAAGCGTACTATTCCAAAGAGCTAGAAATAAATAAGTTGTTATGAAAACAAATCCAACTGTAAAAAATATAAGAGTAGTCCAAGGAAAAAAGCATCCAATAGTTATCTGATACTAAGTTGTTGCGGTGACGGGAATTTGAACGAACCATTTTTCTAATCCTGGCAATCGTTGCCACTGTTTTTCCAACGCATCCATAGCTCTAGGCGACA
>JBCCJR010000488.1:0-3699 GCA_039045805.1 Cyanobacteria bacterium P01_C01_bin.118
GTAGGGTGGGCGCGGCCCGCCATAATGGGAGGCAATGATGATTCAGCTCGTTGCATTTTTATTGGTGGTGGCAGCTCTGGTGATCCTGGTGCTGCAAAATCTAAGTCCCGTTATACCGTTGGTGGTGCTGGGGCAATCGGTGGGCTCCTTGCCGTTGTCCTTGTGGATATTGGGTGCGATCGCAATTGGTATTCTTTGTACTCTCGTAATCTATCAGCTTGTCCCTAGTAAACGTGCCTATCGTCCCATGGGTAAGCGTCTGAGCGATCCGGTACCGCCTGAACCCACCCATCGATTTGTCGATACTCCCGATGCTGGTTCATCCACCCAATTTCAACAGCCTCCTGCCAACGATACGCCCAGCCAAAATCCCTACGACAGCGACTGGGAAAACTTTCAAGCCCCTGAGCAGTGGGATGACTGGGGCCAGCGGGCGGCCCATTCTGGGCAGGAGTCTTCTGCAAGAAGACCGAATGATACTCGCGGAACATCCACCGACGACGCTATGAGAGATATTGAATCGGGTTGGGGGGATGAAGATTATCAGCCCGATCCACGGCGGGCGTCCTATCGAGATAGAGATCCCTATGGCCAGGAGGATAATCCTGATATCGGCTGGCCCCGAAGTGAGCCACCACAGCAGCAAACTTATAATGAAGGCTGGCTCTACGGTAATGAGGCGGATGATGAACCTACAGGTTCCAATGAACCAGGGGCACCAGAACCTGACGAAGAGTCAGAGGATGTCTATGATGCTAACTATCGGGTAATTATTCCTCCCTACGATGCCAAGGATATTTGAGGATTTCCAAATTTCTGTAGGGGCATTGCATGCAATGCCCCTACAGAATTGTTTATTTTCAATGGGGTGAAATTCTAAAATTACCTGGGCGGGTACTACATTAGCAGCTAGAAAATACTATGCTGACATCAACTATGCATAGTTTCCCCTGCTGATGAGTCGTGATGCCCTGATCGTCGGAATTAACAGCTATCAGTATTTACAGCCCCTAAAAGCGCCCGCCACCGATGCGGAGGCTATTGTCCAGCGATTAGCGCAGGATGGGGAGTTTCGGGTATGGCGGATGCCGGAACGGATTGATCAGGCGAACCAACCGGTGGTGTCAGCGACACGGGCAGTATCGCAGCAGCAGTTGGAAACGTCTTTGAAACAGCTGTTTCGTCCAGGGAGTTCGCAGGCTCCGGAAACAGCATTGTTTTATTTTTCGGGTCATGGCATTCCCGACGACGAAGGGTTTGACTATGGGTATCTGGCAGCCAGCGATACGAACCCAAAGAACCCTCGATCTGGACTGTCACTACGGTGGCTGCAGTGGTTGTTGTCGGAAAGTTCGGTTAAGCAACAAATTATTTGGCTAGATTGTTGTCATAGTGGATCGCTAATCGTCAATGTGGGAGCGGCGAATCCGGGAAATAGTGAGAGCCGAGATCGGTGCTTTATCGCGTCGTCGCGAGACTTTGAAAACTCTTGGGAAGATTTGAATAGTGAATATAGCGTGCTGACAAAAGCGCTTTTGGAAGGGTTGGAGCCGTCGCGGTTGCCGGGACGGTGGATTGATACCTTTGCCTTGGTGGACTATGTGAATCAGTCACTGAAGGGGGAGTTACAAACGCCGGTTTGTACTAACTTTGGTGAGGCGATTAATTTGACCCGCACCTGGCAAGAGGTTAGCCAAACAGCCAAGGATGGAGCGGTAGATAGTGGGATTTGTCCTTATAAGGGGTTGGAGTTTTTTGATTGTAATGGTGAAGACCCGAAGTACTTTTTTGGTCGGGAGAAGCTGATTGGGCAGTTGCTAGACCAGGTGAGGACGTCTAACTTTATGGCGTTGGTGGGGGCATCGGGAAATGGTAAGTCGTCGGTGTTGCGGGCGGGGTTAATTCATCAGCTGCAGCTGGGGCGGCGGATTGCGGGCAGTGATCAGTGGCAGGTTTTGATTACTCGTCCGGATGTGCATCCGATGGAGAACTTGGCGACTGTGTTTGTGCCGGAGGGTGGATCGCAGTTGGATCGCGCGGAGGCATTGGGACGGGCGGCTGGACTGTTGCAGGAAGGGGCAGCAGGGTTACAGCGACTGGTACAGGCGGCTGAGGTTGGGCGAATTATTTTGGTGATTGACCAGTTTGAGGAAGTGTTTACCCGTTGTGGGAGTGCTGAAGAACGGGAACAGTTTTTTGAGTGTTTGATGGGAGCATTAGAGAAAACAGATGATAAGCTGTGCCTGATTATGGCTATGCGGGCAGATTTTGTTGGCAAGTGTTTGGAGCAGGACTACAGCGGGTTAGCGCAACGGGTTCAGCAACATATGATCAGTGTGCTACCTCTGACGGAAGATGAGTTACGAGATGCTATTTGTAAACCTTCTGAGCAGGCTAACTTAACGGTTGAACCAGCTTTTATAAGAGAGATTTTGAATGATATCCAGGGAGCGCCGGGGAGCTTGCCGTTGTTGCAATATACGTTAAAGGAACTATGGCAGCAGCGGCAGGAGAGAACGTTGAGACTATCTGCTTACCAAAAATTGGGTGGTATCAACGGTACTCTGGATAAACGGGCTACCGAGATTTACAACAGTTTTGATGATGGCCAGCAACGGACGGTACGGCATATTTTTCAACAGTTGACTCAGCTGGGTGAGGGGGCCGAGGATACCCGAAGGCGTGTGTTTTCAGACAATCTAGTATCTGAACCATTGCATACGACAGAGCGTGTAAACAATGTGATTGAGCGCTTGTCAGATAAAGAGAATCGACTGTTAGTGACTAGTGAAGTTGTTGGCAAGGATGAAACAAAAGAACGACGGGCGATTGTCGATGTGGCCCATGAGGCATTAATTCGTCACTGGCGACTGTTGCGGCGGTGGATTGAGAAAAATCGGGATTTATTGCGGCAACAACGACGAATTGAAGCGAGTGCTGTGATCTGGCAAAATAATGAGTATTCCAAGAGAAATTTGTTACAAGGATTTCAATTAAATGAAGCCCTGCAATTTCAGAAACAGCAGGCAGATACTTTGCCATTATCAGAATCAGCCAAGAAATTTATTCAAAAAAGTGTTTGGCAAAAACGTTGGAATTTTCTGAAAGTATCTAGCTTGTTAGCTCGACTTTATCCATTAAGCTGCGTAGCAAAGTAAGTCAGACCAAGTGTTGAAGAGCTCTCTTGGGACTTTAACCATCTCAGGTTCATCCATCGACATCTGAAAAGTCTTCAATTGCCAAAGTCGTTGTCTGACTGAGGCTAACGCATCTGCGAACGTTGGGAGAGTCTTGTTATACCATGCTGTTTTAGGCAGGGTAAACGCCTGTTGTTTGTATAACTGGTCAGCCAGAGCTGTGACGATAGAGAATAGAGCGAACAAAGCTGGAGTCGTCCGAAGAATGGCTTTGTCAGACCACTGACGTTGAGTTTCAACGCCCAGATGAGCCCGGACTTCCTCAAAGGTCACTTCCACCTGCCAGCGTAGTCGAAACCATTTCATGATTTGGATGGGCTCAGCACTCAGGTCAGTGCATAACAGGGCTTGGGTTTCAAACCGTCCCTTGGGGTCTTTAATCAAGACCCATCGAATGGGTACAGCAGGGAGTCCTGAGTGATACCAAACAGCGGTAGACGAGGCAATCTCAAGCGGATAGTCACCCTTTCCATACCAGTCTTCCATCACCACAGTTTGCCAA
>JBCCJR010000489.1:0-3686 GCA_039045805.1 Cyanobacteria bacterium P01_C01_bin.118
CAATGATGCGCCTATGAAACGTACCGAACCATCATTTCCGTCGCTGCCATTGGAAGCCTGGCTAGTTGGGGTGATTGTAGTTGCGATCGCACTCCGATTCCTGCTCTTAACCCGCCACGAACTCTGGTACGACGAAGCGCTGAGCATCTTACTATCATCGGGACAAAAGCTATCCTACAAAGCCCCTGAGGCAATACCCGTTGCCCTCAAAGAGTACGGCCAGCTGTTGCGTATACCAGCAGAACAGGGACTGGGAGACATCATTGAAACCTTCAAAAATATTCTCAAGGGTATTTTAGGGGACGCCCATCCCCCCCTATTTTATCTAGGGCAGCATATGTGGATGCGGATCTTTGGTGCGGGCATTGCGGCCCAGCGTAGCCTGGTTGTACTCACCAGCATTGGTACCATTGGCTGTGGCTATGGGTTGGGACGGTTGGTTCTGGGCAACCGTGGTGGTCTGATTTTAGCGGCACTGTTGGCAACAAATCCCTTTTTTCTCGCCCACTCTCTCAACCTGAGGATGTATGCCCTGCTTACGTTTTGGGCGGTATTGAGTCAATGGTTATTGCTGCTGCTGTTGGACTATGGCGATGAGAGAAAACTCCCCCTGCGTCCTGTGGGGGTAGGTCTGGCAATCGCTGTTGCTGGCGGGTTGCTGACTCAGTATCTCTATGCCTATTGTTTGATCAGTCTGGGCATAGCCTTATTGGTACTAGGGCGAAAACACTGGCTGCGGTGCGGTAGTGCCCTGGGAGCAGGAATACTGTTGGCCATTCCCTGGGTGCTGTGGGGAACTCGACAACAGGCAAACAATCGCGCCGATGTGCTCACTCAAATCTCAGTGGAGGGGAGCCCGGTCACCATTGCATTTCGACACTTTCAGGATATTGCCCATACCCTGGCCAACCATCTACTGCTAGGCCACTGGACCACCGGGTTTCGGCCCTACGAGGAGAGTATTAAACCTACCGCTGTTACAGTAGGCATTGGCGTCATTATCTTTCTTGCTTTTGTTCTCTGGCAGCTGCGCAAAGAGAAACGGATTTTGGTAACCGGGGTGGTGCTCGGTCTAGTGCCACTGGCGATTGCCCTGGGGTTAGATATTCTCACCAACAAGTTTACGGTGGGGTTTGGCTGGGGGCGCTCCACCATTGTGGCGTTGCCGGGTTGTTTGTTGTTGATTACTAGCTGGTTGATGACGCTGCAGCGGTGGCAACAGCCAGTGATTGCTGGGGTATTGTCGCTGTATTTTGTCATGGGGGTGGGGAGTTTTGTGGGGCGCGATCGCAATATTTTCCGCACCCTGGATACCCTAATCGAACCGGACCAAAACACCTTAATCGCCGTTAACTCCGAAGCCTGGGGCAATGTCAGTCGGCTGGCCTATCACATTGATGGCACTGAGAAACCAGTGGACATGTTGATGCTAAGCCCAGCAGAGTTGGCGAACGCCCTGGAAAAAGCCGTTGATAACGGCAGTTATGACCGCATACTACTGGTAAATACCCGCTACCCAGTGTGGGACACCCCTAAAACCGATGACGAGGCCACAGACTTCTTTCGAGCCGATCAGGCTGCCTTAGAACCGGACTACGACCTCACCGATGATATTTTTCTCCCTGGCACTATGAAAATAGATCGATTTGAGATCAGAGCTTATCGATATAATCCATAACGCGCAAATGTTAGTTAGAGTTGAGTGTAACCATCTTGAGGTGGCCACAATGCAGAATCGAGCAGCCTTACTGGAACGAATCACTCAAACCCCTGGCAAATGTGGTGGACGTCCTTGTATTCGCAATATGCGTATTCGGGTTGTGGATATTTTAGAAACCTTGGCAGAAGGCGTGTCAGCAAACGAAATTTTAGAGGATTTTCCTGATTTGGAAGCAGCCGACATTCAAGCTTGCTTGCTGTTTGCCGCCATGCGTATTGATTTTCCCAGGTTGGTTGCATGAAATTCTGGCTTAATGCTCAATTACCACCTCGTTTAGCTCAATGGTTAACAACAACCTTTTCAGTAGCAATAGTCCGGACAGAAAAGCGAGAGAAATAGACAGAAAAGCTATTCAGGATCTAAGGTTTTGTTAACAGACAAACCACCCTGAATAGCTATGACATGCATCATACCGGGTCTACTACGAAAAGTGGGCCATTTAGCAAACCGCGTCGCCAGTTTTTAATCACCCTGTTTACGACCATCTATGTGATGTGTGGCAAGGTGAACTTCACCAATCTGAGTCGTTATAGCGACCTGTCGGAGCGGACCTATCGTCGTCACTTTGAGCAGCCTTATGGGTTCATGAGCCTCAATCAAGTCGTGATTGAGAGCGCCATTGTACCAACCCATTTTCAGGTAGGTGTCGTGGATGCGTCGTTTGTACCGAAAAGTGGGAAAGCGACCTACGGTGTAGACCGATTCTATAATGGCAAAGCCAGTCGAACAGAACGAGGTCTAGAGATCTCGATGCTCGCGGTGGTGGACGTTGAACAAGGCATTGGCTACACGCTATCGGTGCAGCAGACCCCGGCACTTGAGCCAGTCGATGAGCCGGAGACAGACCGCACACGGGTTGATGACTATCTAGACCATCTACGAGCCACCCGAGATGCTTTCCCGACGGCTGTTCGATACTTGGTAGGAGATGGCTTCTACAGCAAGCGAAAGTGGGTGAATGGTGTGGTTGAGTTGGGTCTAGACACGATTGGTAAGCTACGCTGCGATGCCAACAAAAATGATCGACTAACCGCTATGGCCAGTTCATCCCGAGTTGCCTGTAAGTCCGGAGCATTTAACCCCTGAATGACCCGCTTCCAGTCCGCTGAAAAAGCACTGACAACGCCAGCATCCACCCGGTTGCCGATAATGCCGCCGACCACCGTTTCGAGCAGAAATGTCCAGGTTAAAAACTCCATCCACCAGCAAGCTAAATTATGCCGCCCCTATCCTAATAGACTCATTTCATAATGGTTCTAAAAATACCAAAAACCTTTAATTTGGTGCGTTACGCTTCGCTTTAGCCGAGCCATGCCTGGAATGCTATACAGCACCCTACGCTAAGGCATCACTAAATTCCATCGCGAAGAAGCTTTTACGCTTGGATAGGATCATCATCGGGCGGATGACGGCCAACCTCACTATCAGCAGCACGAATATTGATCACCCGTTCCCGATTGAGTTCCAGAATATCGACCGTTGCTCTGCCAGTTGACGTCAGTCCCCTAATATAAAGACCATCATTAGACCAAATAAAGTGAACCGACCACTGATCACTACGAGGATTAAACAGAGGTACCTCCTGACCAGATTCTGGATCGGGACCTTTGACATGATTCCATTTGCGGCGATTACAGTGAAAACAGGCCAATGCCAAATTATCTAAATCATCGGTACCACCCAGATTTAACGGAACAATGTGGTCCACAGTAAATCGAACATACTGCCATTTTTCCGAAGCATGGCAATATTCACAATAATGGGCAGCTCTGCGACGAACCTGGACCTGAACAATGTCAGAAATCTTGCTACGGGGCATTGGTTAAGAGCTACCCAATAAATCAATCATCCTATAATGGTCAGAGCAATCGACTATTTCTAAATCAGCTCTGTGGCATCCACGTCTCTTGAATTAACGGATTCTCTCAAAGGCCTATTTATAGAAACCGCTAAACAGCTGAAGGGC
>JBCCJR010000490.1:0-3678 GCA_039045805.1 Cyanobacteria bacterium P01_C01_bin.118
CCGGTGCTGTGGTCACATCTCTGCCAAACCCTCGCAACAGTGGCTGCGTTACCGTCAGTCCCAACTCTTGCTCTTCTAAAAGGTCTACAGTGACTTCCAGAGTAGTTCCCAAAGGCGTTAATACTTCTGTCCCTAAACGAGCCTCCTGAGTAATGTCAGTGTCAGTGCCAGAAGCATCATTAATTTCCAAACTCAAGGTGGGCGTGAAGTCCGGTTCAAAAATACTCTCTGCTTCTCGCAATTCCTGTTGTTGAGCAATTCTATCTAAAACAGCATTCTTAAGCTCGCGACTGTTTTGCAGCAGTAAGGTCACCACATCTGTTTCTGTCAGCGATAACGTCTGAACGGAATTGCCATCTTTTTCTGGGTTAGACAACAGCTCCTCCGCAGATGGTTCAGAGTCAGAAGCAGATTCTTCCTCAATCGGTGGCAATTCAGGCAGTCCTTGCTGTGCCAAGCCTGACTGAGCTGAAGAAATCGCAAAAGCACTAGCTAGTAAAAGACTCTTAAGAAGAGTAAATGGAAGTGAATTATTAGCATGAAATAAACTTACTAATTTTCCTCCCCTTACCAAGGGGAGATGCCGGAGGCGGAGGGGTCTTCGACCACTAGCGCCAATGACCGACACCCCTCCCTGACAGCTCCCCTTGATAAGGAGAACCAAGTATCGCCAAGCCTCTGAAAGCACTCGATAATCATGATCAAAACTACGATTTCTCATCAGTCACTCCGCAGGGCCTTCACAATATCCACCTGAGTCGCACGCATTGCTGGGATGAAACTTGCGCCTACTCCCACCGCCACCGCAGCCCCCATCGATAGTGCCGCATTGCGAGGAGAGAATTTATACGGAGTCTGAATAACCACCGTCGTGGCTAGTCGGGTAAGGACATGGACCGTTGCGATCGCAGCTACACCTCCCAATAAACTCAAGATAACGGCTTCTAAAATAAATTGGCTCATCACCTCTAGCTTAGAAGCTCCAATGGCACGACGAATACCAATCTCTTTTGTCCGTTCCAGGACCGCAGCAACCGTAATATTTGCAATACCTACACCACCAATAATCAAAGCAATTAGTCCCACTGCCGTCAAAGCTGCCGAGGCAATTTGTTGAACTTCTAAATCCTGCAACAAATCCTCGACATTACTCCATATCCATACCTCTGCTTGGGGAAATTTCTGTTGCAAAAAAGTCTCCACGGAATCGCTAAGGGTATCAAGTTCAGTCAGGGAATAAGCGCTAATCTGTAACTCTTCCCAACGGTAGCCACCGGACAGAACCGAGGCAAAGGTTTCTGTGATCCAGAGCTCCCCACCCGAATCACCACCCCAGTCATAATTGGACTTGGACTCAATCACACCAATGACAACAAAGCGATTGCCACCGGCATAGATGGCCTTATTCAAAGGAGACTGGCCCTGAAATAGGGTCTCCGCCAGTTTGGCATCCACCAACGCCACAGGTCGGTATTGCTCCACATCCGCCTGATCAAAAAAACGCCCCTGCAGCATGATGCGCCCAGTGGTCTCTAAATAATTGAGTGAAACACTGTAGGATTGCACCTCTACATCCTCAGCCTCATACTGCACCAGGCGCAAGTTATAGACAGAGCTGACGGTACTGATGGAACGAATTTCAGCGATAGAGTTTTTGAGTGCTTTTTGGATCTCTTCATTAAGCTCGGGTTGAGGCCCTTCGCGAACATAAACGCCAGGACTAACAAAGGGGCGATCGCGTGCCGCCAGTTTCAGATCAATCTGCTCTCGGGTAATGGATTGAATATTGAGGGTGGCACTAACGGCCCCCACCCCCATAAATACCCCAAAGGCCGTTAACCCGGAACGCAGCCACTGATTGGTCAAGGAGCGCCAGGTCATGACTAATAGATCAGGTAAAGGCAGTCCCATGGCAGCTATTCAATTAATAATGATGGATCAGGCCCCGGAAATTCAGGCATTTCGCTAATGGGCATTCCTGGTGTAATCGTAACCGTCGGCGGCACCAGTGCAACCTGATCGCCCATACTCAGACCGTCGGTGACTGCAAATAAATCCAACCCCTGCAGCCCCAGCTCAATCGGCTGCTGAGCCGCCCTCCCACGCTGATCACGAATCCAGACAAAGGTTTCTGCACCAGTGCGCTGCACCGCTTCGGGAGGGAGCACCAGCACATTTTCCTGCTGTTCTGTAATGATTTCGACATTGACAAAACTACCGGGAATCAACGTTTGACTAGCGGTATCTAGCTTCACCTGAGCGTTAACCCTGGCCTGCCCCTGCTCAGACCCGCCACGGCCCAAACTGCCACTTGGATCTAGCGCCTGAGGAGATAGGGCAACCACACGTCCTCTGTACTCTTCAGCATCGGGACCAATGACGCGAATACGGCTGAGTTGATTAATACTAACCTTGGCGGCATCCAAAGTGGAAAGCTGCAGATCGACAATCTCTTGGGTGGGATCCCCCAGGGTGAGCAGCTCTGTCTCAGTCGTAATCGCTTCACCATCAGTGACACTGACCTTGAGCACCATGCCATCGATGGGAGAGGTCACGACTCGGTCGTTTAACTGTTGTTCCAGTAGAGCTAGGGTTTCCGTCGCTGTTTTGAGATCCAAATCATTTTTAGTGACAGATAGTTGAGCATCTTTCAGGCCGGATCGAATATCATCCAGAGCCTCTTTATCCCTGCGAACATCGTCTTCGGAAATAAATCCTTGTTCAAATAGCTCCTGGGATTCTTGATATTGCTCTTGGGCAAACGCCAACCGCTGCTCGACTTCGGCTACCTTTTCTTGATTACGGGCCAGGTCTAACTGGGCTTTTTGGATTTCTACCTGTCGCGATCGCAGTTCCTGCTCTGTACTGCGATCGCGTAGTACCAACAAGGGCTGTCCCGCTTCCACCAAGTTGCGGGTCTGCACCAGTACCTGCTCAACCGTAGCTTCATTTTGTGGGGATTTCAGAGTCTGCTGTCCGCCAAGGGCCAGGGTGCCACTAGCCGTAACCGTCAGCTCGACATTCGCACGCTCCACCCTATGCAGAGGAACCGCAACGGCCTCTGCCTCAGTACGGCGATAACGGGCATACCCCCAAACGGCCACCCCTGCCAGCGCTGAAAACCCCACCAACCAGATGATCAATGCACGATTAGTCAACAGCCGAGGTTTAGCCCTCAGCGGCTCTGTCAATAGCCCAGTCTGTTCCGAAGACCTAGCATCTGTCATATAGTCTGCTACGGCAAATGCCCATGATAGTCATCTCTTACAGATTAAAAGACCACAGGATGACTGTCCATGATCACACCTTATGTTCCGGATTCTTAAAATCAGTCTTACAGAAAGCATCCTAAGGATTTGGCTGATTCCCATGCCCCAGAATCCCCCCATTTTCCCGCACCAAATCATACAGTTCCAAGCTAAAAACGTAGTATTCCGATTCGTGAAATCATTGCCAGGGCCAAATGAGAAAAAACAGCTTTGTTCTTCATCGGGTAGTTCACGCTTTAAAATATTGAGAATGATACTACCGGCCAAGAACGACAACACGGCGAGAATTCCAGCTTCACTCAAAAATTTACTTGGGCATTGCCAACCCTTTTTGTGAGAAATAACAGAAAACTATCTAGCGATCTAACATCCAACAGGACAATGCTGAACAACAGGCATTGTCGGTGAC
>JBCCJR010000491.1:0-3657 GCA_039045805.1 Cyanobacteria bacterium P01_C01_bin.118
ACTCGAATGGCCGAATCGCCTGTAGCAATATCCTGGTCAACAGGACTATTGTTATTCTTGTTGGCATCCAGCTTCACTCCTAAAAACTCCATTGCCCCACAGGCTGCCGCCCGAATCGACGCCGCATGTTCACCAATACCTGCAGTAAATACCATGGCATCCACTCCCCCCAGACTCATGAGCATAGAGCCGATACAAGAATTGAGACGATGGATATACATATCTTGGGCCAGTTGAGCCCGCTGATCTCCAGCAGCAATGGCCTGGCCGATTTGGCGTAAGTCATGGGAGATGCCAGACATGCCTTTGAGTCCTGATTCTTTATTTAGCAGCTGATCTAACTGGTCAGCGCTGTACCCCTGGCGCATCAGATGGATTAAAATACCAGGATCGACTGCTCCACAGCGAGTCCCCATCATCAGTCCATCTAGAGGCGTAAAGCCCATGGTGGTATCAATACTCCGACCGTGGAAAACAGCGGAGAGAGACCCCCCATTGCCGAGATGACAAATGATCAGACGTAAATCATCTCGGTCCAAAATCTGTGCAGCTTTTTGGCTACAGTATTGGTGACTAATGCCATGAAATCCATAGCGACGGATACCTTGATTTACCCAGTCATAGGGACCGGGATAAATCGCAGCGATATCGGGCATCTGACTATGAAATGCTGTGTCAAAGACTGCTACCTGAGGCACTGTCCCCAGAAGCTCCTCCATTAGTTCAATCCCTTCAAGATTGACAGGATTATGATTTGGAGCAAGCTGTTTTAGACGATCAATTTCTGCCTTGACTTCAGGGGTAACGACAGTACTAGCCTGATAAGTCTGGCCACCATGGACTACCCGATGCCCAACAGCGTCAATCTCATTGGGACTTTTGAGCACTTGGGTGGTTCCTTGCCACAGAGTGCTTAGGACCTGGGAGAGAATTTTCTGTCGAGAGGAGACGTCTATCTTTTGTTCTAAAGACTCACCTGAATCGGTGCCAATCTCTATAACAGCCTGTTGGGGATACCAGTCAATCTGGGCTTCCCAAACAGGTGGGGGTGCTGTTTTGGGTAGTAAATCGCCAAAAGTATACAAACAGAGTTTGTGACTGCTGGAGCCAGCGTTAAGGACAAGGATTTTCATGGCTATGTCCCGGCGCGATCGCGTAAAGCCTTGGGTAGGTGATACCGATCCCCCAGCCGCTGCAGCATAGGACCATAGCGACCAAATGTGATCACACTGAGGGAAGCAACGGGCATGTCGATGCGATCGCGATATCGCCCCAGGTCAATTCCCAACAGACTACACAAAATAATTCGCAGCGTTGTCTTATGGGAAACCACCAGCACATTCCCATCTGTGTAGGTTTCCTCAATTTCAGCAATCACAACATCGGCCCGACTGGCTGCTTGAAAGGCAGTTTCTCCCCCCGTTGGCGGGTTCCAGGCAGGCTCAGTTATCCAGCGAACATAGTCATCATGGTAATGTTCCTCTACGTAGGCCCGCGTATGGTTTTCCCAGGCACCATATTTTACTTCCCTTAATCCCTCCCGCAGCTGCAGGGGAATATTAGCGGCTTGACACAGCGGTTTAGCCGTAGCCACCGTTCGTTTCATTGGGCTAGCAAACACCGCCGCCCACTCCAAATCACCGTAAACATCCGCAAATGCTTGGGCCATTTCAGTACCCGCAGCGGTTAGCTCTGCATCGAGTGCCCCACAAAAGTCTCCTGTCTGACTGTGGGTGGTCTCGCCATGGCGAAGAAAATAAAGACTTAACCCCATGAATACCTACTCTAGCACTCAGTTATATAAGGCCATTTCCAATGGACAATCTCATCGTTATCTCTACCATGCTCATGGGCATAGGCCAGACACTCGATAATTTTGTTCTTCATCCGCTCTTTTACATGGGCTGCCGCCGACCCGAGTTTAGGCACTCGATTAATTACATCAATCACTAAGTTAAAACGATCCACCTGATTATTGATGGCCAGTTCCAGGGGAGTGTTGATATTGCCCTCCTCCTTATAGCCCCGCACATGGATCCGTTCCTGGTTAGAACGGCGGTATACCAGCTTGTGAATCAGCCAGGGATATCCATGGAAGTTAAAGATAACGGGTTTATCCGGTGTGAATAGAGAGTTAAAATCCCAGTCCGAGAGACCGTGGGGGTGTTCCCCTTCAGACACCAGCTTAAACAGATCTACCACATTGACAAAGCGGACCTTTAAGTCAGGAAACTCTGCCCGCAAAATCGCAGTAGCGGCCAGGGATTCCATAGTGGGAATATCACCACAGCAGGCCATAACTACATCGGGTTCGTCGGGTTCGGTACCACAGTCATCATTGCTGGCCCAGCCCCAGAGACCAATGCCCTTAGTACAGTGGGCAATGGCCTCGTCCATGGGCAAATACTGGAGATGTTTTTGCTTATCTGAGATGATGACATTAATGTAGTCGGTGCTACGGAAACAGTGATCCGCCACCGATAACAGACAGTTGGCATCCGGTGGGAAATAAACCCGCACTACATCAGGGCTCTTGTTGGTCACCAAATCCACATATCCCGGATCCTGGTGACTAAACCCATTGTGATCCTGCCGCCATACCAGTGAGGACAGCAAAATGTTTAACGAGGACACCGACCGTCGCCAGGGTACATGGTTGTGACAAATGTCCAGCCACTTAGCATGCTGATTAAACATAGAATCAACCACATGGGCAAAGGCCTCATAGGTATGGAAAAGACCGTGACGTCCGGTCAGCAGATAGGCCTCTAACCACCCCTGTAGCGTGTGCTCGCTGAGCATTTCCATAACTCGACCATCGCGAGACAGCTCAGTGCCGCCTTCGTCCTCAGGGTAGATATCCGCCATCCAGACTTTCTTCGTAACCTGATAGACGTCCTGAAGACGATTTGATGCAGTCTCATCAGGGCCCATTAAACGAAAGTTGTCGGGATTGTCTCGGATAATGTCCCGCATCAAAAACCCGAGAACTTTAGTATTTTCAAACTCTTCATTACCATGGCTCTCCATTTGGACGGCATAGTCGCGAAAGTTAGGCATCTTTAAGGCCTTGCGGAGCAAACCGCCATTGGCGTGGGGGTTAGACCCCATACGCCGGTTACCCGTTGGCGACAGAGCCTTGAGTTCAGGCACCAGGGTGCCATTCTCATCAAACAGTTCTTCGGGTCTGTAGCTCCGCATCCATTCTTCCAGACGGCGCAGATGATCGACATTGTCGTGCATGCCCCCCATGGGTACTTGATGAGAACGCCAAAAATCCTCAACCTTTTTGCCGTCTACCTCTGCAGGTCCGGTCCAACCCTTAGGTGTGCGCAGCACAATCATGGGCCAGCGAGGTCGTTCCACATGGCCCGATATGCGTGCTTCTCGCTGAATCTCTTTGATCTTCAAAACGCATTCTTCCATGACCGAGGCCATCTTTTGATGCATCTCAGCAGGGTCTTTGCCTTCTACAAAGTAGGGCGTGTAACCATAGCCTCGAAACAGATATTCCAGCTCCTCATGGGAAATCCGCGCCAAAATAGTCGGGTTGGCAATCTTGTACCCATTCAAATTTAAGATCGGTAGTACAGCCCCATCTCGAGCCGGATTAATAAACTTATTAGAGTGCCAGGCCGTAGCCAGGGGACCGGTTTC
>JBCCJR010000492.1:0-3620 GCA_039045805.1 Cyanobacteria bacterium P01_C01_bin.118
GACGCAAACTCAATCAGCACCTATTAGAGGCATTTATTCACAACTTAGATTTAGACGAGACTTTGATTAAATCGCATCCTAACTATTTGAGCCTTTGTGAATACGGAGTTTTAGTCTCCTAATTCTGTCCGGAGTATTGCTAAAGGTATTTAGAGATAAATGCCTTTAGCACTGGATGCTATATAACTCAATAGAAGCTTATATACGCAATGCTTACTCAACAACCATTAGCAACCATTACTAAACCTCAACAAGGGTAAGACTACCGATTTAAAAAACAATTCATTCTAGAACAACTCTTGCTTCAGCAATAATCACGAATAGAACAACAACAATTAAATCCTAAAAATATTGCCATCCCTATTGACTAATTGCTGGAAACCAACGCTCTGTGAAAACGTCTCAAATACAGCTATCCTTTCAAAGGCAAACACGTTGTCACAGAGGGCAGCCATCGCTCAATACTAAGATCCAGTAAACTTTACAACAGGTCTCTTATCTCCAAATCACTACCAAAGGAGTTATGTCTTCCTGTTCTCAATTATTGAGATTTCCACTGCTCAACAAAAAATCAGCCTCAGGGCTCTTCACAGAATAAGCCTAGAGTTTCATCGACTAAAGTCTTGATTGAATCAGGGAGCTGATCTCAAGAGATAAAGCGGTTTCTGACCGACCTTTATACTTTGACAATCGAAGCCTTTAACATCTCCATAAAGGCAAAGACCGGTGGTGGTAGTAGTGCCTCAGCTAACGTAGCCACACAAATCGTGCGATAGAAAGGGCTGGGCAAACTATAAACCTGCACCCCAGCTGGAATTGGCTCGGCTGCTAAACGGGGTGAAATAGCCACTCCTAGACCTTTGTCTACCATGTTAACGATGGTGGCATCGGAGCGGATTTGATAGGTGGGTCTGAGTTCAACACCATACTGACGGCCATGGCTAATCACCATGGCATCACAGCTGTCGCCATCGGGGGCCATGATCAAAGGAAAGGAGTTGAGCGCCTCCCAGGTTAAAGGCTGGGGCACATTTGCATCCGGAGGAAATAAAACAACAAATTCATCCTGGGTGAGTTCTGATGCCTCCAGGTCAGGACCGTGGGGCAAATAGGTAATGCCTACATCGGCCTTGCCCTTACGCAAGTCGGCCTCAACATCGGGACGATCGTCATATTCGGCAATGGTGATTGCGATCGCAGGATACTGCTGACAATACTGAGCGATCACCTCCGGCAAAATATGAGTGGCCGCGCTACGAAATGCTGCAATCCGCAGCTTCCCCCCCTCAAACCCCTTAGCCAGATTCGCCTGCTGGTAAATATCCTCAATCAGATACAACACATGGCGAGAGCGTTCAACAATTTGCTGTCCGACAGGGGTGGGCACAGCTCCGTAACGGCCACGGGAAAACAACACTACCCCCAACTCCTCCTCCAGAGTCGCAATGGCATAGCTGACGGCTGATTGCGATAGCTGTAATTGCAAGGCCGCTTCGCTAAAACTGCCTCCATCAGCCACACCGATTAGTACCCGCAGCTGCGAAGGTTTTAGTTGCCCCAAACGATCCTGTCCCATAGTAGATAAAGAGACGACGCATCACTATTGTGACAAGATGTGGACCAATCAACCATGGCATCTGCTAATGCCATACATGGGGGGAGTTGATGGGCGGTGGCAAAACATCACATCGAGAAGGTTACGCTTCTAGGAAGTTATCCCTATTTTTCCAAATTAAACAGTAATTTTTTCTCATCATCAGTAAACGGTTTAGGCGCAGGATTGACGGTCTTTGCCTGGGCATAGGCTTTCTGCACAGCAGGACGAGCTGCAATGGCCTCAAACCAGCGTTTCAGATGGGAAAAATCATTTAGATCTTGCCCCTGTTTTTCATAGGGCATAATCCACGGATACATGGCCATATCGGCAACCGAGTAGGCCCCAGCGACATACTCGCGATCCGCCAGCCGCTGATTGAGAACCCCGTACAGCCGAGTCGTTTCTTTTACATATCGATTGATGGCATAGGGAATTTTTTCAGGAGCATAGCCAGAAAAGTGATGATTTTGCCCCAACATGGGGCCTAATCCTCCCATCTGCCAATACAGCCACTGTAGCGCCTCATTTTTGCCCCGCAGATCTAAAGGTATAAACTGCCCCGTTTTCTCCGCTAGATATTGCAAAATGGCCCCTGACTCAAACAAACTGATGGGGTCGCCACCGTCTACTGGAGCCTGATCGACAATGGCCGGGATGCGATTATTGGGAGAAATTTTGAGAAATTCAGGCTGGAACTGCTCACCTTTACCAATGTTGATCGGGTGAATCGTATACGGAATGCTAGCTTCTTCAAGAAAAATCGTAATCTTATGACCGTTGGGCGTTGTCCAATAGTAAAGCTCGATCATGACCCACCACTTTGTACGAAAAACTTGAACTATCCTAGCGTGGATTTCAAGTTTCGGGCTTCGACCCACGCTCAGCCTGTGCATACGAATTCATTTAGCAAAGAATATGGCAGGATAGAACCGTTGCATTGGTAATACGACCTATGGCCCTGTCCAAGGCAGAATCAAAACAGCTACTGGAGCGAATGATTTTTGAAGAAACCGCTCCTAAAGATTGGGTGCAGGACGTCTGGGGGCTAAGCCCAATGCACGGCGATGAAGCGGCCAAACTATTGGATGTATTTGAGGCGCTGATTGAATGCTGCTCTGAGGAAAAATTAGAAAATCTAGTACAGGGCTTAGTGCGATCGCAAGCTGAGGCGTAGAATGACCACACGGGATGCTGATCGGTTCTTTAGCATTATTGAGGAATTAGTGCTTTGTCATTCTCCCAGCGGTATGGAGGGGGAGGTCAATCGCTATGTTCAACAATGGCTAGACAATCTTGGTGTTGATCACTGGCAGGATGAAGCCGACAACATTGTGGTCAAAATCCCCGGTCGCATCAGTGAGGGAGCCATTGCAGTCACAGCTCACAAAGATGAGATCGGAGCTTTAGTCAAAGGAATTGAAGCAGGCGGCAGACTTCAGGTGAGGCGACTGGGCGGGGCCTATCCCTGGGTCTATGGCGAAGGGGTGGTAGATATCTTAGGGGATAAAGAAACCATCTCAGGCATTCTTAGTTTTGGGTCTCGCCATGTATCCCACGAATCTCCCCACAAAGCTCAACAAGAAGGTAAAGCCGTTCTTTGGGAAACAGCCTGGGTAGAGACAAAACTCTCAACACCGGAGTTAGTGCGAGCAGGGGTTCGTCCTGGTACTCGTATGGTGGTGGGTAAACACCGCAAACGACCGTTTCGACTGGGAGATCACATTGCCAGCTACACCTTAGATAACAAAGCATCAGTTGCTATTTTGTTGGGGTTGGCAGAACAAGTGAAAGAGCCTCCTGTAGACGTGTATCTAGTGGCATCTGCCAAAGAAGAGGTGGGTGCCATTGGAGCGTTGTTTTTTAGTCAACGGCAGCGATTAAGCCGTTTGATTGCCCTGGAGATTTGCCCACTGTCTCAGGAATATCCCATTGTCGATGGTCCTCGACCGGTCTTGTTTGCTCAGGATAGCTATGGTCTCTATGATGAGGGGCTTAATCAGGAGATTCTCTCAGCTGCGTCGGC
>JBCCJR010000493.1:0-3600 GCA_039045805.1 Cyanobacteria bacterium P01_C01_bin.118
GGTTTGCTAAATGGCCTACTTTACGCAGTAGACCCGGTATGATGGATGCCATAGCTATTCAGAGAGGTTGTTCGTTAACAAAACCTTAGATCCTGGATAGCTTTTCTGTCTATTTTTCTCGCTTTTCTGTCCGGACTATTGATAAAGGCCCAATCCAGCATTACTTCTGGCAAATTTTCTAGATTTGAAGCAAACGCATGGCAAAGCCTAATGACTACTCAATCGATAAGTCTGCACTTGGTAAGGTCGCCCTCTCACAG
Source organism: Cyanobacteria bacterium P01_C01_bin.118 (assembly GCA_039045805.1). Lineage (GTDB taxonomy): Bacteria > Cyanobacteriota > Cyanobacteriia > Phormidesmidales > Phormidesmidaceae > Leptothoe. The sequence goes on from JBCCJR010000493.1 coordinate 261, forward strand.
CTGTCATGGGTAGTTCCAACAAATTTAGTTCTTCTATAACGGTCAAACTCAGGGTATTCACGACCGGAACAGCTGCCTCAGCAGAGGGCACACCATAGGCATCGTAAAATCGCGCAACAAACTCTTGCGAATTCACTTCACTAGGCTTCAAGGCTGACAAGATTAAATTTTCTGAGGAGACACTCAAAAAGCTTTGGCTCGTTGATGCTCCAGAGGCACCTGCCACAGCTGATTGGGTTATGTGGGGGCGCAACGGTATATTAAGCTCCTGCGCATGGTGAGGGGTGCGAGCGGTCTGCCAGGTACCTGCATGGGGATAGATGGCATAGGTGAAATGGTGATGGCCGCGATCGCATCCCGGATCCGGCCACAGCGGAGCCTTAAGCAGCGTTAACCGCAGCTGATCAGGCTGAGCATCAAATCCATGCTTACAGTCTGTCAGAACGCTCAGACCAAAGGTATCGTCACTCAAATCAGCCCATCGCAGGGCAGGTACCTCCCACTTCGCCTTTTCATGATCAGTAGTAGGGCATGTAGATCGTTGAATCGCTCCAAACGGAACCTCATAAGTAGCTTGATCAGACTCTACCGTCACTGGAAAACTGACCTTTAACACCACCTGAGTCTCCTGCCAGTCCACCCAGGTTTCCACGTTCAGCAAAGGAGACTGCGCCTCCAAAATATAATCCTGAACAATAGTGGATTGATTCAGCCGACGAGTCACCCGTAACCGCTGACGGATGGAGTTGCACACCTGCCACTCCATTGATACCAAACGGGCAGGTTCACAGGGTTTCTTTGCATAGTCAGGCGCAATGTTCCAGGCATCCCAATATTGTCCCGCATCCTCAAAACATTGAAGTTGATTTGCTGCTGACTTAAAACTCTCTCGTCCCGTTAACCGATGAACACAGGAAACAATTTCTCCTGTCTCAGAAGAGATTTGAACCCGCAAAAACTCATTCTCCAACATAAATTCAGACATACACAAATCAAAGCCCCTAGTATTGAAAGTTTGGGGGCCTGAATAACTCGTAGATTCTTTGACAGTACTATCGCTGTCACTCTGCGGTACCGCATTGATTGGCAATAAACCATAAAGTCGATAACCAACAGCAGGAACATCTTCAGTCACAAAGCTCAACGTTAGCCGATCAGTGACTACCTTTGTCTCAAAGGGATTACAGCTTTTATCCAAGAAAAATTCAATAGACTGATTAGTCACACAATCTACAATTTGCCACTGACCAGCAGGCACAGTCACATCTATCACTGCCGTTCGGGACCAGCTGTGAGAATTAAATACCAACAATGGATCCATACTATCTGGCAAATTGACCCTGTTCACCAAAGCATCTAGAGCTTGAGTCAATGCTGTCTGCCCCAACTGCTTTACAGCCGCCCAATCTCGATTGGCATCCTCAAACACTTCTGGGATTGAAGAACCAGGCAAAATATCGTGAAACTGATTGAACAACAATGTCTTCCAAGCTGTTTCTAGCTGTTCTTTTGGATAAGGTCGTCCAGCTACAAGCTGGGCTATTGTTGACCAGACTTCTGCCTGATACAACAAATCTTCTCCTCGGCGGTTTTGTTGTTTTTGATCGCTGTGAGACGTATAACAACCTCGATGTAATTCGAGATAAAGTTCATTATTCCACAGTGGTAATGTATTTAATAATGGGTCAGATTGGGGCGCTTGTTCATCGTTCGAAATCATAACAGGCTGTGCCCAGCCTACGCCTTCCTCCAAAAACTGCCTGGGTGTGGAAAATCTGATCTGGGGGAAAAAAGGTGACTCTTTCCAGCGTCTTGATTTGAGCAACATGTCACAGGTAGGGCCGCCACCATGGTCTCCGACCCCCGGCAACCAGCAGGCATGGGAACTGCCGGTTTTTGTCTCCCACTGCACAGCATAATGAGCCATTTTGACAGGGTCAAAGTCTGTACCGATGGGGGGCAATGTCCAGCCTAAAATTTCGCTACCATCCGGGGCCTGCCAGCGGAACAGTTCATGGGGAAACTGGTTTGTATCATTCCACCGCAGCTTTTGGGTAGCAAACACTTCTACACCACCTAGCTGGAGCAGCTGAGGCAGCTGAGAACAAAACCCAAAAGTATCGGGCAGCCAGGCAATAGTGCTATGGGCACCAAATTTCTCTTGGCAGTAGCGCTGGCCATAGAGAATTTGTCGCGCAATGGATTCTCCACTGACAATATTAAGTTCTGGCTCTACCCAGAGACCGGCATCTATGGACCATTGACCTGCCTTGACTTGCTGTTGGACCTGATCAAAAAGATCGGGTTGATGCTCTTCTAACCATGCAAAAAGCGCCGGACTGGAATGGGTATAGGTTAACTCAGGAAAATCTTGCTGCAGCGCTAATACCGACTTAAACGTACGCTCTGCCGCTTGCCAGGTATCAGCCACTGGCCATAGCCAGGCCAGGTCCAAATGGGCATGGCCCACACAGTGAATCTGACGCTGCTTGATCCAGTCGCCATAGGGCAGCAGACACTGACGCAGGTTGGCTAGCCGTTGATGAAGGTCACCGCTGCTGGCCTGCCATTCTCTAGTAATAAGAGCGTCTACGGCGGTTAGTCTGTCTAGGTTAAACGCGTTTAGATAGTACTGCAGTATTTGAAGTTCGTCGGCGACAAAGCCAGGTTCTGGGCTAACGGGATGATTAGGGGCTTCGTAGATTAGGTGCGATCGCACCAACGCACCAGCATCATGTTTCGGGCTCTCCAACCGCAGCACCACTGCAAAATCTTGACCTGGAGTCACCGATTCACTCAAACACAGCCGCGTAAAAAAATCGAATAAATCCCCAGACTGCACTAGCTCGCCATCTACATATAGCTGAGCATCCTCAGCCCACCAGGCTGTATCCAGCCGTAGAGTTAAACCCTTTAGAGGATAGCCATGCAAATGCTCAGGCACCCTAAACTCCTGGTAAAGCCATAGAGTCTGTCCCTGAGGCCAGGCAATATACTGCCGCTCATTTAAGTACATAACCGACCATTGAGCGCCCAATTCTACAGCGGCATTCAGACTGCCTCCCTCTGTCCCATAACATCCACGCCAGTTGCTTTGCACATCTTGTTGACTATAGGTTTGTAACTCTTGAATGAGGTTCGTCAGAAATGGGGTGGAGTCGTTCATAGTTCCGCTAAGATCGGACTTAGGATTTATATCAAGCAACGCATGAATCCGTCGATTCTTGCCATACAACTATGCCATCGTCGTCTCGCCCCTACCAAAGCAAAGTACTTAGATTTGTGCTGAAGCAATGGCAGCAGGGATGGGAACGACAAGATCGGGCCTGGCGACAAGTAC
>JBCCJR010000494.1:0-3587 GCA_039045805.1 Cyanobacteria bacterium P01_C01_bin.118
CGGCCCGTTGGCTGACAGCTCCTGAATCAGCTGCCGTCCTTGCTGAGACTCTCCCTTTTCAATCAGTCGCATGGCTAGCACTTGCTTCAGGCCGTTGAGTTTAGACCTGCGAATTGATTCCAGGTCGGGTCGTTGGTCAAAACGATAGCTCTCTAGACAAAAAATCTTGGCAGACAGGAAATGAATATCCTGTTTGAGGCTGGTTTGACCACCGTGAAATCGATATTCCATCAGACGTTCGGGGATAAAATAACCAGTTTTACCAGCCGCCGCTAAGCGCACCAGTAGATCAAAATCCTCACAGCCATCGGCTTCAAATCGCATAAAGTCCACCGCTGTAAGACAGTTCTTGCGAAAAAGGGTGGATCCTACTTGCAAACTCTGGTGGACAAAGGTTTCTTTGAGTAAATCATCAATCACGGCCTCGGATAAACGATCTTTTCCCCATTTGGCAGAGTTCGCTGCTGTAGCTGCGTCATCACGCTGATTACGAGCATTGATCACCCAGTGATCGGTGCAGACAAAGTCCACCTCTGGCTGTGCGTCCATCACTCCCACGGCGCGCGCTAAAAATGTCTGTGTGAGAGCATCGTCATCATCAAATTTGATGAAATATGTTCCCCGAGCCGCCTCATACCCTGAGCGCATGTTACGACTACGTTTAATATTTTGGGGATGACGAATATAGCGAATCCGCGGATCGTCCCACTGGGCCACTACCTCTGCGGTGTTATCAGGGGAAGCATCATCACAAATGATTAGTTCAAAGTCACTGTAGGTCTGATGCAGGACGCTATTGACCGCGTAGGGCAGAATGTCTGCCCGGTTATATGTGGGGATACAGATACTAACGTTAGGCACAGCTATGGAAGATAAGGGAGGTGTGACTAGGGATATCAATGAGGATTAGATAAAGAACCCTGACGTTGGGTGTTTGGCCTTTGTTTAAACTGCCAAAATTGATATGGATTCATCAAGGGTAGCGATCGCAAGTAATCTTGTCGCTGTCCTGCTTCTGTGTTAATTCTCGACGAATTGGTGGCAAAACTACCTTTAGATGTCGCTATAAATTGTGTTGAGAACCAATGCCCCAAGCCTTTATGGTTGCCAACGAAATATCTGGTCAGCTGCCAACATTTTTCCCCACGGTTTCAGTGATTGTACCCATCTACAATGGGGAAACTGATTTACCGGGATTGATTGATTGCTTGCTGGGACAAACCTATCCTGCAGACCGGGTGGAGTATCTGCTTGTGGACAATGGCAGCTGCGATCGCACCCCCGATATCCTCAAAGCTGCCGTTACCAAAGCCCAAACGGCTGGCCTCACCCTGAAGCACCTCAGCGAAACTGCTATTCAAAGCGCCTATGCGGCTCGCAACACCGGCATTCGTGCAGCGGCAGGGGAGATTTTGGCCTTTACCGATGCTGACTGTTACCCAGCCACCACCTGGCTAGAAAATCTGGTGCAGGGATTTCAGAATGACACGGTGGGATTGTGTGTTGGAGAAATCACGGCTCTACCTGCCACCACCTGGCTAGAACGATACGCCGAGCGGAAAAACATTATGTCCCAACAGGACACGCTGGCCCATCCATTTTGCCCCTACGGTCAGACTGCCAACGTCGCCGTGCGAGCCTGCGCCTTTGACAAAATTGGGTTGTTTCGCCCGCACATGACCACCGGCGGTGATGCTGATATCTGCTGGCGAATCCAGCGAGAAGGGGGCTGGCAGCTGCACTATGCCCAAGCTTCAGTGGTCCAACATCACCATCGCACCACCCTTAAAGAACTCTATAAACAGTGGTATCGCTACGGGCGGTCTAACCGCTATTTACATCAGCTCCACGGGATCAAGCTGACCCGGCCACTACTGGGGCATGAGATACGTTATTCCCTGGCTAGATGGTTGGCCAAAGAGCTGCCTGGGGGACTGCTGAACCTATTGCGAGGAAAAGCGGATCTGGTGGATTTGGCCATGACGCCCATTGGGCTATATTGCTTTCGAGCCCGCTCCTTGGGGCAAAGAGAGTCTAGGCTACCTGAGAATGCGAAGGAAATTGCTTGGTTGGAAAACGATTAAATGGTGGGCTGTGTTCACCTTCCCAATTGCCCATTGCCCATTGCCCAGGTGGGCCGTGCCCACCCTCCTTAATCATGCGTCTGCTTGTTCTTTCTCTAAATACTTTTCCCTATCCGCCTAACCATGGGGCGGCTGAGGGTCGTACGTTTAACTTACTCAAACAGCTGGGACAACGGCATCAGGTCACTGTGGTTGCTCATCAAACGGCCAATGCCACCGAGGCAAACGTACAGGCCCTCAAAGCATGGGTCCATGATGTTAAAACCTTTCCACAGCCTGCTAATCAAGATTTAAAGCAACAAAGCAATCCTGTACAGCAAGCGCTGCGGCTGGCAAAGTTTGCCGTTACGGCTACCCCTCCTAATGTGTCCTTTAGATTTTCACCGGAGGTATATACCTGGGTGACTCAGCAGATTGACGCAGGTGCCTATGACGGTGTCATCTGCGAGCACAGTATCAATGAAATGTATGTGCATCCGAAGTGTCGCCAACGAGTGAAAACTCTGGTGGATATCCATAGTTCTGTCTATGGGTGGGTGTTAAATCACCTGGAGGCAGGGGCGTCTGAAAATGCCCTGCGAGATCGTCTGTATCTACCCCTCTTGGCCCGCTATGAAAGGCGCTACTGTGACAAATTTACTCACCTGATTGCCACTACCCCTGACGATCGGCAACAGCTCCAAAAGCTCATCCCCAATACCAAAATCACCATCGTGTCCAATGGTGTGGATCTAGAGACGTTTACCTATCGCCTCCATGATCCCGGTGGGCAGTCTTTAATTTTTATTGGAGCGATGGATTCTTCCCACAATATTGATGCCGCCTGCTATCTGGCTCGAGAGATTTTCCCGCTGGTGCAGCAGCGCTACCCTGACGCTACCTTGAGTTTGGTGGGGGCAAGACCTGTGACTGCCGTCAAAGAACTGAATGAGTTACCAGGTGTGACCGTCACTGGCCGCGTGCCCTCAATTGCAGACTATATCCATCGGTCAACAGTGGGTGTGGTTCCCCTGCGGGCTGGCCTGGGTATCAAGACTAAAACCTTGGAATCAATGGCAGCGGGCATTCCGATTGTGGCTAGCGATCGCGGCTTAGAAGGGCTGCAGGTTGATGGCGACCAAGTGCCCTTACGGGCGTTACGGGCCAATGAACCAGATACCTATGTAAAGGCAATTGGGCAGTTATTTGAAAATGCTGTGTTGCGTCAGACACTTTCCGAAAATGCGCGACACATGATTGAAACTGAATATACCTGGGAGATTGCCGGTCAACGATACGAGCAGGTGTTATCCTCCTAGGCATCGTCGCTGTCAATCGGGGCAATCTCAAACAAACCATGGGTCTGAGCAAGTCAAATCCACCCACACCTCAGGTCAAACTCTTAGTCAGTTCGACAACTGGACGTGTCCCATGGTCGCTGCTGAGCTGGCTAGCCTTAGGCAGCGGGGCTGTTTTTCTAATGTCGGTAATCTTTTCAGGGGCCAGGTTGATTGTGGATCCCTA
>JBCCJR010000495.1:0-3584 GCA_039045805.1 Cyanobacteria bacterium P01_C01_bin.118
AATGATGTTGCGATCGCACACAATTGCCCCAGAGTGGAGCACATCCAAATTAGGCTTATGCTGGTCCCGAGGTAGCTCCGTTGGCAAACACCATCGCCCCGACCTTAGCCCCAACGCCGTCAGCGTTTCCCCCCAGTTTGTCCGGCTTTCCCCCCGATACTGACCGGTTAAACACAGGGCACAGTCGGACTGTTGCTTTAGATGCTGCAGCGTCACCGCCAAAAAATTAGGCAGCCATTCATCATCCGCATCCAAAAAGGCAACATAGTCCCCGGTGGCCAGCCCTAGCCCCTTATTACGGGCAGCACCCGGCCCCTGGTTTTGCTGTCGCACCAGACGAATGCGGGTATCCTCCATGGCACTGACAATAGCTCTACCACCGTCCGTTGAGCCATCATCCACCACCACCACTTCAAAATCCGCCATGGTCTGGGCCAGGATAGAGTCCAGAGTGCGGCGGATAAATGACGCCTTATTGTAAAGAGGAACAATAACGCTGACACAGACCATAAACGATTAAATGTAGCAATAGGATACCTATGGGCAAATTTTACCAAGACTGGGATCAAGAGATTATCGACTACCAGATGTACACCCTGCAGGGGATGGATCTGCGGGGACCTCAACTCACCCAGTCTGACTATATTGCCTATCTAGGGGCTGCCCAAACCTTTGGTCGTTATTGTCACCATCCGTTTCCCAATTTACTCGGCCAACAGCTGCAGCTGGACACCTTAAACCTTGGTTCTGGTGGTAAAGGCCCCGAATATTATTATTTGAACAATCCCCAAAGCCTGGAGTTGATTAACGCCGCTAAGCTAGCGGTAGTGCAGGTGATGTCGGGCCGCAGTGTCAGTACGTCTGTATTGCAGTCCACCCGTGGCGGACGGTCGGGCATTTGTCGTCGTACGGGTAAAAACACAAACGCCAATGCCATTTTTTATGGGTTGATCAGCGGCCAGGATCCACGGGGACTGGACCCAGACTTTTTGCCACAGCTGGTGGCAGAAACCCGAGAGAATTATGTTAAGGCGATGGTAGAGCTACTGGAAAAGATTCGGGTACCTAAGGTGCTTTTATGGTTTTCTACCCGTTCTCCGGACTATACCGAGGTTTATCCCCCGGTTTGGCCTCGTCGGCTAAATCACTGGATTGGCAAGCTTTCCAATGGCAAGTTGGGGCTGTGGCGTAGTCGATACAATGCTCAGGTAGAACGATTATTGGGGGACTTTCCCCATTTGGTGAATCAGGCAATGGTGGATCAGCTTAAAGGGTATTGCGATCGCTACGTGGAATATACAGACAGTCCAGGGATTCCCCACCCACTCAAGACCTACAATGGAGAATCCCTGGAGCCGAATATTTACTATCCGTCTCCTGAGATGCATCACGACGTCTATGAAAAACTGCTACCTGTTTGTCGAACTTTGTTGCAATGAGTTTAGGTATTGTCAGGTTGACAATTGGCAAAACCGGCTGTTTGGGGTCCCTCCGAGTTCCCCAAACCCCCTGGGCAGGGCCGTTAGGCCGCCCTACAACCCAACCTACAAGGTTATCCCAAATAGCATGAAATTGGGGTTACGGCGGGGTCGATTATAAATGTTCTGGATCGGTTTTTGCAGAAGATTTAGAGTGTGAAACTTAAATCATAAGTTTATTGCTCAATGGAGCCCTACAGGGTTGTTTATAGTTATGGCTATAGAAAAATTTGCTCATCAAAGAGCTAGATAACTTATGTTTTTAGAATTTTGTCGCAGCGCGCAAAATTCTAAACCACCTCACCGATCACCCAACTCGCCTCACAAAGATAACAATTATATTTTCGCGTAGGGTTCTAGGGCGAGCGGAAGCGCCCTAGCCATGGGGGTTTGGGGAACTCGGAGGGACCCCAAGCAACACCTTTAACACTCAACCAATCACCTAAGCTATTTCCCTAACAAATCCATTTTTTAACAAGTCCTTAGTTCAGCAATAGCCGCTCTCACAGGCTGCTCCACCGCCTGCCAAGAATACGTCTCAACAAATAACTCATGCGCCTTCTTAGCCATGTCCTGAGCCATCGCTTCGTTTTCCCAAAGATAGATTACCTTTTCAACCATCTCCTCAGACGTATTACCAATACACAGATGAACATCATCCTCACCCATTAACCCTTCAGCCCCTTTATCCGTGCTCACCACCGGACACCGACTAGCAAACGCCTCTAAAATTTTTAGACGGGTACCGCCACCTTTATACAATGGCACCACCATCGTGCTGGCTTTATTTAAATAGGGGCGCACATCCGGCACCATCCCAGTGACGTGAATATTCTCATCGGTGACAGCCTCCATTTCAGGAGTGGGATCGCACCCCACCAGCCACAAGTGTGTGTCCGGATAACGCTGTTTGATCTGCGGATAAATCTCGTTGATCAAAATTATCGCCGCATCGGCATTGGGCTGATATGAAAATTTTCCCAAAAATAACAGCTGATGACGTTCTCTTGTCATAGGCTGCTGGTAAAAAGACGCATCTACGCCATTGGGAATAACTTTCAGACTATAACCATCCACCCCATAAAGCTGTTGCACCATCTGACTATCGGAAACACTACACACCCAGGTTTGGGTAGCCTGCTGCACAAATCTCTTTTCGATATAGCGAATCTGCTCCAGCTTGCGAGAAGAGAAACGATAGCCTTCTTTATCTCCCTCAATGTTGTGGTTATCTAAAACAATGCTGGCGTTTGTTGCCCGTTTGACTGTTTTGACATAGGAATATAGCCATAGCTCTTCAAACACCACCAAGGTGGGCTGAAACGTTTTAATTAATTGAGTTAACTTCCTAGCGGCCTCGGCGGTATAAAGCCAATCAGAATACCGATATCCGTCGGGTCGGAAATAGCTCAGCCGGTTTTTAACCTTTTCTATCCAGGGACGACGTAGTTTAGCAATGTCATAATGAACCGTGGTGAATCCCTGTTGCTTTAGCTCCTCAGCAGACTGATCAGGCCCGTGATAGATGCTAAAAATTGCCACCTCTCCCAGGCGTTTAAGTAGATTCAGGGTTTGCCAGTTTCTCAAGGCCACGCCTCCCATAGGAGGATAGGGGGGCACTTGGACAATCACAAGGCTGCGAGTCATAACAGACCGGGGAAGAACTCCGCTTACAACAATACCTGCTTTAATAACCGATCTATATCGGCCATGGGACCGCGATAGGTCTGCACATCCTCGATTAGCGTTTGTCTCACTGTCGTCGTCGTTGACAAGATTTCACTAATATTGGCCAGGGCATGCTGCGCCGTAAAGTTTTCCAGGGGAATACTCCAACGGTCCTGATGGATAGCATTCATAAATCCACGGACCTTTGGAGCATATTCAATCGCCACCACCGGCACCCCCAACCCAGCCGCTAAAATCACTGCGTGGAGACGGGTGCCTACCATCACATCTAGCTGACTAATGCGCTGGATCAGCTCGTCTAGATCGGCGATCCGGGGCACCACCTGTAGCTGATCGCCATGGCGGCTGCGGCTGACCACCTCGGCAATGGCGACAGCATCATCCACTGGAGGGCGATATCGCTGGCGAAAGTCATCG
>JBCCJR010000496.1:0-3549 GCA_039045805.1 Cyanobacteria bacterium P01_C01_bin.118
CATCTAACCAGTCAAACTTACAATACTATATTTCTTGAGGTTAGGGACCATGATTGCACAGATTCAACAACATACTACTACGGCTAATCTAAGTCAGATTGCCAATCAGCTTCAAAGTTGGTTGACGCGTCAATTGGAGACGCCAAGGTTGACCTGGCTTAATCAGACAATTCAGCAATTGTCGGAGAATCCCTCAGAGCGACTTTTGTTTACGCGATTTAGTGCTGTGTCCCGTTATGTGGGTAAGGCAGATTTGAGGTTAACAGAGGGAGATTTACAAACGGCCCATAGACTTCGAGTGGGTTGGATGCCAGGGCAGTGGAGTGTTGACCAAGCAGCTCGAACGCTTTTGCTGCTCACATTTCTATCTACCGATGCAGAACGCTATGTGGCTGCTGTAGAAAAACTATTTTCGGCAGCGGATGTCGCTGAGCAAGTCGCCCTATATCAAAGCTTGCCTCTGCTCCCTCACCCTGAACGGTTTGAAGAGAGAGCGATTGAAGGATTACGGAGCAACATAAAGTCAGTATTTGATGCAATTGCTTTACATAATCCTTACCCCGCAGATTATTTCGACGAAGCCGCTTGGAACCAAATGGTGCTCAAAGCTTTATTTGTCGAAAGTTATTTAAGTCAAATTCAGAGGTTAGACGAACGAACGAATGCAATCCTGGCGAGGATGCTATCTGACTATGCCCATGAGCGATGGGCTGCTAAGCGTTCTGTCAATCCGCAGCTATGGCGGGCAATTGGCCCCTTTGTCGAGGATGATTTGATCTCAGATCTGGCCTCTGTGCTGTTCTGCGGTGACTCTATAGAAAAGGCAGCTGCGGCCCTTGCCTGTTCCAGTGCGTCTACTCCAGAGGCTCAGGTGTTGTTGGACAGCGTCCCCATGCTGAAGCAGAAAATTGCTGACCAACAACTGACTTGGGAGAGTTTGAGTCGGGTTTCTCTGTAACTCTCAACACACAGTTCACGATTTAACCATTCTCTTTTTATATAGTTGTCGGAGGACACCATGCTATCGAACACCATGATGGTCATTGACCCTCATATTCACATGACTTCCCGCACCACCTATGACTATCTCGTAATGAAAGAGTACGGGGTGGTAGCAATTATAGAGCCCGCATTTTGGCTGGGGCAACCGCGTTCCAATGTCGGTTCGTTTCAAGACTATTTCAATAGTCTAATTGGTTGGGAGCGTTTCCGCGCAGGACAATTTGGTATTCGCCATTACTGCACAATTTCTCTTAACCCTAAGGAGGCTAATAATGAAGCTTTGGCGGACCAGGTGATGGAACTGTTGCCACTTTACGCCTGTAAAGAAGGCGTGGTAGCCATCGGTGAGGTCGGCTTTGATGATATGACTGCAGCAGAAGAGAAGTACTTCCGCCTACAGCTAGATTTGGCCAGGGAACTTGACAAGCCAGTATTGGTTCACACCCCTCATCGAAACAAGAAGGAGGGCACTAGCCGCAGCATGGATATTTGTCTAGAGCACGGTTTAGATCCGCTACAAGTGATTATTGATCATGCCAATGAAGAAACGGTTGAAGAGGTCTTAGATCGAGGTTTTTGGTGTGCCTTTTCGATCTACCCCAATACCAAGATGGGTAATGAGCGGATGGTGGATGTGGTGAAAAAATATGGCAGCGATCGCATCATCATTGATAGCGCTGCAGACTGGGGGATGAGTGATCCGCTGGCCGTCCCAAAGACTGCTGAGCTGATGTTGCAACGTGGCATTCCAGAAGATCAGGTTACCGCCGTATGCTACGGCAATACCCTGAAGGCATATGGTCAAAGTGGGGAAATGAAGGCAGATGACTGGTTGAATCCCCCCGCCGTTGACCAACGACAACTTTACAACGGTAACTCTGTGCTAAGAGGACAGACACCGGTTACCCCAACGCAAGAGTCCATTGTTATTCGCTAGTAGTCTGTCTAACCTAACAATCAGGAATTAAGGGTGCATTATGGAAACGCTAAGTATGCGATCTCATCCTATCTGGGCATATCTACAACTGATGCGACCAGCCAATATCTTGACAGCCTGGGCTGATATTCTTGTTGGTTATGCGGCAGCGGGTGTTATAGCCGATGTGTGGACGGGACATGCCCTTGCCTCCCTGGGGTGGCTGTTGTTGTCCACCAGCGGTCTCTATGGGGGAGGTGTCGTATTTAATGATGTGTTTGATGTGGAATTAGATCGCCTTGAGCGTCCAGAACGGCCTCTCCCCAGCGGTCGTGCGTCTCTTTTCGGGGCTAAGATCCTTGGCAGTATGCTGATGCTTCTAGGAGTATTAGCGGCTGCTCAGGTTTCCCTTATGAGTACCGGACTAGCAGTCGCAGTGGCGTTAGCTGCCCTGATTTACGATTCATTGGGCAAACATCAGGGCGTGTTAGGACCGTTAAATATGGGGCTATGTCGGGGAGGGAATTTGTTGCTGGGTATCAGCGTAGTACCTGCCATGGTTTCAGATCGTTGGTTTTTGGCCTTGATTCCAATTATTTATATCGCAGCGGTGACGGCAGTGAGTCAAGGAGAAGTCGAAGGAGGTAAGCAACAAACAGGGATACTTGCGATCTCTCTTGTTTTAGTAGTCCTGATCGGGATTTTTAGCCTGGGACTGCTTGAGGAGTTTTGTTGGTACTTTTCCTTACCCTTTGCCATTCTATTTGCCGGATTGGTATTACCTGCCTTCCTCAAAGCAACTCAAGATCCGGAGCCTGACAATGTACAACAGGCTGTAAAGGCTGGAGTGATTTCATTGATTGTACTGGATGCTGCGATCTCTGCTGGCTTTACCACTTGGCCCTATGGGTTAACCGTGCTGCTGCTGTTGCCGTTATCCACAGCCTTGGCACGTTTATTCGCTGTGACATAGCTTTTTGACATCAAGTTTTTTGAAATCAAGGAGATTCCCAATGGTGGCTACAGTTCCTAAACTAACTAAAGCATCTGTGAAAACTTTTCTTCAAGAGTCTATTCAGCAACGTTTTGCAGTTGCCTTCCAGTATGACGTCCACTTCACTCAACAGCTGTTTCATCCCGATAATGCCCTTCTGGCAAAGGTGATTGCGACGGATGGTGAACCTGGCCCCAAAAAAATTATGGTGATTGTTGACGATGGTTTACTACCCCATCATCCTGAACTACTGTCTGAAATTAAATACTACGGTGAATGTTATGACAGCGTTTTAACCCTCATGGGTGCTCCCGTTGTCGTGCCCGGTGGCGAAACTGCAAAACATAACTCAACGCTAGTGGAGTGTTTGCAACAGCACATGGATGCGGCTGGCCTGTGCCGTCACTCCTATGTTATTGGTATCGGTGGGGGGGCTGTCCTTGACATGGTCGGTTATGCAGCTGCCACGGCTCACCGAGGGATTCGCTTGATCCGTGTGCCTACTACGGTGTTGGCCCAAAATGATTCCGGTGTGGGGGTGAAAAATAGCGTTAATTGTTTTGGTAAAAAGAACTTTTTAGGTACCTTTGCTCCACCCTATGCGGTCTTGAATGATACTACATTCTTGACCACGTTA
>JBCCJR010000497.1:0-3499 GCA_039045805.1 Cyanobacteria bacterium P01_C01_bin.118
CAAGTGTTTTTTACAACGCTGGAGCGACAATATTCTGGACTGGAGGCAACGTCTTTAAATCACTTTCATTGGTTGTTTTTGGCTCCCAGTGATGAAGGGTGGGAGATGGTGTTTATGTTTTCAGCTGTCGAAGCGGCAGGGGTGCAGGTGCCGCCACGGGATAGCAGCCAGGGGAGCGTGGGGCAGGCGGTGCGCACATGGCTGCGAGATTGTCGGGCGAACGCGGTTTTTACCAACTGACTGAGTAAATTCATGGCCTTTTCAGGAGCGTTGCATACAACGCCCCTAAAAAGCAATGGCCCCATAACTGCTAGGACAAATAGGTATATTGACTCATACTCTCCTCATAGTTTTGTAACAGCAGCTGGGCCTCTGCTAGAGTAATTTGTTTCTCTTTAAGAGAAATTTCTGAGCGGCGGCGGATCTGTTCTACTAGATCTTCAGAGTCATACTGGACATAGCCCAACACCTCCTTCATGGTGTCTCCTTTGACTACATGTTCAATGGTGTACCCCTGGGGGGTTACCTGAATATGCACCATATTGGTATCCCCAAAGAGATTGTGTAAATTCCCCATAATCTCTTGATAGGCCCCATTCAAAAACATCCCTAGATAATAGGGCTGCTCTTCCTGAAGCTCGTGGAGTTCTAAGACCGATTTTACTCCGTGTAAATCAATAAATTGGTCGAGCTTGCCATCGCTATCGCAGGTAAGATCCGCCAATGTGGCCCGACAGGTGGGTTCTTCATTGAGGCGATGAATAGGCATGATGGGAAACAGCTGATCAATAGCCCAGGTATCCGGTGCTGATTGGAATACGGAAAGATTGATGTAGTAGATGGAGGCCATCATCTTTTCTAACCCGGCCAGATCGTCAGGAACATAGCTCTCCTGTCGCAGGATTTGAATAATTTTCTGACAGCAAGCCCAAAAAAGATTTTCCACCCGCGCCCGTTCGGTCAAGCTGAGATAGCCAAAGTTAAATAGACTGGCAGCTTCCCCCTTAAACTGTTCAGCATCGTGAAACACCTCTTGATAGTTTTTAGGGTTAATACTCTGATAGGCCTCGTACAGCTCTTTGAGAATGGCATGATCCTCTGATGAGGGTTCAAAAGGTACCTGGGGACGAATCTCACTACTGCCCAGCACATCAAACACCAGAACAGACTGGTGAGAGGCAACGGCACGACCACTTTCACTAATTAATGTGGGCACTGGTACATCTTTGGCCAAACACGCTTCTTTGACTTCGGCAACAACATCATTGGCATAGTTTTGAATGCTGTAGTTTTTAGAAGCAGGCACATTGGTTTTTGAACCGTTATAGTCCACGCCAAGACCGCCGCCCACATCCAGGTATTGCATATTAGCTCCCAGATTGGCCAGTTCTACATAGATCTGACAGGCTTCTCGCAGCGCGTCTTTGATCACGCTGATAGAAGACATTTGAGACCCAATATGAAAATGAAGCAACTGTAAACAAGACAGCATATCAGCTGCTTTTAACTGTTCCACCACAGTCAAAATTTCAGGAATGGTCAGTCCAAATTTTGCCCGGTCCCCAGCAGAGCCACCCCAGCGGCCCACCCCTTTGGTGGACAGTTTTGCCCGCACCCCTAACGTGGGACGGATATTGAGTTGTTGACTGGTTTCAATCACCAGCGGCAGTTCATCCAGCTGTTCTAAAACGATGATGGGCTGCTGTCCTAACTTTTGACCTAAGATGGCTGTTTCTAGATAGGCTCTATCCTTGTAGCCATTACACACTAGCAGAGCCCCAGGAGTTTTTAGGGTAGCCAGGGCGATCATCAACTCCGGTTTAGAGCCTGCTTCTAAACCAAACTGGTAGCGTTCGCCAAACTTGACTAAATCTTCCACCAGGTGACGCTGCTGATTACATTTGACCGGAAATACCCCGCGATAATGTCCGTCATAGCCGTACTTTGTAATCGCCTTAGCAAAGCAGGAATTGAGGCGTTCAATCCGATCTTCCAAAATATCGGAAAACCGAACAAGGATGGGGAGCGATAGTTTTCGGGCCTTGAGCGCCTCGATTAGCCCATAGAGATTTAAGGAACCACCGCGATCGCCCTGGGGGGAGACGATGACGTCACCAGCTGCATTGATGGAGAAATAAGGCTCCCCCCAGCCATTAATACGATAAAGCTCCTCGCTATCCTCAATGGTCCATGTCGTGTTTCCTAGGGAGAGTGTTTGAGGGGATGAGGTGTCTGCAGCGGGATTCACCTTTTGTTGATCGATTGAAGCAGGCGCTGAATTCATCAATGTGTTTCCTTTAACAAAGGTGTAATGCTAGTTTAAATTTATCCCTGGCCCATATGTACGCGTTTCAGTCAGACGGAATGATATGACTGATGCTGCGGTATTTTAACTGTAAGTAGATTACTCGGCACAATAAACGTATTTTTACAAGGGAACTAGATTTAATTTATGAAAACACGCAGCGCACCTCCATCGGTTGTTCCTATTTTGGGGGTGAACTTCCTGATCTTGCTAATAGCAGCCATTGCGGCGTTTCTGTTTAGTCAGGCCGTTGGTCTAGCGCTGTCGTCGGAAGCGATCAATCAAACCTTACAGGCTCCTCCTCGCTGGCTGGTGATTTTGTCCTGTGTGGCGATTCCGGTGTTCTATATAGTCACCGATCTGGTGAACTCTGCCGGGAATCGTCTAAAGCTGCCCTTTGCGGGAAATCGGAAACGGGCTCAGCGAATCTATGCTCGACGGATTCACTTGGCGCTGCTAGCTCTTTACTTTAATGCGATTTTAGTGGCCCTTTGCTGGTCTGCATCGGCGATGCCGGTGATGGGCAAAATTTATTTGGCAGCAGTATTTGCGATCGCAATCTACGCCCTGGGCCAGAGCGTTCCGTCCACCAAACTCAGCTTTACCCTATCCGGCATCCTGTTTGTCATTGTCCTACTGACCACACAGACATTTATCATCACCAAGACCCAGGCCGAAGCAGAGCAGGCCGAGGCAGAACTTAGACAGCGCTTGGAACAAGAGGCCCAGGAAGATAATTAAATGGGGCTATCATGACAGCTCTACTACTGCTTGGTTCTCAGACAGCACCTGCTCGGTGAGCAAATCCTCCACCGTCACTCGCAGTAATCGGTCTTGGTCCACCGTAAAGCTTAACCGGATACGGTCTTCCCCTGGCATACCGAGT
Organism: Cyanobacteria bacterium P01_C01_bin.118; assembly: GCA_039045805.1. Lineage (GTDB taxonomy): Bacteria > Cyanobacteriota > Cyanobacteriia > Phormidesmidales > Phormidesmidaceae > Leptothoe. The sequence continues at coordinate 3,192 of JBCCJR010000497.1, forward strand.
GGAGTCAGCTTGGCAATATTTGAAGATTGCTCGTTAAGCGGTTGGGCCACCGGCTGTCCTGATTTAGCTTGTCGCGTCACTAAACGATTACCCTCAAAGTACACTTCGGTACTGCCCTGATCGCTGCCCAGTTCACCAATAATTAGCTCAATGCTGGGTTGTCTTTCATTAGAGGCCCCCAACACCAACTCCACCGGCTTATTCATCGGGTAGGGCTGCCCCTGGCCAATAATTGAATGCCAACCATGACAATTGTTGCGCCGATCCCAAAACCGAATGCCATAACCGTGGTATAGAAAGTCCGTCAG
>JBCCJR010000498.1:0-3498 GCA_039045805.1 Cyanobacteria bacterium P01_C01_bin.118
CGATTTCAGCTGATTTACCAGACCTCGGCGGGTTTTGCCCAGCCCCTGTCGCAGTTGATTTAGCCAGGTGATTTCTTCCAGGGAGATATCATCCGGTCGTCGTCCCTGGGATGCCAGGACTTCAGCTGACCAGAGAAATGCTTCATCCAGATCAACATCTGGCATTTCCAGTTCGGGTTCTTCTGCCTGAGGTTCGGGCTCGGGTTCGGGTTCGACAATGGCGGTTTCTTTGAGCTTAGCTAGGCGTGCTTCCCGTTCTGCCTCAGCGGCCTTGGCCCAAAATGGAGCCGCTACAGAGTCTGCAGCAATCTCTGGCTCTCCTTCTGGTTCTTCCGCAGGCTCAGCTGTTGCCGATGTGCTGTCTGTGGGCGCGGAGGGCATTATATCCCCTGGGTCCTGCGCTGCAGCATCCATCATGCTATCGGTGTCAGTACCAGATGGCTCTGCCGGTGATGGTGCCTCGGGGAGCTCTTCGGCCACTGCTGCTGGTTCAGCATCTGGTTCGTCTGCGGTTGCATCTGCTGGTTCAGTCTGCTGTTCATCTGCTGGTTCAGCCTGCTGTTGCTGAATATTCTGATAAGCAGCTTTAGCCCAGGCTAAGTAGTCTTCTGCACTGGCCGGTGTGTCACTGGCTGTGTCGTCATCTGCAGTATTTTCTTCTGGCGTAGCATTCTCCTTTTGAGGAGCTTCTCCTTCGGAGGACTCATCATAGCCACGACGAAACCAGTTAAATGAAGACATAGAGGGAAAGGAAATAGGTAACAGGCAGTGGAGTAGGGTGGGCACTGCCCACCATTCAGCAGAGCGGTTTCATAAAATAGGGCACCTCATCGAACGATTTTGAGACCGTAGGATGGGCATGGCCCGCCTCACATTAAATTTTAAGGCCGATGGATCATTGAGGATTGTCTACTTCAGAGGGGACATCGATCGCCCCTTGATTGTCTGCGGTTTGAACTAATTTCAAGGGTGCAGAGCGCTCGGCCAATTCTTGTTTGCCGAGCTGATCGGTCACTCGACGCATAACGCCATTGATAAATCGATAGCCATCTTCATCGCTGTAGCGTTTGGCAATCTCTATAGCTTCGTCGATGGCAATACGTTTATCGACCGCCAGGTACAGAATTTCAGCCAGGGCAATTCTTAAAATATCGCGGTCTACTCGGGCGAGACGCTTGAGGTTCCAACCCACCATGGAGCTATCTAGCTGCTGATCGATATCATCGCGATGCTGGATCAGTTGGGTAATGATCCTTTGGGCGTAGTCTTGCACATCTTGACGTCCTGCCAGCTGGACAAATTCGGGTAGTTCCGTTGCTGCACCTAAACGGTTAATGGCCGTTTGCACCTGTGCGATCGCATCCTTAACTGTGGCCTGAGCATCACTGAGTTTGCCAGATCGGGTTTCGCTATTCAGCAGCTGACGATCCCCCTTAACCAGCTCAGCGGACGCAGCTTCCAGGGTTTCTTTAACCTCGGTGGTGAGGGTGCGAATCGCTTCAGTTAGGAGAGTATCCACAGAGGGGGTGGATTTTTTTTGCTGGCGCTTGGGATCGTCGGTTAGCTGACTCATGCCAAGCAATGCTAACTCACGAGCAATACGACGGGACTGCATGGTAATAGGAGTTGGTGGTCTAGCTCAGATATCTTATCAGCCAGGGTGTGGACGCTGCCCATGGGAATTAACCGTGGGCATTAGAGTGTGATGTGTTATTAATCCTAGCTAGGTTGATCAATGTTAACGAGTTCAACTCTAGTTTCAGGTGGTTCAGCGTTTTGGGCCTGTAATGGTTGAGATGATGTCAACTCTGAAGATACTTCTGAAGTCTCCCCTGAAGGCAGCTGAGGACAGTCTGAATCTTCTTCAATCAACGCTTCAGCCAAGTTAGGACCGACAATGCCCCCTGATAAAAGCACTTTGAATGCTTCTTCGATGGAGATATTGACATTGACAACGTCATTTTCAGGCACAACTGCGTACCAACCACTGGTGGGATTGGGTGTCGTAGGCACAAATACGCTCACCATACTTGAATCGGGATTCATCGATGTGACTGAGCTGGTGACAAAGGCAATGGCCCATACACCTCGTCGCGGATATTCTACTAAAACAACCCGGCTAAACTGACTTTTGGTGTCTTTAAGGACAGTTTCTAAAAGCTGCTTGAGGGTTTTATAAACAGAACCGGCAAGGGGAATGGACTGCAGAATACGTTCACCAAAGTCCAACAGCCATCGACCAGCAATGTTGCGAGCCATCAGACCGATTAGCAAAATAGCCAGAAGCGGTACGGCAAACCCTACCCCCAAGTTGAAGAGAGCAACCAGGGCTGGGTGTAAATCTACAAATGGATTTAACTGCTTTGGAAACCGCGTCAGCGCACGAATCACCCAAGTGGCAACGGTAATGGTTAGCCAAATTGTTGTGGCGAGGGGGATAACCACCAGAAGACCTGCAATCAGGTCGTTCTTCAAACCTTGCTGGAAATTTTTTAGCACGGGCTGACGTCTCGGTTACGGTCGTAGCAGTGGATGATTGGCTCGAATAGCGTTGGTAGACAGTGCTTGATTCAAAGAACCTGAACGATGTGCTGTGTAGCGCATCACTGTTTATATCCTAATTTATTTGGGACACATGGCTGGGATCGGTTTAGTTCGGTTATTTGCCCAGCGTGAAAAAGTGAAGTGAATGTCTAAATTTGCAGCACCTTACGGGCCAGAGTCAGGTAAATCAACACCCCAAAGACGTCTACTACAGTGGTGATAAAAGGGGCGGACATCAGGGCCGGGTCAAAGCCCAGACTTTGGAAAAGTATGGGTAGGGCTGCTCCTGCACTAGAAGCCAAAATGGAAATGGCGACCAGGCTACAGCCTACGGAAAGGGCTACACCTGGACTGATATCTGGAGCTAAATAAGCCACGCCAGTGACGACCAGACCTAACATTAAGCCTAAAAATGCTCCGGCAATGGCTTCTCTGCGAATGACTTGAAAGGCCTCGCGCAGTTTTATCTCATCGGTGTTTAACCCACGGATAACGACGGTGGATGACTGAGCTCCCACGTTACCCCCGGTACCAATCAGCAGTGGGATAAAGGAGGCCAGTACGGCCACTTGCTGGATCAAGCTTTCCTGGCTTTTGATTACTGCGGCGGTAAAGGTATTGGCCACCAGTAACACCGACAGCCACACCACCCGTTTCCGAGCTACGGTCAGCAAATTGGTTTGAAAGTAGTCGTCACCGCCGGATTGCACACCGCCAAGGGCATAGATATCTTTAGTGGTTTCTTCTTCGAGAATGTCGAGGACGTCGTCCACGGTAATGATGCCGACTAGCCGTTCTTCTGTATCTACTACTGGTACCGCTAAAAAGTCGTAGCGCTGAATCAGACGGGCGACTTCTTCTTGATCAATGCCCGTCTGTACAGAAACCACATCCCGGGTCATCAGTTCGCCGATGGTCTGGTCTGGCTGCCCAATTACCAGGATGCGTAGGGAG
>JBCCJR010000499.1:0-3473 GCA_039045805.1 Cyanobacteria bacterium P01_C01_bin.118
AAAACACCAGGCAAATATCAATATCCGGCAGCATTCCCCCCACTAACGTGGCGGCCAGAGAGACTCGGGGCAGCAATCTGCCAGCAATGTATGCAATGGACAAATGGCCTGGCGGCAACATAAACAAGTTTGTCGAGGGAGGGGTGTGGCAAAGACGGACCACTACTGATCAGAATTTATACGTCGAAGTTCTCGGTGTACGCTGGTGCCCACCTGTAGAGCTTCATTTAGTAAGTGACCGTAGTCTCCGGCCATGTCTGTCGCCTGGAGTGTCTGTAAGCTTGAGAGATTGGTCTCAATGCTGGTAAACAACTCATGGCGACGGGCAATAAAGCGCTGGTGTTTGCGCATAATTTTATCGCTCATTAGGCCACATACTAAACTTTCACGGGTAAGGTGCAGGGCTTCTTGGACCGCTTCAGGATTGTCTAGGGCGAGTCGTTTAGAGGATTGGTCCGCCTGACGCAGTTCTTCTAAAATCTCCACTGCCTTAATCATTTCGTTAAAGCGATCGACTTCGTCTAGCAGGTGGCTGAGCACCTGAAGCTGTCGCCCTTTATGGATACCGTAGGCACCATGGGCTAGGGTGGTTGCGATCGCGCCCCCCGCCCCAATAAACAAGCTCACACTGTGGTCTACCACATTGCGACCCAGCACCAGACACACCGGCAGCCAGAGCACCAGGGCCACCGCCAGCACTAATCCCTGGTTCATCAACCAGGCTATCTGTAACTGGGGGCGTTGAAAGACCGACAGCCGGGTACCCCAGCCCATGGATAAATCACTAATATCTAACCCCGTTAGTTCATCCAAATCACGGTTAGTAATCCGCAAATTATCAAGATTGGGACTGCCCATCACCTATCCGCTAATGTCTACTATTAATTGCGTAATTGCGTTTAAATTCTCAGTCTTGTAAAGCGACCTCAAAATTCAACACTACCGCAGTCCCAATAAAGAACCGATGCTGGTGAAAACCTGTGCATAAAAGTTACCGTCAATTTCGGGACGGAACACTTGAAATGGTTCGTCGGGAGCCCCAAAGAAGGGACGTAGGGTCCACCCCAACTGAGACCCTACCAAGCCATAGAGACCTAACCAACCCAGCAACAATCGATTACGCAGACGACTGCTCATCGCTTCTTCGCCTACTACCTGTCGCATTCCTTGGTAGAAGAGACGGACACCAATCACTCCCGTCAGTCCCATCACAGCAACGTTGAGCAGTAAGAAGAAGTTGTAGCCCTGAATCGAAATCAAAAAGAACAGGACCACCGGAGCAAAGCTAAACAGCAGCACACTGATAACGGCCACAGCGGTCATTAACATAGCGCTGTACTGACGAAAATTTAGCTTAGAGCCAAAGAGAATATCAAAGAAGTATAGGGTGGGCAGACAAATAACCAGGGTAATCAGATATAGAGCCGGCAGTTTTACTGCGGAGGATAGCATTTGCAGAAAACTGCTGGAGGAACCAATGATGGCTCCGTAAACGCTAAAGAAAATGCAGCTGACGACTAATAGTGAAAAAACTTTGCGCTCCAGTTTGACATCGTGACGAATATCTTCGAGAAATTGCTTGCGATCGCGCAATAACTGAATCAAAACTGAAAAATGTTTCATGGGATGCCTACCGGAATAACGTCTCTGAAATGGTCCCAGCCATGGCTACAACCCAGTAAACAGTTATTTCGTACACATCAAAAAAAGTTGAATAGGCCTGCGATGCAAGAATCGGCCATAAAAAAATCAGATTGAGGTGTGATATCCCCCAACCTGATTAAGTACTAATTTGTCAGCAGGCAAGTTTTGATCAGAAAAGGTGTCTCGCCAATAGCTATGAAACACCACTCACCGTCCTAACCCAAATTTCTAAACTTGATAGCCCCCTAAGACCCCTGAGCCTTAAGCTGCTCAATCTCCTGACGAATTGCCGACAGCTGCTCGGTCAATGCTTTAATATCAGCCTGAATGCCAGTATCGGCCACAGGTTTAGCCACCGTATTGACGGTAGCACCGCTGGCAGGGCCAGGGGCAAATGGATTAGGCCATTGGCCACCATTAAAGTTATTGCTAACGTTATCGACAAACTCGCGAGCTTCTTTCTCAGTTAGCTCACCTTTGACCTCCAGTTCGTTGGTCAAACGGTCAAAATCTGTACCAATGTCAGAAAACTTGGTGGCAGACCCCTGCGGATCTTGAATAGCCTCTACTGCAGACGCCGCTGCGCCCAAAGAAACCCGAAAGCTTTTTTGAATAAACTCAGCAAAAGTATCAAAATTCATGATCAAAGTCGATTTAAACGCCTAATCACCGCCCTATGCCAAAACAGAGCCTCATACCAGAGCAAAGACCTATGTCCTGCTCCGGAGCATATATTATAAACACACTTGAGCCGTCTTACCGTGTCCAGACATATAGCTCAATAGGATGAGGCCTTGAGCCAAGACTCCTAATATAAACCTCACGTAAGAAAAGGCTAACTATAGTCTCAAATTGTTAACAAATACGTCGCGCTGTTAAAGCTGCGACTCAGCCGTCAAGGCGATGGAATTCGACTGTTAGAATCAACGTAATGCACAATACATATAGTTAGGACTTTGGTATGCGCTCATATCTCGTCGCAGTTGTTGATGGTGCCCACGCTCGTTTCTTTACCCTGACAACTGCAGAGTTCTCTGATCAAGAACCATCGGGACCTCACCTAACCGAGCACAGCAGCCTGAATAACGTCGAAAAACCCATTGCCAGCAAAGGGAGTAACAACAGAAAACAGCACGGCAATCGTCACGAAAAGACAACAGTATCTGTGGAAGCAAACCGTCGCTTTGCCCATCAGGTTTTACAACACATTAGCAGCGTTAACGAGAGTTTTGGGGGACACCATCTGATTTTGGTGGCAGAACCCCATATTTTAGGGAGTTTACGGGAATCTTCCCAAAATTATTTACCCTCTACCATGGTAGTCAGTGAACTAGCCAAGGATCTTTGTCGTCTCAATGCCCACGATTTGCATAAATACTTGGCCAACAAGGAATTACTCCCCACTTCCAAACGAGGAGTTCAACGATAGCGGACAAACGATAATGCCAATAAATTCTTAAAAAGAGAAGACATATACGACTTTCTTCCCAAGCAACAGGATCAATGTACATCGATCCTGTTGCTTGGATTTAAATCGACAAACTTGCCCCTTCACTATCCAGAGTTTTTACCAAAAACGCCCACTTATCGGCAACTTCCTCAATGATTTTGGCGGTGGGCTTACCAGCACCGTGCCCCGCTTTAGTATCAATGCGAATCATCACCGGATTGTCTCCCTGGTGAACCGCTTGCAGCTGTGCCGCAAACTTAAAACTGTGGGCCGGTACCACCCGATCATCATGGTCTGCAGTGGTAATTAACGTGGCTGGGTAGCTGGCCGCCGTCAGATTATGTAAGGGAGAATAGGCGTAGAGCGCTTTAAACTCTTC
>JBCCJR010000500.1:0-3450 GCA_039045805.1 Cyanobacteria bacterium P01_C01_bin.118
TCTCAGCTCAATGGCAACATCTAAACCTGCGGCATAGTCTCATGCCAGGAGGTGGCCTTTTCATAAGCCGATGCCACTTCAAATAAAGTATCTTCTCGTAGAGCATTGCCGATCAGCTGCAACCCGATAGGCATCCCCCCTTGATCAAAGCCGCAGGGCAGACTAATACCGGGCAACCCTGCCAGGTTGACCGTAATTGTCATCAAGTCAGACAGATACATACTGAGGGGGTCATCTACTTTTGAGCCCGCCTTAAAAGCGGTGCTGGGGACTGTGGGTGTTAACAACACATCGACGTCTTTAAATGCAGCTTCAAAATCTTGCTTAATTAGGGTGCGCACCTTTTGAGCCTGCAGATAATAGGCATCGTAGTAACCGGCAGAAAGCGCATAGGTGCCAATCATAATGCGTCGTTTCACCTCAGCCCCAAATCCCTCAGCTCGGGTCTGCTTGTACATGGACAGCAAATTGTCTGTTTCAGCGCGCTGACCGTAACGCACACCGTCGTAGCGGGCTAGATTCGAAGACGCTTCTGATGGGGCAATAATGTAATAAGTGGGTAGACCATACTTGAAGTTTGGGCAAGAGATTTCGACAATCTCAGCCCCCAGGTCTTTCATCTGGTCAATGGCAGTCTCCATGGCCTTGGCCACATCGCTATCTAAACCATCACCAAAGGTTTCTTTGACCAAACCGATGCGCTTACCTTTGAGATCGGTCTTTAGGTGCTGGCTGTAGTCGGGGATTTTAACATTCAAACTGGTGGAGTCTTTAGTGTCGTGCCCCGCGATCGCACCCAGTAAAATTGCGGCATCTTCCACCGTACGGCTAAAGGGACCAATCTGGTCCAGCGATGACGCAAAGGCCACTAATCCATAGCGAGAGACCAGCCCATAGGTAGGTTTCATGCCTACAACACCACAGTAGGCCGCTGGCTGACGGATCGAGCCGCCCGTGTCTGACCCCAGGGAAATAGGGGCCTGATCGGCCGCTACAGCAGCAGCAGATCCCCCTGAGGACCCGCCAGGCACACGGGAAGTATCCCAGGGATTAGCCGTTAGCTGATAGGCCGAATTTTCCGTGGAGCTGCCCATGGCAAACTCATCCATGTTGGTTTTGCCCAGAAAAATCGCGCCTGCATCCGCCAGCCGCTGTGTGACCGTCGATTCATAGGGGGGAATAAAACCCTTGAGGATTTTGGAGGCACAGGTGGTCTCAATCCCTTTAGTGCAAAGATTGTCCTTCAGAGCAATGGGGATACCGGCTAAAGGGCCCAAGGCAGCACCGGATGCGATCGCATCATCCACCTGTTTAGCCTGAGCCAATGCTTTATCCACCGTTACCGACAAAAAACTATGGAGCTTAGGCTCTAGCCCCTGCAATCGGTCTAAATAATCTTGAGTAATTTCAACCGCAGTACGCTCTTTTTTAGTGAGCTGTTGCTGCAACTTGCGGATGACTGACATTCGGGCTCCTCAGTATGCCTAGCAATTCCAAGCTAACAGTATAGGTGGGAATGGCAACGATGGTGACAGCAAGTCTGGACCTGTGGAGATGGTCTAGATCCTGTGTTCTATAGAGTTAAATTTTCGGGTCGAAGGTTATTTTAGGTGAAGAATAGTGTAGAAGGTAGGGGCCCTGTAATCGCTAAGCGCTGCTATGCATCTGAATCATCGTCAAACGATTACGTAGCCGTAGGGCAAGTTTTTTGGGAAATGTGTAGCTGAGTACAACTTTTTTTATTATTTCTCTATTAAATCTTTAATGAAGACCTTAGGTAACTATACCTGTGGTGGCATGGGTTATTTGCGTATCAATAATCACCTGTTGTAGGTATTTGCTGATACAAGCGTTTAATCTGTTTATTGTGGTCACGATTTATTTGTACTGTGGCCATCTGTGTTTAAAGGTTTTTGTCCCCACTCCTGAATCTCTGCTAGTCCGTCACCGCTCGTCATAGTCATGCTCCGGTTCATAAGCCATCTATGATCCTTTTCCGTTCTACCCCCAAACCAATCTGGCGTCAGACTTGGCTACGTCTGCTATTACTGTCTGGCAGCACAGCAGGGCTGGCAATGTTGGCAATGCCGCAGGTGTCGTCTGACTGGATATCGACGACTAAGGCATGGTTAGCCTCAGCAACCGTAGCCTCAGCTGACAGTGACCAAAGTGGCCAAGTAGAAGTCTTTAACGAAGAGGACGTAGCCTCACTACAGCGGGTGAATCCGGAGGGAGTGGTAAGACCCTATATTGCCCTTACCCAGCTGGGCCAGAGCCTGACAGAACGCGTTCTGCAAAAAGAGCAGGCTGCCCACAGCTATGATTATGCGATCGCATTAGCTAATCAGGCTTTGACACTCCGTAAACAGGCTAAAAGTCTGGAACTGCTACAGCAAGAAAATGAGCTCTGGCAAGAGGCCGTATACGCTCTGGAATCTGTACACAGTGATTCAGCAGAATATACAAAAGCCCAAGCAAAGTTAAAAGAATACAACACCATCACCACGGTAGTAGAGCGCCGCATTAATCAGGAACAATCCAAATTTTTAGCTCCGATTGCAGCCGCTAAAGGTAATCCCAACGCTGTACGTATTGCCCTTTGCCAACTAGAGAGCGATCAATGCCGCTCATTTCGTGGTGATGTCCCCCCTGTGAGTCTGGCCAGTTTAGTTAAGCTGCCTCTGGCAGTCGCTTTGATGCATCAGGTAACCAGCGGCAAAGCGAGCCTGGATGAGCAAATTTACATTGACCCCAGCAACTTTACCGAAAATGCCCAGGGGGCAAAAATTTTCATTGACAAGAACTACACCCTTCGCGAAGTGATGGTGCGGATGATTACCGAGAGTAATAATATCGCCACCAATCAGCTGATCGACTATATGGGCTACGACGCTATCAATACTGCCCTACAGGCAGAAGGCTTTACCTCTACGGTCGTAGGGCACAAATTAGTGGGTGCTAGCACCTTTCCCAAAAGCATGGGGGCCGGTCGGAATCGTAGCACCGCCGATGAGCTTACCCAAATGATGATGCGGATCTACAGCTTTACTAAGGCCAGTGATGAGGAGATTCTCAATGCCTTAGTGGGCCAATATGACCTTGATTTTGGCTATCGAGCCCTGATTAAGGAAAAGCCAAAGATTTTTTGGATCGGCGAGAAAACTGGTCAGAATTCCTCAGTTATTGGTAGCACTGTAGCCTTTAAAGTAGGCGAAGAACGCTATGTCATGACCGTTACCATCGACAAAAGTGCTAATCAAAGCAGACTGCGACAGATTATTCGGGATGTTGCCCGACATGTTTTGGAGCATGGTCCTCTAGACCAGCAACAGCCAGCCCCTAAGGTGGCCAAGCGCTTGTCGTAGTAAATTAATGTCTCTAGCTCTCTCTAAAATCATTGTGGCCATAGCCAATTTTTAGAGAACGCGTATAAAACCTATGGCTGCTAAA
>JBCCJR010000501.1:0-3430 GCA_039045805.1 Cyanobacteria bacterium P01_C01_bin.118
CCCCAAGGCTCGCATCGGTATCGCTCAGGATCAGGCATTTTGTTTTTACTATGCGGTTAATCTAAACCTGCTAGAACAAGCCGGTGCAGAACTAATTTCATTTTCTCCTTTGAAGGATACTTTACCTGAAAATTTAGACGGCCTCTATATTGGGGGTGGGTACCCTGAACTCCATGCAAAACAACTGGCCGAGAATAAGGAGATGCGGGATGAGATCGCAAACTTCTGCCAATCAGGGCGTCCGGTCTACGCAGAATGTGGTGGCCTCATGTATCTCTCCCAGGGACTCTTAGGAAATGAAACCTATCCCTTTGTTAGCATTTTCCCCTTTTGGATAAAAATGGGAAATCGCGTCAAGCTAGGCTATCGTCAGGTAGAAATGGTAGGCCACTACAGCAGCTTTCCTCATCAGGGAAAAATTCGTGGCCATCGATTCCACTATTCAGACATTGTTGATGCTGACGGCAACCTGCTGGACATTATCCCAGCCTCCCTTAGCCCCTCTGGGGCAGCTATGCCAACGACTTCGCTCAAGGGACAACTAGAATTTAATTACAAACTACAGGGCTGGAATCATCATCAAACCTGGGAAGGATACCAGGTCCATAACGTCCTAGCCAGCTACGTCCATCTGCACTTTGGTAGTAATCCCACCTTTGCTCAACAGTTTGTTCAATGCTGTAGACCGTAATCTCTAGAAATAGAGAATAGATCACCACAAGGCCTACGCCATAGCCTGAGCAATAGCCTCCCTATCTAGATCAGAGCCAATCACCACCAACCGTGTCTGACGAGATTCATCCGCCTGCCAGGGTCGATCATAAAAGTGATCAAATCGTTGGCCCACACCCTGCAAAACCAATCGCATCATTTTATCTGGAACAGAGACAAACCCTTTAATGCGATAAATCTCTTGCTGCTGTACCAAGGATTGTAAACGTTTCACCAAGATAGCTGGCTCAAACGTCTTATCTAGTTCAACATAAACTGACTCTAAATGATCGTCATGCTCATGCTCTTCTTCGTGATCATGATGACTATGACGATTATCTAGATCATCTTCAACAGCGGCATTAAAGCCCAGCAAAATGTCTGGATTAATCTCACCCTGTTGACAGGGAACCACCTTAACGCCAGTGGAGACTTGCTGCTGCAGCCATTGTTGTACTCGCTGACTGTTATCTTTTGATATAGTATCGGTTTTAGTCAGCAATACCATATCGGCACAGGCTAGCTGATCCTCGAACAGCTCCTCAATAGGAGTCTCATGATCTAACGAATCATCGGCCTGCCTTTGAGCTTCTAGCGCTTCTAAATCACCAACAATCTGGCCATTGGCTAAGGCGTCACCATCGACCACCGTCACCACACCATCTACAGTCGCTCCCGTGCGAATTTCAGGCCAGCAAAATGCTTGTACCAGTGGCTTTGGCAGCGCTAACCCTGACGTTTCGATGACGATACAATCGATGTCCTCCCGTCGTTTTAGCAGCGTTTGCATCGTGGGTAAAAATTCTTCTTGAACGGTGCAGCATAGACAGCCGTTGGCCAGCTCTAGAATGTTGGTGTCAGGAGTCTCATCCTCATCGCAGACTTGACAAGATTTAAGAATTTCACCGTCAATGCCAACTTCGCCAAACTCATTGACGAGCACAGCAATACGCCGTCCTTGGTTATTTTGTAACAGATGACGGACCAGCGTAGTCTTACCCGAGCCTAGAAACCCGGTGACTACGGTAACAGGAATTTTATGCATGATGTTTTTCAGACTTATTCTTATGGTGAGCTTGCAAATTTAAGCTGGAAAAACTGATTCCATAAGCCATGTGGATACAAACGTATCGCCCACACCGCAAATGGTGAAACTGGCAAGAGCCAAGCTTGAATAGGAAATGATCCAGCCCAATTACCGAATGGGCCAAATCTGATAACAAGCCTTTACCAAACGTACTTTCTGTCTGCCCTAGGATGGTGTGCCAGGATAGGCATCGTAGTGAAGAGAAACGCTATAAGCGCAAATCGCGTAAGCTTGAATGCGCCAAACACCGATACAACCTTGAAACGCCTCAAGGCAAAAAAATATGACCTCATCTGTACCTCGCAGATCAGTTAAACAGCAGGTTAATCATCGGCGGGCATTCTGACTGAGGGGAATAAAACCCCATTCACAGCTGCGGGACAGCGGCAGATTTTCACTGCACTTTCCCCGTTTCCTCCAGCGGCTGTTCTCCGCGAGAACCGATGACAAAGTAGATTCAATCTATCATCTTCGCATTCGCTTTGAACATCAAAATTGTATATGTTTAATTATCCATGGTTAAAGCTTTGGTTCAAATAATCTTCACTGTGGAAATTTTGATTCTGTTGTTACTAAGTTCTGAAAATTGGGAAATAGGCTTCTGAGATATTGCCTCACAGCCTTAATATCACCGCACAGCACACAGTCTCTCTGAGCACCACTGCCATGGGTACTGGCCTTAAATATCTCGGTGTCATCCTCAAAAAGCGTGAGATAGTCGATCTTACCTCCGACGGTTTTTGGGGATATTTCTGTTTCAACAGCAATCTGACTCTTCTCAATTATATCGAGTGCCGCTTGAAACTCAGAGGGTAAGAGCTGAACTGTCGTTTCATTCAGTTGTGTGCCATAACTGTCAACAACAACATTTGCTTCATTAGCCGTAACTGAGATCGTATAGCTTCTGTGATAACGAGGCGGTACAGAAGCATCGCGAAACCTGTAGACGATTTTCGTGACAGCCATAATGTCTGATTGTATCTGTGCGATGGTTTTGTAATCGCTAAAAGCCGTAGCTAAATAGAAGCAGCCGCTCAACGTTCTATATGCCTCTATTTTAGCTAATCGGCTAAATCGTCAGACATTAACTTATTCGGCTTTGGGCATTTCATGACTGTGGCCTCCATGACCGTGGTCCATGCCACTGTGATCCATCATCAGCTCCATGCTGGTGGGACCAGACGCCTTAATCCCCATGGATACCAGACCAGAGGTTAATAAACCCATGGACACTAAACCTGTGGACAGAACGCCCATGGAAATCACGCCGATGGAAATAATACCGTGAGAAATCACGCCAATGGAAATAATGCCGTGGGCAGAAACGCCGACAGCAACAAAGCCATGGGCACCAATACCGATGGAGAATAGCTTTCTTTTTTTACGGGAGGTTACGGGGGGTGTCGTCGAGGTGCTATCAATCACGGGTCAATGAGTAAATAACCTACCGATAATAAATATCAAGATTACTCCTGTCAAAAGACAGGCCGTCGTAGAAGCTAAACCCTAGGTATATTAGCCTTTGACTCCACTGTTAATTTCGCTGGGGACAATATAGCGCTGCATGATGACAAAGAACAGCAGGATAGGTGCAGTGGCAATGACGGAGCCTGCTGCAATCAAGCGCCAGTC
>JBCCJR010000502.1:0-3413 GCA_039045805.1 Cyanobacteria bacterium P01_C01_bin.118
ATGGGCGACTGCTGGGGTAAACACTCAGGGCATCTGCTGCTTCACGGGCTGTACCAACCGTCAAACTGGAGCTGGTTAATACATTTTGATAAGCTGCGATCGCACGCGTCTCCACCTCAGGTGCATCCGTATAGAGACTCATACCCCGCAGAGCGCGAGCCACCACCAGGGGCTGTCCGTCAATCGTATCCAACAGAGCCAGACCGCGCTCATACTGCCGGTTGGCCGCATAGGATGTGGCCAACTCGGCCTTGAGCTGAGCCTGCTCAGTCGGATCGCCAGTAGCATCTAAAAAGGGCTGTAGTATATCGATGGCCTCACCGGGTCTGTTTTGCTGTCGCAGGGCAAAACTATAGGCCTGAGCCTCATAAACTTGCAGAGTTTGACCAGCACTGATGTAGCTCTCAAAGAGCTCAACCGATTGAGCAGAGCGACCACCATAGGCGTAAACCTGAGCCGCACCGATTTGTGTGGCCAGACTGGGGGTTTGTTCCAGGGCAACATCATAATCAGCCACTGCCTCAATTAGACGCCCTTCATAAAACAACAGCAGAGCCCGCTGGGACCTAGCCCCAGCATTGCGCTCGTACCCCGACTGCTCTAGCAATGTAGTCAACGCCTCAATACCCGCCGATCGCCATTCAGGACGATAGCTCCCCAGCAAACCCAGGGTTTCCAACGCTTCAACATTGGTGGGCTCCAAAACCGTCAGCCGACGAAACGCCTGGAATGCATTAGCATCCTGACCTAGCTTGAGATAGGACCGAGCCACCCCCAATTGAGCCGGAACTGAGTCTGGATAACGCTGCACTGCTTGCAAAAACTTGTCTAAGGCTGGGTCAATCCAGCCTTTTTCAAACAGAGCATAGCCCTCACGGACAAGAGCAGGCTGATTCTCAAGATTAGGCAGCTGAGCCAATACCGGTCGAGCCATCACCAGAGGTGTGGCAGCAAGTAAGTTGAGGCTGAGACACAAACCCAAAGTGCGACGATACCAATTCATAGGACAGAACAAAAGTAAATAGCTGTAGGGTGGGCACGGCCCACCAAATCGTTAAAACCCAATCGTTATAAATAATGCGTAGGGCAGGCACGCCCTCCAAATCAATCAAAAAGTTCTAATAAATCCCAATCAGCCCGCACCCGAAAGCCCAGCACGGTCTCAGAAAATTCATCCCGAAACTGTAAGCTCACTCCAGCTCGCGCATTGGGTGCCAGGCGAATATCGTAAAATGTCTCTAAGACATCAGGGCGAGTTCCTTGACGGCGATCGTCATCACTCAATCCGCGACCGTAGCCGACACCAAAGCGATCGTCATCGATAAATAGGTCCAAGACGTTCACACCAAAACTGTAGGTATCACCAGAGATATCCAGATCAGCGTTTCTGTGGTAGCCATAGCGCCCAAATAGCCCTGCATTAAGTTCAGAGATAAACCACTCAGCATTAATGCCATAGGACACTTCGCGGTCCCCTTCCTGAGGACCAAACACCCCATTGCGATTAATTTGAAAACTCTCAGGGATGCCATCTCGGTCACCATCATCAGTGGCACTCACATAGGTACCGCGCACAATCAGATTGCCAAGATTCACACCAACTTCACCCGCAACGGCATTAAAGTCCAAGTCATCAAATCCACCAGAAGAGAACGTGGCTGCCTTGAGAATCACCTCATCAATGGGTCGCCAGTGGATCAATGCAGCAGGCTGAGACTCCAATTGGGTGGCCGCCAGAGCCGGATTTGTCTGAAAAACAGGATTAAGAAAATGGGTGAGACTATCCTTAGCAAAGCTATTGCGATCAAAAAAGGACGTCATCTCAATCAACCCTACAGCTCCCCGTAGTTCGGGGGCATTGGGGGGAGACGCCACAACAAACAGTTCGCTGATATTAAAACCGGTGGAATCCGTATCGGAAAAGGCACTACCAGTGGATAGATCCACAGCCCCCACCACAGCCACATTAGACTCAAAGAAGTAGTGGCCATATACTCGCGCACGGGCTGAAAATTCATCCCCTTCCTGAATTGCCGCCGTTTGCAGCTTGAGGGAAGGCGGTGTCAGGGGACCGTCCACATCACCATCTACTGTGCTGCCATCTGGCAATTCCTCCGTTTCTGAGAGGGGAGCCAGGGCACCATCGTCAGGGGCATCAACAGAGTTGCCATCAAAGAAAAACGGATCTGAGGGATCGGCCAACTCACCAGCAGCAGCTTGGGCCAGTTGCCATGAGTTACCAATTTTCGTCGGGACCCCAACTGAGGTTAGGACCGCAACTGAAGTTGGGACCGCAACTGAAGTTGCCCCCTCAGCCGAGGTTAGGGCCGCTGCATCAGCAATCGCCATCGGTTCCGCCGACCCGCCCTGGGTCTCGTCCTCTGCTTGAGCAAGGTCCGTGTCAGCCTCAATTAGGGATGACACCAGGACCGTTGACTCGAGTAAAGCCATTTCTGGTAAGGCCATCACTGGAGCTGCAATTACCGCCATGGCCATCCACACCATCCAAGACACCAGCGGCAGTGCCTGAAAATTCCTAGCGATATCCCTCATAGTCCTTTCCAATAAAATGTATGTGTATGGTGATTGCTGCTTATGGAATCAGCAATCATTAATTTTGCTAGATAGTTTACGTTTGCTGATTTAGAGGATGAGTCGGTCTGCAACCGTTAAACTGCTACCCACAGCTAAGGTCATCCCAAAAATCAGCAATGCCGATATTGTTTACCCTGAGACCGCATCGTTGCACTAGAGCTTGATGGACAGAGCTACCATCGGTATTCAATCCATAGTTACCCTATCGGGTCAAATCATCATCACTGTCCTGGAATAACAAGATGGTTAATTCATGATCTTGTTCCAAAATGTGCCCAACCCGCTTGGCCTGCTTAATTTGAAAGCCAGATGGTCTAAATTTTGTACGTTCGCTACTTCATCGGTTCTTCATACATCGTAGAAATCTGACGGGGGTCACCATGGTCACTGAGTAACCGATAAAGCTGGAGATATCTAATCGTGTCGTCCCCTACAGCATGAATAAACATTGACTCACGCCTATTGGGTCGAACAAGGGCTTACTTTAAATAAGGTAAAAACTAAGCAAACCATCGAGAGTACGCCGTGGCCCAAACCCTTAGCCTGGATGAGAACACCTCTGCCACCATTCAGGATCGCAAAGCGGACCATCTACGTATTTGTTTGGAAGATGATGTCCAATGCCGTCAAGTTACCACTGGCTTAGAACAGTATCGCTTTACCCACTGCGGGCTACCGGAGTTGAGCTACGACCAGGTAGACATTGGCACCACATTTCTGGGTAAAGCTCTAAGCACTCCATTACTGATCTCGTCCATGACCGGGGGAACGGAACAGGCTCGATTGATTAATCAGCGTCTCGCCGTCACGGCCCAAAA
>JBCCJR010000503.1:0-3388 GCA_039045805.1 Cyanobacteria bacterium P01_C01_bin.118
GCAATCAGCCGCTGGTCCCACAGTTCTGTTTTCACACCAATTTCATAGCCTTCTCCTTCCTCCGGTTCTAACAAATCTCCGGCAAGGTCAGTAACAGTATTGGGAACAAATGATCGAGAGTAGCTACCATAAATGGCTAACTCAGGAATAGGCTGATACACCAGCCCAATACGGGGGGTAAAATCATCTAGATTTTGGCTAACAGAACGTCCGGTCGCGTCAAACAGCGACTGACCATTGGTAACATCCTGACTAACATTGTCATATCGAATTCCGACCACTAGCTTGAGGGCATCAGAGACAGTTATCTGATCTTGTAAAACTATGCCAAACCGGCTGGTGTTAACATCCTGTGCCCTAGCTATCGCTAAAAACTCATCAAAGGAGCGGCGGGTGGCAAAACCGTACACCGGATCAAAAATATTCAGCGGTGCAAAATTTGTGGGAACTGGCGGATCGATCCCGGCAACAATGTCGCTGCGACTGCGATTGTAGTCCACACCAAATAGCAAGGTATGGTCAATGCTGCCCGTTGCAAACTTGCCCACCAGATCCGTTTGTACTCCCGCATAGTCTTGGTACCAATCAGTAGCGCTGTTCAACCGGGCCACCAGACCAGTGGCTTCATCAAAAGCTAGGGGGAAAAACGAATTGGAATCATAGTTCTGGCTGCTGTAGCGAAAGGCATTGCGCACTGACCAGTTATCGCTAAATCGATGGTTGAGTTCGTAGCCCGTACTAAAGAAACTTCGCTCTACCAAATCATCCAACTCGCCCACTACCCGGTCTTCAGGCACATCGATAACGCTGTCGCCTATAGCCAGCAGGCCAGTGTCCAGGGGCCGTTCATCAGTAAAGTATTCTAAATCGACGGTCAAGTCGGTGCGATCGCTAATATCCCAGGTCACTACTGGAGCAACAAACTCCCGAGCAATTTCCTGGTCAAAACCACGAAAGCCATTGTCCCGTTCCACTAGAAAATTCAGCCGATAGCGCAGGTCCGGCGTCAGCTGATCAGAAATATCGAGCTGCGGCCGAAAGAAGCTGCGACTGCCAGCCTGCAATTCAAAATTATAAATAGGCTCTGCCGTGGGGCGTTTAGTCACCAGGTTAATCACCCCGCCGGGCTGAATCTCACCATAGAGAATCGACGATGGCCCCTTTAGCACTTCAATCCGCTCAAGATTAGCCACCTCCGGCAGAGTCAAAATGCTTGAAAGAGAATCCCCCCCGGCTAGATTAAACCCATTGCGCAGCACCCGCGCCCCTTGAAACCCGCGCAGACTAAACTCAGCGCCCGCACCTTCACCATTGTCAGCCACCACACCGCTGACATTTGCAAAGGCTTCAACCAGGTCGCTCACCTGCTGGTCATCCAACACCTGCTCAGGAATCACCTGCACCGCTTGGGGAATATCCAACAGCGGTGTATCGGTGCGCGTTGCTGTATTGGCGCGGGGGACAAAATAATCGCTGCCAGTGGTGCCCCCCGTAACAACAATGCGAAGTGGATCTGAGTCTGCTACAGCGTCCTCGCTTGGACTGACCTGAAGAATTAAGCTGCGCCCCTGGCTGTCCACCGTTCCGACCAATGGCGCGTTTTCTCCCACCACCGTCACTCGAATGCTGCCATTATCTAACGACTGCACCGATACCTGGGCTATTCCCGCTGCCACGTCCAGTTGCTCAAAATCCTCCGCAAGTTGAGCATCGGGGATCTCGGCAATCCAGCTTGTTCCATCCTGGGATGGCAGCACCTCCAGCTCGCCACCGTTTGCCAGCACCAAGACAATTTCTACACCTGCTGCGGTTGGATTGACCTTGACTTCACTGATCTGGACTATTGCCGCTTGTAAAGGCGCAGCCACCATCACCGCGATAATGCCCGTAGTCCAGGCGATCCCATCTATGGTTCTCAATTGACTCACACTCCAACACATAATTGAGAACCATAGGCAATAGGAGCGATAGAATTCAACTCCGAAACGGAGTTTATTTAACCCCGAGAGGGAGCGTGCTGACTGCGATAGTCCCTAGGCGAAAAACCAAACTTGCGTTTAAAGGCAGCCGAAAACTGACTCGGATTGGCATAGCCAACCGCCTGGGCAATCTGGGCCACTTTGAGCTGGCGAGTCTCTAACAGATGTCTGGCCCGCTCCATTCGACACTCGTACAGACAGCCAAACACCGTGGTACCAAAAAGTTGGCGAAAGCCTCGCTTAAGTTTGAAATCGTTTATCCCCACCTGTTTGGCTAAGTCCATTAGCGATGGAGGCTGTTCGATATCTGTTAATAGAATCTGCCTGGCCTGGTGTAAACGATGGATATCATCGGATTTGAGCGTAATTTTCTGGCTATCTGATCGCTCTGGCTGCTGCATTTGCTCCAACTTAAGCGCCAGCAGCTCTATGACCTTACTTTCTAAATACAACCGTTTCACCTTTCCCTGATAGGGACAGGCTAAAATCTGTTGCACCACCAATAGCATGCCAGGCGTTGTCCAGCCAACGGTACCGAGAATTTCTGCCTGGGACGTCTGAAGAGAAATGGTTTTACCAAAGTCTTTGGGGTCAGGGGCCTCGGACAACAGATTATTAAGCCAGTCCGGCGCGGCATTGATATTTAGGACAGAGATAGGCCGTTTGGCAGAATAATCGGTGATAGAACAAATATCTCCCTGAATCAAGCTTAAAAAGTTTTTGTTGGGGCCAGCGCACTGGGCTATGGACGATTGGCGATACTGCCCTTGAAACTCTCCTGAAACGCAAAAACTCAGCCCTAGGGCTGAGCGGTTTTGAAGATTTTCGATGACTTTGAGATTCTCATTCAGCTCCAGCTGATTAATAGAGAGTTCTAACCCTTTGCGCAGATACATATAGCGATAGATCAATCGCCCAAAGGGTTTTTCCAGGGTATACACCGATTCAGCTGGGTCAGACTGGCAGGCCGTGGCACCCGTTTGTTGCTGAGCTTCGGCAAACATTTCACTCAGGTTACTGGTGGAAAAAGTAAGGGCAAGATCGGCCATAGTCTACTAGCGTAAATGCTAATGATTTTCATCTGTCTGTCTAGCATTATATGGCCGTTTCCCAAGGATCAAAGTCGGAAGTCGGAATCTTACTGGCTTCTGGCTTCTGACTCCCGACTCAGCCAAGATTTCCTGGCTTAAATTGATACCTTGTGATGCACCTGGTTACAAACGGGTGAAATTTCCCATGTAATCAGTTTTTATGGCTTAAGATTGTGGCGAATATCCCGGATTAATCCGGGTCGTCTTGTCTAAAGCCTTCAATGACTAGCTTTTTTGTCAGTTACAACCGTGCCGATAAAGCCTGGGCTGAGTGGATTGCCTGGACCCTGGAAGAAGCAGGGCATACAGCCGTAATAC
>JBCCJR010000504.1:0-3375 GCA_039045805.1 Cyanobacteria bacterium P01_C01_bin.118
GGTTGCTTTAATGATTGCTTAGAAGTGGATAACAGAATTCCCCAACTTTGCTGAGACTCTTCTCATAGAAAGTTTTACCGTAGTGACCCATATCACCGGAGGCTCTCAGCTATCCTAAGAGTATGGTTTAAGAGTATGGTTAAAGATGCAATAAGCTCTAAGCCATCAATGATCCTGAACCTGCTACCCTATGACCGTTACAGGTGAGTGTTTTTGTGGCCAAGTCAAATATCAGATCAACGGCAAGTTAAAAAATGCTCGATCTTGCCACTGTTCTCGATGTCGAAAGGCATTTAGTTCCCAAGCGTCTGCCTATGCCTTAGTAGACGCTGATGCTTTCAAGTGGTTAACAGGAGAGCATTTACTGACCTCCTATCTTAACCAGCAAGGGTTTGGATTACAATTTTGCAAAATCTGTGGTTCCACCCTGTGTGGTACTTACAATGGGCAGGTTCATGGAGTGACCTTGGGATGTCTTAACGGAGATCCCGATATTGAAATCGGTATGCACATTTATGTGGGCTCCAAAGCACGATGGGAAGTCATGCCTGAGGGCATAACCCAGTTTCAAGCAGGACCGCCTAATACATGATAATTACACTATGTCACCCCCAGTGACACACTCAGTGCAGAATCTCTTTATCAGTTGCTAAAAGAGCACGGGATTCTTGTCCGTTATTTTAAGAACTGGGTTTAGATAACAAGTTACGCATTTTGGTGGGAATTGAGGTAGAAAACACGATTTTGATGGAGATCTCAACCAGTTTGATCGCTGGAAAAGCCTGATGAGCTATAAAACCTTTTCTTCCTTGATCCAGGTTGATTGTGCCCAGCTGCCATCTGCCTGATATTCACGGGTTAGCCGCAAGCGTACAGTGGGCTCAATCAACCAGCCAAGCTCACATCGAAAGGCAGTTTGCCGTTGAATCGTTTGTGGGCAAAGGGATGAACCACCATTGGGCAAAAACAATAACTGGTAGCCCGTTTGCTCAAATAGGAGTCGTGAGCCGTCTAACTTAGCCTGGGATTGTCCTGTGGCGGGGCCTGCACGCCAGGCTTGCAAAATTGTATTGGGTGATGACTGTGAGACCGTTAGCTCGGTGGCCATGGGCTGTGACACTGACCAGTCTGTACGATAGGTAATGGTCTGCCCCTGCCATGTGCCCAGGAGCTGATCCACAGAAAGCTGTGGCCGCACCACCTCTGGTTGACCTTCACGGGTTTCCCGAATAAGAACCAGGTCCGAGAGCGGACCGCCCGGTGCAAACAGCTGGACCAGGCGTAGCCGTGCATGGGGCAGGGTTAACCCAAATTCTGTGCCAAATTTGGAAAAGGGGCTCCATTGAACCGAGCCCTTAGTAAAGGAACCATCTTCACAAAACAGACTGCTTTGGTTGATGGTGGTAAATTCTGTTTTGGTTTCCTGGGGCGTTTGTCCGGTGGGATAGCGGGTTACTTGAAAGCGCGCGCTGGCTGCATTAGTGCGTTCTAATGTCAGGCGGGAGGGAACATCGCTAACTTCGGTGCCATCAGGCGTCAGCTTGGTAAAGCTACCTTTCCAAGTTCCTTCATTCTTAAACAGATTATCCCATTGATTGGCCATGGTTCATGGTACGGTCAACCTTTCTATTCTGACGCAGTTACAGCGGCTAAATTAGCCTCCGTCACGGGGGCATCAGCAAAACGCGCATTTTTACCAAGCTGCATTTAGCCCTGATGGGTTGCTACGGCTAGCGTGGACTCCCCTCGCTGCCTGGCCGTTTCGCGATGAAGATGTCCGTAAGGCTGAGCAGTGGATTTTAGAACGTCAGGAAGTCACGGGTGACTGGGGCGGCATCATTCCTACCATTACATGTGCTTTCCATATTCTCCTGGTCTGTGAATTCGCCCGCTGGCCGAGTTCTGGTCCAAGTTTGGTTAACAATTTGGGAAAACCTACCGAATACACCCCAAACTGATGCTCCTTTAATCGCTGAGGCATTTATTGGCTTACTCAATGGCCTGCTACCCAACAATCAGAACATGGCGGCCCAGGCCCAGGTAGAGTTAGCGACTGCAGATGCGATGAAAGCCTATTTACGGGGTAACCTCCATCTGCCTAATGTTGGCGCAACTATGCTTTGTCAGGTATTTCACTGTTCCCGTGCCACCGTTTATCGGTTGTTTAAAGCCGAAGGAGGCGTGCATACCTATGTGCGACAACAACGACTGGCTTGCCGCTATCAAGAGCTCAGACGGTTACCCCCTTCTTCCCGTAAAACAATTAGTGAAATTGCCAGGGAATGGGGGTTTACTGATGCAGCATCATTTAGTCGTCTCTTTCGAAAGCACTATGGAATGTCACCATCGGAGGTGGGGACAGGCCCCCCCGAGACTTTAGATCCAATGCTGGATAAACAAGCCAGTTATTGGTCCGATAGTCATCGTTTAAAACAGTGGTTAGAGAACTATTCGTGACCAGTGACTGAGTGACCAAAATAGTATTGATCAAAATTAGTCAAGGGCATTCATCCTTGCTATATCTCCTCATCCATAAGGGTTTCTATCATGGCAGAAGTGTTGAAAATTGGTAATACAGAACTTGATACTCCCATGCTGTTAGAGCAGCTGCAGCAATATCAGCTTTTACCCAGGCTAGTGCAGGAAGTCCTACCCACCTATCCAGATGAGTTCACTACGTTTAGCCCCGAGCGATTGTTTACACCGTTTGGCACTAATGTTCTGGATGTGAACTTCTTTGTTTCTGGTTCGGACACACCAGCCACAACCAATAGGTTTGGAGCTATTTTTACAGATGTGGACCTCGACGACAGCACCTCCCTGGAGTTCTTTGATATCGAAGGAAACCTGCTCAGCTCTAGTCTTGTTCCAACGACTTCAGAAGGTCTGTCATTCTATGGAGAGACATTTGAAGAAGGGAACTTATTTAGCGTCAGGATTACCAGTGGCAACACGCCTCTTGGCCTTGACGATGATCCCGATAGCGGTGTAGATGTTGTTGTGATGGATAACTTCATCTACGGTGAGCCTCAAGAGGCTCAAGGGGTACCCGAGCCCTCTGCCATGATGGGTATGATGTTAATGGGTTTAATAGCACACCAGATCAAGCGTCGTCGGGCTAAGATTACTGCTTAACAAGCTATCTGTAAGCCGCATAACATTGTGGGAGTCCTCAGAATGTAAGAGACTCTCTCATTGCTTAAACAGGACTAGGTGACCTTACACCCAGTCCTATTTAAATCTGGCTATATTAGCATTAGAACCGATCTTGGTTAGAGTGTTTCAGATTGTTGTAGTCTTAGCAAACTTGGGTCTAACCGGCAGCAAAACGTCCAGAAAAACGGATTAATAGTTACAGCCCTCGAACCTTAAATA
>JBCCJR010000505.1:0-3372 GCA_039045805.1 Cyanobacteria bacterium P01_C01_bin.118
ATCAACCCCGGCATCGTAAAAATCGCGAATTCGAGCCTCGTTTTCAAAACCATTGTCAGCATAAAACGTCCGCACATAGTCAAAGTGCCATAGGTCATTTTCTCAGGGGCCAGATAGGCTACCCCCACCGGACCGGTACCATCGTCATCGGTAAACCAAACGTCCTCCTCTCCAGAGGACCGTAGTATATCTGAGAGTAGCTCGGTTTGATCTGGCTCAAAAAGCCCGGAGTCCACAACCAAGGCAATCAAAGCATCGTGGTCAGATTTAATAGTAGGTCTGATCATTTGTGGGGTAGCACACGTAATAACAGGGTACTTGATAAGAGTTGGCTGTTTAAGCAGATGTCCCCCACAAAACATAACCTATAAAACCCTTAAGTTATAGAAAAGGAGATAAGCGTAATGCTTATCTCCCAGTGAGTGAATAAACTTCTGAGTGGAAATTTTCTAATGGAACGACGGGTTATGGCGAATCAGGTCCATAAACTCCTGACGCGTACGGGCATCGTCAGCAAATACTCCTTGCATCGAACTGGTGACGGTCCAAGAACCTGGCTTTTGTACACCGCGCATTACCATACACATGTGAGATGCTTCGACAACAACGGCCACCCCTTGGGGTTGTAAAAGACCCTGGAGAGCATTACCAATTTGTTGTGTGAGGCGTTCTTGTACCTGTAACCGTCGCGCATACATTTCACAAATTCGGGCAATTTTTGATAGACCAATTACCTTACCGTTGGGAATGTAAGCAACATGGGCACGGCCTAAAATCGGCAAGATATGGTGTTCGCAAGAGCTGAATAAATCAATGTCGCGTACCAACACCATTTCACTGGCGTCTTCATGGAAAACGGCTCCATTGAGCAGTTCATCTAGAGACTGGTGGTACCCAGAGGTTAAATATTTGAGAGCTTTGACTACACGCTTTGGCGTGTCGCGCAACCCTTCACGGTCGGGGTCTTCTCCTAATCCCAGAAGTAGTGTGCGGACCGCTTGCTGCATATCTTCGTCTGAGACAGGCGCTTTAGCTTTGGTACTGATTAACTGGTTACGAATGTCGTCGGGTGAAATGGATAAGGTCATGAATAATGAGTGGGTAAATTTCTCAAACTGTCGAGCGATGGTGCAGCCGGTCCAGAGGACCATCGCAAACCAATCAACCCCCTTCAATCAAGGACTGAAAGACTGGATATAGCAACTGCCGGATGAGGGGCAACTGATCATCAGGTGGATAGCCATCTGACGAGTTTTGGAAATCAGGCCAGGCATGCCGTCAGCTGTTGCTGAATGTCATCGCCATTGAGGTGTCGCCCGATAAAAACAAGCTGATTTCGAGGTGGGGTGGACCATTCTTCCCCGTCAATAGAAAATCGTGGACCGCTTAGCTGAAAAATGTTGCGCAGACCGCTTTCCTCAAACCAAAGAATCCCTTTGGCCCGAAAAACATTCTTTGAAAGTTTATTTTGCAAAAAGTGTTCAAATTTTTTGACATGGAAAGGGCGATCGCTCTCAAATGCGATGGATACAAATCCATCATTATCAAGATGGGCAGAATGGTGGTGGTGATGTTCATGGTGCTCGTGCTCATGATGATGGTGCTCGTGCCCATGATGCTCGTGCTCGTGTCCGTGATGATGATCGTGTGCCGTCTGCTCGATTTCTTCTTGCACTAGCTCAGCATAATCTTCGGGATTGTTGTACCCCACATCTAAAATTAGCTGCAGGGGTACCTGACCCTGCTGACTGCGCAAAATCCTTGCCCCTTCTTTAACACCACTAAGATACTCTTCTAATGTTTTCACCTGGTTTGATGAAACCAAATCAACTTTATTAACGATTGTAACATCAGCGTAGGTAATTTGCTTAAAGGCCGCTTCACTCTCAAAATGATCGGGCGTGAAGGTTTCAGCATCAACCATGGCAATAATGGAATCAAGACGGGTTAAATCCCGCAGCTCTGTACCCAGAAACGTGAGAATAATGGGTAGTGGATCAGCTACGCCTGTGGTCTCAATCACCATATAGTCAACACGGTCATCCCGCTCCATAACTCGATAAACAGCATCCACCAGATCATCGTTGATGGTGCAGCAAATACAGCCATTGCTAAGCTCAACCATATCTTCATCTATGGTCACTAACAGCTGACTATCGATGTTAATATCACCAAATTCATTGACTAGAACAGCAACTTTTAAATCTTTGTTGTTGCTCAGAATGTGGTTCAAAAGCGTTGTTTTACCACTGCCGAGAAACCCGGTGATAATGGTGATGGGCATTCCTCTTTTAGTGGAACTGGGGATTGTAGAGACTGTCATGGTAATGAACTCCTGAAGATTAGTTAGGAAGATAGCTTGGGCAATTGGTTGAGTGTAAAAAGTGCTGCTTGGGGTCCCTCCGAGTTCCCTTTTCCGGAAATAGTTCAGTTATCTCCTTTAGGCTCACTGGGGTTTCCCCTGGGCAGGGCCGGAATGCCGCCCTACAAGACAACGTACTGAGTTATCCCTAATCGCATTAAGTTGGGGTTACGGCGGGGTCGATTACAAATATTCTGGATCGATTTCTGCAGAAGATTTAGAATGTAGAACTAAAAATCATGGGTTTATTGAGTAACAAATCCTTAGAGGGCTAACTTGCGGGTGTTGGGCGCGAGCATGGCCAACAGAAAAATTACTAGTTGAACGGTAACAATACTAGGACCCGACGGTAAATCGGCAAAGGCAGAAACCATCATGCCAATGGCAGCCCCTAACGCACCCAGCCCTGCCGAAACTAGGATGTACTGAACAAAGGTACGGCTAAGAAGACGGGCAGCACAGGCGGGAATTACCACAAATGCGCTGATCAACAAGACGCCGATGGCCTTAATGGAAATTCCTACCACCAGAGATAACAACACAATAAACGCTGTACGCTGGGCAGATACAGATACGCCCCGAGAAATAGCCAACGGTTCATGGAGCGTCAGGAGAATTTGCGATCGCAACGTTAGCCCCATAAATATGACACATGCTATCAGCAGCACGCCGCTAAAGATTATGTCAGTGGTCCGCATGGCCAGAATATCACCAAATAACAGATGGGTGATACCGCCCTTGTAGTCATCACGGAAACTCAGCAAGATAATGCCAATGGCCAGGGACGATGAATACACAATATTCAACAGAGCATCAGTCCAGAGACGAGTACGTTCTAGAAAATAAGTCACACCCAATGCAAACAGAACCGCAAAGGGCAACAACACCCAGCCAGGATCCAACCCCAGCAGGAATCCAATGCTAATACCCAACAGGGCAGAGTGCCCCAGGGTATCACTAAAGAAAGAAAGCTGTCGGAGAACAGTAAAGCTTCCCATCAGGCCACCCAT
>JBCCJR010000506.1:0-3355 GCA_039045805.1 Cyanobacteria bacterium P01_C01_bin.118
CTGAGGTGTCATTGACAGATGAGGATATGGTTGAGATCGCAGCCCTTAATCTAAATCGACGCTATGTGGATGGTTCATTTTGGCAGGTGGAGGGGGGACCGTATAGTTTGGCGAATTTGTGGGACCTGTGATTTAGAGAGGTAGGGGAAGAGGGGAAAGACGTAGCTGAGTTTCTATCTGCATACTGGTTTGATTTAATCAATCAATTGGGCCAGGGTAGCCTGAAGATTTTGGTACTTGTTTCATTACTGCCATATTTTATAAAACCACCCGAAACATAAATGTGGTCATCATGAACAAATGCAGCATGGGCATAGCGAGCTTCGGGTAATGGGGACAGATCTGTCCAGTCTCCTAGATTACCTTGATCGTCTACGACAGCGGCTTCAACCGTAGTAAGTACCTGATTGGCACCACCTGCGATCGCAACCAGTGTCCTATCCACCAACACGGTTGCATGGCGCTGTCGCGCCGTAATGTCTTCCACCGGTTCAAAGCTAGATAGAGTATTATTCGGCAGAATATCAGCGGCCCAAACTTTATCCAAAAGCTGGCTCGGTCTAAATTGCGCAGTACCAGAGACAGCAAAAATGCGATTGTCCACCGTTGTAGCAGTCACCCAGCCAATGGGGGTGGGAAATGGTGCAAGCTGTTGAAACTCTCCTACCGTTCCATCTTCAGCAATGGTTGCTGTAAAAACCTTATCAATCACAGGAGTATTGCCAGGCCGAAAGGTATTGCTCCCCCCGATCACATAGAGCTGATTATCCAGACTGGTAACTGCATGAATTGTAAGCGGTTCCGGTAGTTCCCCGACATCTTGCCATGCGGTTATATCCCCCTGATCGTTGGGCACCGCTCGAAGAATACGATTAGTCACTTCGCTACCGTCCCAAAAGCCATTATCCCCACCCATCACATAAAAGGCGTTGTCATGGATTGTCACCGTATGGTGCTGGAGCTTCAGGGGGAGAGGAGCTGTGGCTGGTTCCCAATCGCCAAATGTACTCTCTGATGTTAGGGGTGCAAAAAAGACATCCTCATGAATGCCTTTAGTTTGGTTCCATCCACCAATCACATAAACAAAGTCACCCAATACTCTCATCTGGTGAGATTCTAAAGGCGTCGGCAGCTGGCCAACTTCCTGCCACTCCGTTTGAGTTTGGCTAATTCTCTGCCCAGGGGACTGCTGTATCCCACAGCTAATGGGAACAATGGCAACCGCCAGGGCTAAGCCTGTTGACATTAATATCCGGTTGAATTTCGCCATCGGTCTGCCCCGGTTATCTAACTAATCAATTATCCATTAGAGTTAATGCCCATTGTTGATTTTCCTGGGTGAATTTTGGGCTAGGGGACTGATGGTAATCAATCGCTAGATGGTATCGGCCTTTTTTATACACCTGGGTAAGCAATGGTTGAAGCTCTAGTAAAACATCTGATTCACCCGGTAGTAAGGGAATTGGTACAGCAGGAATAGCCTGTTGCAAACTAAAAGCAAATAGATTGCCTAACGGTCGCTGATCACCGGGACAGATCAAAATGCGATAGTCCTTAAGATTTTTACTGACCATGGGAAACGGTCTGCCTCCCCTAAGCAAATCAATTTCTACCAGGCTAGTTGTACTACTGAGAATCTGATTGCGTTTACGTTCGTAGGCAATGCGTCCCTCACCAGAACGCTTATTTTTAGGCGATAGCAGCTCAATAACAGTAACAACTCTCCCCGTCGCCACTTCACGAATCTCCAGGTAGCGTTCATTCACCTCCGCAGTCATGGGAACGGTTACTTGCTCTGGTTCTACCGTTAGGGCTAGAGCTGGACTAGCGTCACTACGTTGAGCTGTTTTATTGGTTGCCACAGCAACATCAGGAATACCGACTAGAACACCATCTTCATCACCAAAATAAGTGCGCTTTTCTATCTCGACACGATATTTTTCGCTTAAATGGTCTACTAATTCATCGGCAATAGCCACGATCAAACGGTTGTGAACCGCTGGCCACAAGTCTGAATTTTCTAAGTAGGGATCCATCCCTGGAAATGGTGACATCATGGTCAAATTATATCCCTACTCCCTCTAAAGCTTGGTCGGCCATATCATAAAGACCCTGCAGCTTCTCCAGGGTCTCCTCCTCTGCTTGCCATAGACCACGGCCATTAGCCTCAATCATTCGTCCAACGATGTTACGAAACGCTTCCGGATTGGCTTCTTTCAGCCGATTAGCCATAGCCTCATCCAGGGCATAGGTCTCAGCTGCTTGATCGTACACCCAGTTATCTTGAAAGCCGGTAGTGCCCCCCCAGCCGACTAGGGCCGTCATCCGCTGGGAGATTTCATAAGCGCCACCGGACCCTTGATCAGCCATGGCTTCTGCCCACTTAGGATTGAGCAGTTTAGTACGATACTCCATTCGCAACACATCTTCTAGCTGGCGCGGTGTGGTGTCTTGAGAAAAGCTCTCTACAAAGCTTGCGGTCACCCGTTTACCCTGTTTTTTCTCTGCCGCTTTTTTAAGGGCACCGGTATTGGCATAGTACTCCTGGATATCGGTGAGACCATACTCGACTGAATCAATTTGTTGAACAATACGACCGGTGCTCTGCAATAGGGTATTGAGCACTTCTGGCCTGGCCTGGCCTTTGTCCGCACGACCGTAGCTAAAGGCGTTGCGATCGCGCCATGTATCCGCCAGCTCATCCCCCGACTCCCAGTTCGAGTCCACCACCCGGTCATTTACCAGAGACCCATAGTCTCCCGCCGGGTTTGAGAATAACCGTGCTGACACATTTTCCACCCCCTGGGCCTTAAGCTCCAGAGCATGCTTACGAATAAAGTTCTTTGTCAATGGCTCATCGGCTTCCGCCGCACGAAGAAACAGATCGTCCAACAGCTCAATAATATTGATAAAACTGTCACGAAAGATGCCAGAGAGATTGCCCAAAATATCGATGCGGGGGTGAGCCATCTGGTCCAAAGGCAACAGCTCATAGCGGACAATCCTGCCCGTACCCTCTTTTACCGGTTCTGCCCCCACCAGCTCCAACAAAATTCCTAGAGATTCTCCCTTGGTTTTAATCGCATCTAGGCCCCACAGCATCACGGCTATAGTCTCGGGATACTCCCCAGTATCCTCCAAACCTTGAGCAATTAATCTACGACCAATGGCCCGACCTCTTGCATAGGCCGAAGGGGATGGCATTCTGTAGGGGTCTAGGGCATGAATGTTGCGACCAGTAGGTAATGCCCCAGGACCATCTCGCAACAGATCCCCCCCAGGGGCTGGAGGGATATATTCTCCGTTAAGTCCTCGTAATAGGTTGGTTAGCTCATCCGTAGTTTGGGTCAGTCCC
>JBCCJR010000507.1:0-3353 GCA_039045805.1 Cyanobacteria bacterium P01_C01_bin.118
CGGTGGAGCCCTATGGCAGCATTGCCTATGAGTATGAGAAAAATTCCTATCCTCTGGCTATGGCTGATGTGCTGTGGGGGCAACCGTCAGCCGGGCTAGATTTTTTGCAACAAATTGATGATCAAGCCGTTGAAACTAATGGAATTGACTTGCTTTCTGGTTTTACCCTTAAAGGCCAGATGCGTAAGTATTTTTACTTTGGTAATCAGCTGGAGCCCGCTTATCGGCAGCGTATGTGGGATGCCATGTATGCGTTTACCCTAACCGATCCGCTGACGCGCCAGGCGAACCCACCTCGCAAGTTTTGGTCTCGTTCGACGGATGACTGCGATACTCCGGTGGATTGTCGCAATACTGACAATCTCAGGGCAATGCGAGAAACATCGGTGTATCTGATGGCTGAGGAAACGGGAAATGAAGGGACCCGGCTGATCTACAAACAACATTTGGAACGCTATGTCTCCACATTGCTGGATATTGGCATGGGAGAATGGGACAGTCCGGTTTATCATGGCCACACGACAGCGGCCTATCTCAATCTGTATGACTTTGCTAAAGATTCGGAGGTTAAAAAATTAGCCAAAGATGCTTTGGATTGGCTCTATCGTTCAGCAGCCATTAAGTACTGGCGCGGCAGCTGGACAGGTCCTTCTAAGCGCACCTATGGAGAGAGTGCAGCGCGATTTTTCTGGCTGTATTTTGGAGATGCGCCTGCACCTGATGAATTTGAGAGAGATTGGATTTATGGACTGACGAGTAATTATCTACCACCGGATGATGTAGTTGCGATCGCACAGCGCCGTTTTATCAAACCCATCGAGCTGCAGCGTACCCACCCCCACTACGAAAACTGGAAACCCGATCTCTACGGTCCTGCCTTTTATGAAACGCTGTATATTGGCCACAGCTATCAGCTGGGTAGTCTCGCCAGGGGTACCGGTGGTGACTGGAATGGCTTTAGTCTCCACGTTGCTAACGGCCAACAGACAGATCAGCTGACGGTCAATGCTCAACAGCCCCACAACATTGCCCAGTATAGAAATTTATTGATCTGGTATGGCAACGACGTTCCCGAACTTGTTTTTCCAGACGTCTGTATCAAATCGGTAGACGACATTACCATTTTAGTCTGTGATCAAACCTGGATAGCGATTCATTACTTTGCTCAAGGCTTTGCTTTAGAAATCGGCGAAGCCCAAACCCATGGGAGCTTGGTCGCGTTTAAGCAAGCTGTTACCCAACAGGCTCAGCTAACCGTAAAAGCAGAATTTGTGGAATATCGGGATAGTAATGGCAAAGATGTTGCGATCGCCCCCCAGGGCAAAGGTTTACCTCAAATCTGGCGCGATGGACAACAACATAACTGGCAAACCCACAACAGAGAACTCTCATTTCAGCTGCCGTTTCTCACCAGTCAAAATTAAACAAGCCTTCAGGTTTTATTATTTGGTGCCCGGACACCTTTTTACACCTTCACCAATCTAAACGCTGCGCCCAAACCAGCACCCATCTCCTCAGGCGTAATCTTGCCATCATGATCAATATCCAGGGCATCAAACACGGCATCGGCCCCCATCCACTCTTCACGGGTAATAAAGCCATCACCGTCGAGGTCGTAGGCACGAAAGATATCTTCAGCCGCGTGGCTAACAACACCGTTGCCATCTAATTGTGCAAGACGTTGTGCCAATAGGGCTTCTAATGACTCTAAGGCTTTAGTAAATCCTTGAATACCTTCCGCCAGCTTTTCTGAGGCCATGCGGTTGTCGGTATGCATTTTATCAAAGATAGATTTATCTACCGAGATTTTCTGAATTTCTAACCCTGTTGCCACATCAGCAGACAGCTTACGAGGCAGTTCAGCAGTGACCTCATCTAGCTGAGCCAACAGCTTAGGTGAAATTGTCAATAGATCGCAGCCGGCTAACTCTTTGAGCTCATCGGTATTACGAAAGCTGGCCCCCATCACCTCAGTCGTGTAGCCAAACTTTTTGTAATAGTTAAAGATTTCGGCAACTGACAGTACACCTGGATCTTCTGACGGTGGATAAGACTCTCTGCCCGTATCTTTTTTATACCAGTCAAGAATGCGACCGACAAAAGGAGAAATCAAAGTCACACCGGCCTCAGCGCAGGCAATGGCCTGATGTAAGCCAAACAGCAGAGTAAGGTTACAGTGAATGCCTTCTTTTTCTAGAATCTCAGCGGCTTTAATCCCTTCCCAGGTAGAGGCGATCTTGATTAAAATTCTCTCTCTAGAAATTCCGACAGCTTCATACTGAGAGATTAGATCGCGCGCTGTATCTAAAGTACCCTCGCTATCGTAGGATAAGCGAGCATCCACTTCAGTAGAGACACGACCGGGAATAATCTCCAAAATTTTACGGCCAAAGGCAACGGCTAAGCGCTTAAAGGCTAGATTGACAATTTCTTGGGTACTGGCATTGGCTCCTGCATCCGCCTTAGCAGTCTGGAGCGTTTCATCGACAATACCTTGATACTGAGGCATCTGTGCCGCCGCTGTAATCAGTGACGGATTGGTCGTCGCATCGCGGGGTTTGAATTTCTCAATCGCTTGAATATCACCGGTATCGGCAACCACAACAGTCATTTTACGCAATTGATCCAGAAGAGTCTGCGCCATAATGTGCTCCATTTTGTCTGCTGATCACGTCTGCCATTGTAATTAGCCCAACCTGAGTTAGCCGTAATCTAAAGGCTGACTATGGAATTGGTCGACTACTGTCTGAGTAAGAGAGACGGTAGCTATTGACCTGCATATAAATCATGGGTTACTAACCTTAAAATTTACTGAATTTGGGTCCTTCCCATACAGGTATTATTGTTCTCTCCTTAACTGTTTAATCTTGTCTTAAACATTGCCAACAGTTTTGGGCAATGGTCCAATCTTCTTGAGTGTGAATTACCAGTACTCGAATGGCCGAATCGCCTGTAGCAATATCCTGGTCAACAGGACTATTGTTATTCTTGTTGGCATCCAGCTTCACTCCTAAAAACTCCATTGCCCCACAGGCTGCCGCCCGAATCGACGCCGCATGTTCACCAATACCGGCAGTAAACACTATGGCATCCATCCCCCCCAGACTCATGAGCATAGAGCCGATACAAGATTTGAGACAATGGATATACATATCTTGGGCCAGTTGAGCCCGCTGATCTCCAGCAGCAATGGCCTGGCCGATTTGGCGTAAGTCATGGGAGATGCCAGACATGCCTTTAAGTCCTGATTCTTTATTTAGCAGCTGATCTAACTGGTCAGCGCTGTACCCCTGGCGCATCAGATGGATTAAAATACCAGGATCGACTGCTCCACAGCGAGTCCCCATCATCAG
>JBCCJR010000508.1:0-3346 GCA_039045805.1 Cyanobacteria bacterium P01_C01_bin.118
AATACCCCCTGAAAATTTACCTGTGTAAACTTCCTTGAAGGCAGTCAAACTCAAGCTATTTAACCCTTTTACCCATATCACCATTTTTAAATCCTGGGTAGATTTAGGGTGGATTCCCTAACATGAAAATCCGTGTTTATGCAAAGAAGTATTAAAGATTACTGAGAAGTCTTTACCTCAGGATCATGAGCTGCGAGGCCGTTTTTTGGATGCTTTTGGCAAACTCCGAGCCATGCAAGGTCTGACTCAAGAAGCTGAGGTCATTTATCAACAGGCGTTAGCGATTTTGGAACCCAAGCTAGGTGTTGACCATCCCTGGACAGTGCGCTGTCGAGAGCGCCTCAATGAGCTGTAGGGTGCCGTTTCAACGCACCTTCTAAAATAAGAAATCAACAACGGAGCAATCGCATATGACAATTCAACTCAAACAAGCCATTCAGATCGCCCAATCACTTCCATTATCAGAGCAACTAGAGCTTTTAACAGCGCTTTCTGATAGTATTCGGCAAACTCATTCTCAAGAAACACAGCCTCAAATAACAGAAGATGAACCAAACATTTCTGATGAGAGTGTTCATTCCTCCTGGCAACAAGCCATAACAGATGCAACTTTGCCAGTATCTCAGCTTATTCAAACTAAACTGGAAGCAGGTAAATATCGCTCGGCTGAGGAAGTTTTAGCAGTTGCCCTACAGTTATTAGACGAATACGAGCGTTCTGAATCCGAATGGGTTGAAAATGTACGAGCCAAGATCGATGCGGCCATTGAAGCTTCTGAAAATACTGCCCCAGTTGATGGGGAAACATTCGTTAATGGAATTCTAGGGTGCCGTTTCAACGTACCGTTCGAGAATGATGCACAATGGGCAATCCTGTAGGGGCAGTCCCTTGTGGGGGGTGGCTGAGCTTTGTCGAAGTCTGCCCTTCGATATTGAATGTTACTTTCGGGGTTCTATATTGTACGATTGGAGGGGAGTTTAAAGATGTCGCTTGGGGTCCCTCCGAGTTCCCCAAACCCCCATGGCTAGGGCCGGAAGGCCGCCCTAGTACCCAGCCTACTGGGTTGTCCTTAATTGCATAAATAGGGGTTATGGCGGGGTCGATTAATCAGGTTATCGCATTGTTGTTTGGCCTATTTCCAAGTAGAGCATACCTTTCTTCAAATGAGCTTTTAATGCCTTCAGATTTTCTGTCCAGACAATGAAACAGCCCTGCCTCCAAGGAGGAGCAAC
This sequence comes from Cyanobacteria bacterium P01_C01_bin.118, assembly GCA_039045805.1. Lineage (GTDB taxonomy): Bacteria > Cyanobacteriota > Cyanobacteriia > Phormidesmidales > Phormidesmidaceae > Leptothoe. The sequence goes on from JBCCJR010000508.1 coordinate 1,233, forward strand.
AGAGTAGATTGACCATCTCCTAAAACTCTGCTCTTACCTGAACACCAAACGTTTGCGGCGCACCAGCCACCGCAATGGTGCCACCAAAATCAAATGCCTGGGTCAAATACTCTTCGTCAAACAAATTATTGGCAAATAGATAAATGCCATAGTTGTCAAACTCATACCCCAGACGAGCGTTGACTAAAGCAAAAGCGTCCTGTTCGATAATATTAGTATTGTCAAAGAACATTTTGCCAAAGCCAAGTAGCTCTAAACGCCCAAAGAAGCCAGACTCACTGCGATATTGGGCGGCCAAATTATAGGTCATATCTGGAGTTAAAGGAGTGCGGTTGCCTTCGACAGATTGGCCTGTAGAGACATCAAGGCCGCTCTGAAACTCGGCATCCAACAGACCTAATCCGGCGCTTAGCTCTAAGCCAGAAATCGGACGGGCAGTGAGTTCTAGCTCAGCTCCGATAGTACGAATATCACCATTGCCGAGAGTAACTACACCATTCTGAATACTGGGAAACTGAAAGTTGTTGGTGTCATTGTAAAAGCCAGCTAAATTAACCGTTAGCTTGTCATCCAACCAGGAGGATTTTAGACCAATCTCGTAGTTCCAAGATGTCTCGGCATCAAACACAGCTTCTGCGGCATCACTTGGTTCAAAATTGCCACCGGGGGGTCGATAGCCTCGGGTAATACTGCCGTAGGCTAACAGATTGGGAGAAAAACGATAGTCCACCACAAATCGAGGCAACAGCTCTGAATCATCGGTTTCAATATCGCTCAATTGCAATAGAGGAAGCTCCAAGGTTCCGTCAGGGGAAATAAATGATTGGGTATAGTCTGTGGAAGCTTCCGTGTTTTCATATCGCAGCCCTGCTGTTAGCGTTAGGTCATCAATAACCTCATAGCTAACTTGACCAAAGGCGGCCAGAGTGCGACTGTCCACCTCCCCATCAGATCGCAATGTTCCCTGCTGAGCAACAGGCAGCGCTGTTCCAGAAATAAAATCTCGATCATTCTTAAAGGTGGAAGTTTCAAAATAGCCTCCGGCAATCCATTCCAACCGGTCGCTTTGCTCAGGAGACTGCACCCGCAGTTCTTGACTAAATACACGCGATGAAAAAATAGGGGCGTTAACCAGAATATCTGCCAACGTACCATCCTGATCCAGGGCTCCGTCTTGCTTTGAGAAACGGTGGGCCGTAATAGAAGTGACGCGAATATCGGGGGTATTGTAGGCGACGCGCAAAGACTGGGCATTGGTCAATGTATCAGTAAAGCCGTTAAAATCTAGCTCGGCTTCAAACGGATCGCCCGGTCTAACGGGAACCAACGCTTCTGCTCCCTCTCGATAATCACTAAAGAACGCATTGAGTGACACATCCCATTCGTCTGAGGGGGTCCACAGCAACTGCCCCCGCCCTGTGACCGCAGTACCGCCATCAATGTCGTCATCGAGAAAGGTGTTCTCTACATAACCATCTTGGGTACCGTAGCTACCTGACAGCCGGAACAATAATTCATCTTCTACAATCGGACCGCTAACGCTAAGTGCAGTTTCCAGATTCTCAAAGCTAGCATAGCTGGCAGCAGCCTTAAACTCGTACTCATTGGTGGGTTTACGGCTAATAACGTTAACCACGCCGCCAGTAGAGCTTCTGCCGTAGAGGGTATTTTGGGGACCTCGCAGCACCTCTATTCGCTCTACATCCACCAAGTCTTGGTCAAGAAAACCAAAGAAGTCATAGGGGACATCGTCAATAAAAAAGCCCACGCCGTCACGGACAAAGGCATTGAAGTTAGATACCCCGCGTATGGTGTAGAAAGGCGCTGAGCGATTAGCACCGCTGGGGAAGAAGGAGAAATTAGGCGTTCTGTCAGCAATGCTGTCTAACGACGTAATATCGGCATCTTCAATCTGTTGCTCTGTAAAGGTGGTAATGCTGATGGGGACATCTTGCACATCTTCGGGTGTCCGTTCAGCGGTGACAACAATTCGAAGGATATCGTCTGACTCATCGACAGCTTCAGCCTCTGGAGCCTCAATCTCTATAGGCTGCTGCGCCCAACTGGGCTGCATGGCCAGCATTAGAATGATCCCTGTGCCCCATAGTCCTCGA
>JBCCJR010000509.1:0-3300 GCA_039045805.1 Cyanobacteria bacterium P01_C01_bin.118
CCCGTATCGGTGGCATCAATCACCACCATACGCTTGCCACTCGGAGGTTCTAACCGTAGCGACACTTTCTCAAACACATCATCTGCTGACCAGCTATACCAGCTAGCCAACTCCTGGGAAAAATATCCGGTAGGCTCATAGCTCTGATCACGGGGAATGCGCTGAACAGCATGAATAGCCGCAATCTCTTGACCACTGTCATCAAAGGTAGCCTCTTTAAATGCAGTTTGGGTTTGCCAACGACTATTGGGAGAGTTTTTTGCAGCTTGTTCTAAATATTGTTGAGCAGCAGCAGCACCTGCCTTGGGAACAAAGCAGAGATGGCCAACCCAACAAGCATTGACATCATTGACAGTCACAGTACCCTGACCAGTCCATTTGGGCAGGGTGATTGTCTGTTGAACAATTTGTTGTTTAAATGCTTGCCAACTAGGTGAGAAGTTTTGATCTCTCCGCATTGCCAGAGACTCATCCACCGCTGAAACTCCCTGAGAGCTGATTTGGCCTCCCAACCAGGGGGTTAGCTCAATCACACAGGTGGTAGCTCCAAACTGCATGGCATGGTATGCCGCGGCCACACCTCCAAGGGAGCCGCCAACAACAACAACCTCGCATTCCCAGGTCTCCTTGGGTGTAGGTAATGGCATTAGATTAGGTCTGCCATTAGCGAGCCGCTTGGGTGGGGGCATCTCGATCTCAGGCACAACGTCTGCCTGTTTAGAGAATGCACAGCCACCACAGACGATAAGCCCTATTAGCCCCCCTGCCAACTTCACCCAACTTTGCCGCATAGATCTCCCATTACCGTGGGGACAACGGTGGTGATTGTAGCGGTTAATAGACCTATAGCACAGGCATCCGTGCTGTAATCAGTTGTTGAAATCGTCGAGTTAGAACAATGGCTGCCACCAGCTGCCCAAGGGCTAAACACCACCATAAGCCAATGCCCTGCCAGCCTAACCAATGTCCTACCACATAGCCTAAACCCACCCCCAGACCCCAGTGAACCAAAACATCCACCGTTGCTAGCAGATGAGTATCCTTTAGACCCTGTAGCGTGCCGGCACTAATGATGCGAATTCCCTGGGCGATTTGAAAAACCACGCCTACCTTAAAAAGCGCAGCGGCCATAGTTACCGTTGCTGCATTCTCAGGCAGACTCACGTCTAAATAGAAACCGGCAATGGTTTGGGGTAATATCCACAGCGGTATCGACAAAATTACCACCAAAATCAGGTTCATTAGCAGATTTGCCTGGGCAACTCTACGGGCAGCCCGAGGGTCGTCAGCGCCGATTTTATGGCCGGTGCGCATGGCGGCGGCATAGGCAAACCCCCAGGAAAACATTAGTAGTAGCTCTGTCGTGGTCATCACAATGCGATGGGCCGCCAGCAGCTCTGTGCTCCATAGGCCCATCAATAGAGCTGCCACCGTAAAGGCTCCCATTTCAGTGCTGTAATCTACGCACAGAGGCCAGCCTAGATGAATAATTTCTTTGATGATGGCGCGATCGCACCGCCACCACTGTCTGAGCAATCGCAACCGCCGCAACGATGGCTGCATCTGTAGTAGCACTACCGCCAGACAAAAGCTCAGCCAAAACACCAGGGCACTGGCCCAACCAACTCCCGCTAACCCTAGTGCTGGCAATCCCCATGCACCATATATCAGCCCATAGTTTAGTCCTACATTCAGGGGCAGACTCAGCAGCATCAGTACCAACACCAAACGGGGACGCGATAGGGCCGTCAACGTTTCTTTAAAGACAAACATTCCCAAGGTAGCTGGCAGACCCCAGACAATGGCATGCAAATAGGCCATAGCTCCGTTAATAATGACGGGCTGTTGACCAAATAGATGAAACAGCCAATCCAGATGCCAGATCAGCACCATGACGGGTATGGAAATACCAAAACTGAGCCACAGCCCCTGCACGTTAATGCGGCTGACTCGATATTGATCCTGGGCACCGTGGGCTTCGGCTGCGATCGCACCCGTCATTTCCAATAGACCCGCACATAGAAAAAACAGCATCCAAAACGCCGTTGCACCAAGACCGCCCGCCGCTAGCGGCAATGTCCCCAGACCACCCATCATCAGGGTATCTACAAAATTAACGGCCCCCTCTGACAGCTGAATCAACATCAAAGGCACCGCCAGCTGCAACGACGCTTTAACCTCAGCCCAAAGAGGAGTATGTCGAAGTCGAGCAGATAAGAACGGCATAGCAGATGCACCCTGGGACCATAACTAAGCTTCAAAGGCATTGCATCACATTTCAGATGCCCCGCACCAATTCCCTTTTGGGATGACTCCCATCAGTAATAGTCACTGACCCTCCACTTATTTGATAGGGTAAGAATGCTCTACTTCCCTTTGCAGGTCATGGACAATTTGCCAGTCGCTGAGCGATATCTGTACGAGCTATTTAGCGCCATTACCGACGGCTATCTCACCGTTACTAACCCCAGCGGCCAGGTATTTAATTTTGGTTCACCTGATACACAGCCACATCTCCATCTACAGGTGCATGACCAGCGTACTTACAACAGTATTATTACTTTTGCCTCCCTTGGCTTTGGAGAAGCCTACATGGACGGCTGGTGGGATGAAGAAAACGACCGGTTGACAGAGCTGATTAGTATGCTCTATCGCAATCGCGTCTACTCCAAAGCCAGCCAAAAGTTGACCGTTCCTCTGGCGCTCCAAATCATTTCCCAACGGCTGCAAACGTTACCACTTCTGATTCAAAACAGTCGTAAAAATGTCCAATACCACTATGACCTGGGCAACGATTTCTACCAGCTATTTTTAGACCCCACCCTCACCTATTCCTGCGGCTATCAGGTCCAGCCTGGTGACGATCTAGAAACAATGCAGCTGCAGAAGTATGAAACCATCTGCCGCAAATTGGCCCTTAAGCCTGGAGAATCGCTGATCGATATTGGCTGTGGTTGGGGCGGTATGCTGATCTACGCCGCTGAAAATTATGGCATTACGGGGACCGGTGTCACCCTGAGTGATGAACAGGCCTCCCTGGCAAAAAAACGAATTGCCGAAAAAGGATTGACCGATCAGATCAAAATTGAAATCCGAGACTACCGAGAAACCAAAGGTCAATACGACAAATTTGTCAGTATCGGCATGTTTGAGCATGTTGGTAAAAATAACTTTTCCACCTTTATGGAAAAGGCCAGGGCATTACTCAAACCCCATGGCGTCGGCATGTTGCACACTATCACGACCGAAAGTTCAGAACGTAACGGGCCCTGGATTGACAAATATATTTTCCCCGGTGGC
>JBCCJR010000510.1:0-3300 GCA_039045805.1 Cyanobacteria bacterium P01_C01_bin.118
CCAACAAACGCTTTGCGAGGCTCGGATACGCCGGGCGCGTCAGCACCCTTGAGGTAAGCCAGCATGGTATCAGCGTCAGACACCTCAAAGGGGTCAGTGGGGCAGTTATCGCCAAAGTCGGGCTCAGCAAACATCTTTTCGATGGCCATATCATTAACCACCATGGAGTAGCGCCAGGAACGCATACCAAAGCCCAGGTTGGATTTATCCACCAGCATCCCCATCTTGCGGCTGAACTCGCCGTTGCCATCGGGTAGAAGTTTTACGTTTGCAGCTCCCTGCTGCTTGCCCCACTGGAACATAACAAAGGCATCGTTTACAGATAGGCAGTAGATAGCATCAACGCCCAAGGACTTCATTTCATCAGCCAACTCTTCATAACGGGGAAGATGGTTAGAGGAGCACGTGGGAGTGAATGCACCAGGAAGAGAGAAAACAACTATTTTCTTGCCAGCGAAAATATCCTCAGTTGTCGTATCTTGCCAGCGGTAAGGGTTGGGGCCTTCAACAGACTCATCACGTACGCGAGTCTTAAAAACAACGCTAGGAACTTTTTCGATAACAGCCATGATAATTTCCTGTAATTACTTATTAGGTGGATCAGTTGTCAAAAGTGAACGTCATCCATCATAGATAGAGACCTATCTGAAGAGACTTAACTAGTCCGCTTACAGATTGATAAATCCTATGAACTGGCAACGCTAATGCGCATTGCTCGCTTGCTACGCATTAATCAACCGCTTCTATCTCAGAATAATTCTTAGTTTACAAAATGTCAACATATAAAATCATTCCGACTTTTAAGTGGCTGTTAGATATTGTGGATGCTAAGATGAGTATATCTCTGCACTATAAGCGTCAAAGATACATTTGTCTTGTATGTCCTGATGCTTATGGCTGCCTTATCTTTTTCAAATCCTCTTTAGACTTATTGGACAATGTCTCTGCAGACGGAAGAAATTGTTGAAATTCTCAGGTCAAATCATTTGCGGGTTACACCCCAGCGGTTTGCGGTTTATTCCAATCTGCTTGCCCGTGAGGATCATCCGACGGCGGAGCAAATCCTGCATGATGTAAATAAGGATGTCCCGCGATCGTCTCAGGCAACTATATATAGTTCTTTGCAAGCATTGCGAGATGTGGGTCTGGTGCGTGAGGTGCTGCTAGAGGAAGGGGTCTGTCGCTACGATGCCAATGTGGAGCGGCATCACCATTTTCGCTGTAAGGTGTGTGGTGCCATTGAGGATATTCCCTGGGAAAAGTTTCAGTGTTTAGATACGGCCCAACTGCGACCTGGCCTAACGGTGGATGACTATGAAGTGACGGTCCATGGTGTTTGCGATCGCTGCGATTAGATCGCATCACGAATAGCCAGTATGTGTGCAGCTCCAGACAATGACTCTGGAGGGTATCAGTTCAAAAAATCGAGGGTATCTCATCTGTGGGATGTCCTCGATTTTTAGTATTGGCAAAAAACTTCAGCAGAACTTCGAAAGAATTTGAAGTCCGCATCACCATACTATTATCGAGATTGGCATAAAACTATAGGGTGGTGTGTCCCTCAATATTTTTCTGAGTTGTCCCATAGACGTTTTTTCTTAAACTCATGACAGCCCTCAATCCTATTCTGAATTTTCTAACTGCTGGCACTGGCCCAATTTTGCCCCTGACCTTAACCGGTAACGAGCAGGACTCAACAACGGTATTGCAAAGTCTTAATGCGGCATTTCTTATGGTGTTAGCAGGGGAGAGTCATCCTAGCTTTTCTCAAGCACAAACCTATTTAGATAAACTATCTGCATCTCCTGACTGGGGGAAAGCGGCTAACTTTTATACCCAAGCAGTTCAGCTGATTACTCAAGAGCTGGAACAGGCCTGCGAACAAGACGCTCAGATGCAGACCCGCTTGGAGCAAATGACCACCCAGCTAAAAGACGCCGATGGCGACACCGTAGCTGCCGCTAATGCTGTTTGGTCTGTACTATTTCCCGAAGGTACTGGCATTTGGGGACAAGAAGCAGATATGGTGGCAGCTTTGCGGTCCAAGCGTACCGTTGACATTGAGCAGCTTAACCCCACCCCGATTGAGAATCCGGCCAAGCAGGTTCTATTTACCTCTAATGCGCTACTGACGATGCCTTTGGGAGCTGCCGATCTGTCTGGGTTTGACGCTGATTTTCAGGCCGAACTAGCCGATGCTGCCGATGACCCGCAGCTTTACTGGTACGACCACCCCATTCCCATCGGTGTCGCTGCCGAGAGTAACGAGATTCTTTATGGTCTTAAGCATCTGAACCATGCCGTTGAGTTTGAAAACCAGCAATCTGGAAGCACCGACAAAGTCAACTGTGTGTTGTCAGTGTCAGTCACCCATGAGCGGTTGCAAACCCTGGGTAAAAGCTATTTAAAGCAGGTGCTAGCCGCCAGCGAACCCTTGGACCAGCTAAATATTTTTGCCTTTACTGAGACCGATACCAACACACTTGTCGATCAGGTGTTGCTGCCCATCTTAGAAAACTCTTCTGGGAGTGAGGGCGCTAAGGAGCTACTATCTGTCTTTGGTGTGGATGGTCGCTATGGTCGTCACTACAGCTTTCTCAAGGCCATTGTCGCCCTGTGGAATGTGCTGGTAGATCCTGAGATCAAGGCCACCTTCAAAATTGATCTGGATCAGGTATTTCCTCAGGCTGAGCTGTTGGAGCAAACCGGTGCCACTGCCTTTGGTCATCTCAAGACGCCTTTGTGGGGGGCCACTGGTACAGATTCTGCTGGACATCCCATTGAGTTGGGGATGATTGCAGGAGCGTTAGTTAACCAGCGAGATATCCACAAAGGCGTATTTACACCGGACGTGACCGTGCCCAGTGCAAAGCTGGCACCAGATGAGTATGCGTTCTTTAGTAAGTTGCCCCAAGCAGTATCCACAGAAGCAGAAATGATGACTCGCTACAAGGCGGGGACTGATTTTGATGGAGAGACGAAGGCAATCCAGCGCATCCATGTGACCGGTGGTACTAACGGTATGCTGGTGGATTCGCTGCGTCGCTATCAAACGTTTACCCCTAGTTTTATTGGCCGGGCAGAAGACCAGGCCTATATTCTCTCCGCCCGTGGTCAGCAGCCAAATCTAGGCTATGCCCATGCGTCGGGTTTGATTATGCGCCATGACAAAGAGGGTTTTGCCCAGGAAGCCATTGCTATGGCCAAGGTGGGTAAACAGGTGGGGGATTATCTCCGGATTTTGTTGTTCTCCAAGTATGCTGATGTCCTGCCTGAAGCGACTGATAGCATCAAGGCCGA
>JBCCJR010000511.1:0-3290 GCA_039045805.1 Cyanobacteria bacterium P01_C01_bin.118
CTGGCTTGGGGGAATCTCTATTGACGATTATCGTTAGCGTTCCTTGGGTGCTGATGGCATTACGTGTGCAACTCAATTCCTAATCTCGTTCATGAAGGCCTATAAAATTCGTCAGCTTCATCGGTTTATGGTGCCGTTTATGGTGCTGCCGCTGTTACTTACTCTCACCACAGGGACTGCCTTTCAATTTGCAGTAGCTGCCGGTCGTGCCCAGGATTTTTTCTGGCTATTAGAACTCCATCGCGGTAAGTTTGGCTCGGTTAATCTGGAGTTTGTCTACCCGATTCTCAATGCTTTAGGGCTGCTAACCCTGATTATTACGGGGCTATTGATGTGGCTGGGACTGCCTCGCCGCCGTTCAAATGTGTCATAGGTCATCAGCCAGCGGAATCAGCCAGCGTTGGGGTAGGCTTCGGTCTGTATTGCTTTAAGGATGTCGAGAAACGCGTAGACAGCTGGCGATAGCAATGCGTCCTTGGGCCATGACACTCCCAAATCGCGAAAAATCTGAAAAGGGAGCTGCACCGCACGCACATCCTTAGGGATCGGGTGGGCTGATAGTTGATGCAATAGGCCAATCCCTAGACCTTGGGTAACCATGCCGACGATTGTCGTATCAGTGCGGACACGATAGGCCACTTCAATGGGGGGCACTGCTTGCTTAAGAGCGTGATTGATGCGGTGGGTGCAGCTGCCGTGGACCGATGTGATCAATGGATAGTCATAGAGATGACTCCAGCCTAGTTGATTGGTCTCGACAGTGCAGCTGGGGGGGATGAGGGCAATACAGGGATCTTTGATTACCAGCAGGTTTTCAAAGTCTTGGGCTGGCAGCAGTTCTGCTACAGAAATATCGGCTTTTCCTTCTATTAAATATTGTTCAAGTTCCCGTAGCTCATCTAATTCGGTAATGGTGATTTGAATATTGGGATAGGTGGCGTGGAGCTTTGCGATCGCACCCGGCAATACATTACTGGCCATACTGCGAAAGGCCACCACGCGCACCTGACCACCATCTACACCTCGTTCCTGAGACGCTAGCTGGCCAATGTCCTCCAGTTGTTGCAGCATCTGCTGAGCCTTTGCACAGATAGTCTCGCCAACGGGGGTAAGGCTGGCTCCATGGCGACCACGGTTGACGACGATTACCCCCAGCTCAGACTCCAGGGCAGCAATACTATGGCTAATGGTGGACTGGCTAAGGTTTAACTCCAGGGCCGCCTCGCTAAAGTTTCGGGTCGTCGCAATGGCGACCAATGCCCGTAACTGAGACAATCTAACCTTCCCCAGATTCATAGTGATATCGCCTACTATGCTATGCCCACTGCCAGGCTATCGCACCTCTCCTAAGAGGGAGCATCGATTTTATGCATATATGCCATCAATAATCCGAGTCAATCGCTTCATGGGCCTAAACCCAAAAAACAAAGATTGATGCCAGAGCAACCAAATCCTAGTACTTATAGCTAGAGCTCAAATAGCAGCAAAATTATCACTCTATTTAATTTAAGAAATACTTTAGATTAGCCAGTCAAAGACCCAAGCTAGTAGAACCAATAATCCAGTTCCGATGAGTACTGTTTCGGTCAGCCAGATCAGTCGACTTTTCAGGTTAATCATGCAAAAAGGTGCCTTTGCGATACATCATCCACAGGTAGGTTCTGACTCAAGTGACCCGTTTCAATTGACTGAAACTACCCTGATATAAACTGGCTCAAGATACCTGTGGCTGGTTAAATGGCCTGCAAAACCGTATTCAACTGATTGCTGAATCGGTCATAGGTTAGTACAAACAGAAGGCTAACACAATCGCTGATGCGTGTGCCAAACCTCAGGCTTAATTGAAAATCAGTAACGCTGATTGTAAAAATCAGCAACACTAATCTTTGCCCGATGCGATGTACTGACAATCAATTATAGACATGCTCCAAAAAACGGATAGCTGCCTAAATATTCTTCAACATTGCTTTATACAAATCGACCTAGTCCTCTAACCATCGATATTGATAGGGCTCTGTCTGGGCTCCCCAAACCTGGACTCCTGTAGCGTCAAACCCCCGATCCCAGGTATCCATTCCAGCTTGATGCAACACGATGGTATTCGTGAGGCGGACCGCTCCCCGTAGATTAACTGGACAACCTTCGTCAGGTGTGGTCCCGACATAACCCAGGGCCGATGGGCGTAAACTGACGATGCAGACTAGACTGCCTAGATCGCTGCTCTCAGCGGTGGGCTCAGCCTGTTCGCATAGGCCGGTCCACAGTTCAGGTGTGGACGGTTTGAATGTACGGGACTCTACTCGGGTAGCATCTTGGTTTAGGACAATGTGTAGAAAACGCTGTCGATAGGGGGTTTCTAAGTTGCTCGATAGGGCCTGTTCCTGATAGAGATAAGTCCCGTCCTGGTCAGGAACGGTGATCGAGCATGTGGTCATTTGCACGCCAATAAAACGAGCATTGCGTTCTGCCTGTGCTGTGGTGTCCATCGTACGACTGAGATGGGTGGCCACTGCATCTACATGCTGCTGGGTCAGAGGGACGGTTTGGGCATGGCTAATATGGACACTGCTCATCCATATCCCTATAAGTAGGGTAGCCCCTCTCCAAACGCGACCGATCACCATGGTTTGCCAAACTTTGCTGAGAACGCCTCTATTGTCAGATGTTTTGGGTTTGATATCAGGGGTACGCAAGTGTTTGTCACACTCTCGTTAATAAGGTTACGAGCCTACTAGAGGCTCAGAATGTAAGGGATTATATGAGATCAAGAGCCAGCTCCATCAAATTAATATCGGCTTGACCGGGTCGAGTACCCAGGTCTTGCCAGCCATGCCGTTTATAAAAGTTCATAGCAGCAAGGTTAGTGGGGCTGACAGACAGCTGTGCTCGAATCACACCAACTTCCTGAAACAGCTGCATGACGTATGCGTGCAGCTGATCGCTTAGTCCCTGGCCTCGCCGACTGGGGATCAAATAAAACAAGTAGACATACCCGAGTTTTTCCTGGCCCCGCAGCTCGGTTTCGATTTGACCGATAATTTCTTGCCCATCAAATACGTGAACGCAGCTTTCAGGACAGGCGACAATCCGCTTACTAAGCCACTTCAGATAGTCCTGGGCATGGTCGCCACTTTCTAGTGCAAACCGTTTGTCTCCATCCTCAAAACTGCAGGCAAATGCATCACGCCGAAAGTGAACACACAGTTCGGCATGGGCTTCAAGGTCAATGGAGCGAAAGACAAGGTTCATCTGATGAACTTGCTGGGTGGTTACATCAACACCGATAGCGC
>JBCCJR010000512.1:0-3263 GCA_039045805.1 Cyanobacteria bacterium P01_C01_bin.118
CGTTCTTCCAACTGTTGTTCTAACCCACTCATACCAGCACAGCCAAGACAGATGGCCTCAGCTCCATCGTTTTGGATCGCCAGCAAACTTGCTTCAGTTAGCACATCCAGGGTGGATAACCGATCCTGTTCCGTATCAAGCACCGATAGTTTTGTTGTTCTGATCGAAGCACATCGAGTCGTTAAACCTGTTTTAACAATTGTTTTTTCTACCATGTCACGAACGCGATGGAGTGTAGTGACCACGCTCCATTTGGCCGCCACCATATTGGCAACATACAGACTAGCTTCCGCAATCCCCACCACCGGCTTTGTCGTAATCTCCCGAGCCGCCTCTATCCCCGGATCTCCCCAACAAGCCAAAATAAAGGCATTAGAGTCAGTATCAAGAATAATCTGTTCTAAAATGCCGGGAATTGCCAAATATTCATCATAAAAGCTCTCAATCGACTCAGGCCCGCTTTGAGGCTGCACCGTTACAATCTCGGTATCAGGAAATCTAACCCCCTGGGCTGAGGCATTGATATTAGCCGTCATGGGCTGACAGGTATTGCCATTGATAATTTTGATGCGACGGTGAGATGGAGACATAACATAACAAAATGAAACATCCTCAACATTTTGCCCCATTCTTTAGAAGGCGTCCTAGCCCAACACTGCTTAAGTGTTCTAATTTTCATCGCTGGCCGCGATATAGCCCCAAGCATAGGCAGTAGGACCAATAGACTGCTGCACCGTAAACTCCACCATCGGGATAAAGTTATAGGAGTCAAAATAGGCTTCAGAGGTGGGCCACTCGTAGGGATCTGGAGTGACTTGGTCCTCAAATAGCTTGACTGCCCAATCCCACTTAGCACCATAGCCATCGGGATCTTGCATATCGACTGGGCCATAGACCGTAATCCCTGGCGGTGGAGCTTGCCCTGAGACCCGAGCATCTTTAACCAGAATCATATTTGGGTTTCGAGCACCAATACCGGTAGTAAAGACCATATTGTTAGGATTCGCCCCAGCTGAATATTGCGAGGCTAAAATCCCGGCTTTTAAGAACTTTTTCTTGCCTGTAAGGGCATGGGCCTGAAAAAGAATTTGGGTTCTGGGAGTGCCGAGCAGTCCCCAACCAATACGTCTACCCGGCCTTAAATTCCATCTATAGCCTGAAGACTCCACATTGCGAATATCGGCATTTGCCGCTTTCACCACTGCTTTGAGGGCATTTTGCTTAACGGTTTGATTGACCGTTGGTTGGGCAGTGCGGGCATAAACAAACGCGGCGTGACGCTGGTCGTGCTTTTTCCACTCTACGATGGGAGTCTGATCATCTTTCAAGACAGTGGTCTCTAAAAAGAGTTGATGCCATTGGTCATCCCCTGTCAGACGATACAACTCTGCTGCCGCTAGATTTCGTTCGTTATAAATCCGGCTATCCTGGTCGTCCGTAGACTTAGCCAGCTCTGCATCAGCCCAATTGAGCGCGCGAATTGCACTGGTTTTGTAGGTCTCCGCCAAAGCCTTGTCATACTGCTGCACCACAAAAGCCGCCCTGGCTGCCACATTGGCATAAAAGTAACTGGACCAAATCCCCGGTCCATAGGCCATGATGGTTTGTGATTCTTGCCAGCTACCTTCATGACCATTGGGATGACCGGCAGATTCGATTCCTCCTGGAATTCCCCCCGCCTCAGTTTGCAATCGACGAAATACATCCAGTCCCCACAGGGCTTCATCTAAAATATCGGGCAGGTTGTTGCCAGATTCGGGCAGATTCAAATTCACTGCTTTGAAATAGTCTGGATACAGATCTACCAGTTCTAGAAAGGAGCGCGAGACCTCAAGATGTTGAATCCGTCGATCCCAATCTCCAGCATCCATCCAACCGCCCCAGGCATTGGGCAATAGCTCATCGGTACGAGTCTCGACCAGCGCATCAAAAGACTTCACCTCGCTGTTGTAGAGAAAACCCATGTTGGTACCCATCAGCGGTACCGTTGACTGGTAAACCTGCACACCGTCATCTGGGTGAAAGGGACGAGGGCGTTTGTAGTCAGTGTAGGGTTCTTCTAAAGCGATGCCGCTACGCTGGTGATACATGCCTCGGGCTGACACATAAAATGCATCTCGCCAGGTATTTTCGCCAATTTCAAACTCATAGGAGGTGCCCACACCGTCTACATAAACGCTGTAGTTACCCGGTGTAGAGAACTCACTAAAGTCCATGATAAAGACATCAGTGTCGTTATGATTCCTCTCTCGTTTATCTTTGGTGTCAACAGATTGGGAGAGCGTTGTTTTACCGTTATAGACGCGCTCACCTGTGGCGTTATTAATTAGCCAGAAGGTCTTTCCCTCAGCATAATCAAGACCGCCTCCCTCTCCCATCCAAGTGGATAAAAACGCGACTTTAGCCGGGTCATCTGGGTCAAAGCCTAGATGAGAAACTTGAACCGCTTCACTGCGGGTTTTGTCAGGCTGATAGACAAACGCAGTGTCCTGAAGGACGCTGCCAGCAATGTTAATGGCGTAAGTTTCTCCTTGAACAAGGTTTTCCGGCATCTCTAAAAAGATGGTGTGCACCATGGGCGAGTCAAACTCCCAGTTGCCGGTGCGGGCCATGCCCGTGATGTTGCTTTTTCGGTAGAGGTTTATGGGAGTGATTTTGGTGCCGTCGCTGGTGGTGATTTTGTACTTTTTGAGGTTGTCAATACAGCTAACGCTGAGCTGAGGTCCGTTGACTTGGTCTACTTGCCAAATTAGACCTGAGACACTGGGAATCAGCTGGCCAAGGGTTTTGCCATCGCGGGTAACCCAGTTATTTTTTTTGACTTTATCCCCTGGCTGGGCTTCGTAGGGGACTTGTTTGCCCCGTAGCAGTTCACCGGTTTCGATGCGTAGGGCCAGGATGTTTTCACTGACGGTGTAGACATGGGTGATGGGGATGCCTGAGCCCTGGACATTTTTTGTAGCGGCAGCAGTCAGGCTTAAGGTTTGGCTGGTGGATGGCCTAGCGTTACACTGGCCAACTGTAGTCCAACTAAGTAGAAAAGAGAGAAGACTTTCTAACATCTAGACACCAGTGGGAGGAGCTTGGATGATACTAATTAGAGATCAGTGTCTGATTTATCTACTAAAAAGTTCCTTATTTTATTACTAATGTCTCAAACCGTTATTCATGTTGTTGCCTACGCTGTTATTGATCAGCAACAGTTGCTCACGGTCCGGAAGAAAAATACTAAGAAATTTATGTTTCCAGGGGGTAAGTTTGAG
>JBCCJR010000513.1:0-3260 GCA_039045805.1 Cyanobacteria bacterium P01_C01_bin.118
ACCACTAGATTGGGACGAAACCGATTCATCGGGACTGGCTGGTCTAAACGGCGATTCAAATCGGCCAGGGACGCCTCGGAAATCAATAAAAATGGATAGGCATCAGAAAAACTGTTGGGGGTATCAAACCGACCATGGTCCGTGGGCCGATTGGTGCTCTCGGGCATATAGACTAGCTGCACCTCCTGCCTCAAAAACTCACTAAGCCACTGAGCAGCAGCATCTCCCATCGACCAGGCTGTACAGCTATCTCCCCAAACATCGACAGAAACTGGCGTTGCCGCTGGCACAGCAGGAATTTTTAACTCAATCTGCTCAGTGCCTGCAATGCTTAGATGCAAAACATCATCTACGGCTACCTGAATTAACGCCATTTTTGGAAACTTACGCTGGGTGAGAAATTTGCCACTGCGATCGCACACCATCCATCGCCGATCGTGCAACAGTCCCCGCATTGTTACCTGAGCATGATTCAGCGCAATGCCCGCCGCCGATTTGATGGGATAGGTGTTAAGACCGCTGAGCTTAATTGCAGACATCTTTAATATCTTCCTTGACGGTTATCCACCCGATAACTCACCTGGTTCAACTACTGCAAAATTATTTATAACTTAAGGATAAGCTCCTAATATCAACTCTTGTGACCGGATGGTGGGCCATGACCACCCTACAATCAACGCTTCCCCACATCAACGCAATCAACACAGCACCATGGATAAGCTCTATGCAATGGAAGACGCCCAGCGGATTTTGCAACTTGCGATCGCGCAAGAAACCGAATCCGGCGAACTCTCCCACCAGCAGCTGCTAGAAATTGCAGAAGAGCTCAATATTAGCCCAGCAACTCTCCAGGCAGCTGAGCAAGAATGGCGCATTATCAAAGGCAAAGCAGAAGACCATCGCCTCTTTCAACAACAGCGGCGGCAACGACTAAAACAGCAGCTAATGCGCTATGGCATTGTGATCAGTTTTTTAGTGATTATTGATGCACTCACCCCCGGCGGCACCATTTTAGGCTCCCTGGGTTTTTCGCTATATGTCGCCCTATTCTGGGGACTCGGTCTCACTCTCAAAGCCTGGAGAATTCTGCAAATATCAGGCGAGCGGTACGAACGCGACCTGACCAAATGGCGGCGCAAACGCAGTATGCAAAAAACTATCGATGGTGTAGTCAATCGCTTTTTAGGCTCTGCCTGAAGCGTTACCAAGCAAACAATATAAAAACAGAAATAGCGCGTTAAGGTTCTGTAAAGTCCTAAACAAGATTTTTGCGATTGTCTCTGGTCATGGCAAATTCATCTGCCGCCTAGAGCCAAGGCCCTCCAAGGCAAAGACTACATTCATCAAATCCTTGACCGCAGCTGGAAACAGCCAAGGTCAGGCTAATTTTGATGAATTTTTCTTGTAGATGCCAAAATCGTTTGCACTTTTTTGTCAATCCTGCAATGATACGAAACACAGGTTGGTTGTGTGTTCCCCTGTTTCTCATTCTGATAGCTGCTGATGCGGATCATCTATGATGGTCTACGTCGGCAGCTAATTGCGTTTTAGGAGCAACACCCTTTTCCAATGGGAGATCATCCTACCAATCCAGATTTTAAACAGCCTCAGCGCCAGTTTATCCAGGTCTGTCAATACCGCAGCTGTCAACGGTTTCAGTCAGCAGCTGTCCTCGCTGCTCTCAAGCAGCACATCGGGCCTGAGCTGATGATTACAGCCAGTTCTTGTCTAGGCCAGTGTGGGTCTGGACCTACCGTTAGAGTTGCGCCGGATAATGTCTGGTACTGCCGGGTTCAACCCCAGGATGTGGATGACATTATTGAACAGCACATTCATCAGGGACAACCGGTAAAACGTCTCCTACATCCGCGTTTTCACCCTGACTACAGCCGACTGATAGAGCGTCTGGGCTGTTCAGAGCGCCCCACATAGAGAACTCTTCTTCAAATCCATCTCTCTTCATCAATAAACCAACTTAAATCTACATTCCCCAGTGGAGAACCGGAGTATACTAGAGGGGTTGCAGTTACGCCGCGCCGTGGAACTCTCCTGCAAAAGTGAATACGCTTTACTGGCCCTTTTAGAACTTAGTCTGCACTACGACAAGGGCGAACCTTTGCAAATTAGGCAAATCGCCTCACAACAAAATATTCCTGATCGCTATCTGGAGCAGCTGCTGGCCACCCTCAGACGGGCTGGTTTTGTCAAAAGTCAGCGAGGAGCCAAGGGGGGGTATTTACTCGCCCAAGCCCCCTGGAATGTGATGATTTTAGACGTTGTGAATTGTATCGAAGGTCTAGAAAATAAGGACAAGGCACGCGATGCTGTATTGACAACCGAGCGCCAGGTAGTGCGAGACCTGTGGCAAAACGTTCAAGAAGCTGCCACAGACGTACTATCTGCCCATACCTTGCAAGATTTGGTAGAACAGCGCAATGCCAAACATCAGGTTGATTTGATGTATTACATTTAGCGGAGCGGATAGCTATGCGCATCGCCCAAAATATTACTGAACTGATAGGTCGCACACCACTGGTCAAACTCCATCACATCCCTCAGCAGGAGGGCTGTATCGCCCAAGTGGTGCTCAAGCTTGAAGGGATGAACCCGTCTGCCTCGGTAAAAGACCGCATCGGGGTCAATATGATTGCTACAGCAGAAGCTGCTGGCCAAATCTATCCAGGCAAAACCACGCTGGTAGAGCCCACATCAGGAAATACAGGTATTGCTCTGGCCATGGCATCGGCGGCTAAGGGGTATCGTCTAATCCTCACCATGCCAGAAACCATGAGTGCTGAGCGACGGGCCATGCTGCAAGCCTATGGAGCTGAACTGGAGCTCACTCCCGGTAGCGAGGGAATGGCAGGCTGTATTCAACGGGCTCAAGAAATTGTAGAGTCCACGCCCAATGCTTATATGTTGCAACAGTTTCGCAATCCTGCTAATCCAGATATCCATCGCCGGACTACGGCAGAAGAAATTTGGCAGGACACCGAGGGGCAAGTGGATTTTTTAGTAGCAGGTGTGGGCACGGGAGGCACCATCACGGGCGTTAGCGATGTGCTAAAGCGTCGTAAGGCTGACTTTAAGGCGATTGCAGTAGAGCCTGCTAATAGTCAGGTACTCACCGGCGGCAAGCCAGGTCCCCATAAAATTCAAGGGATTGGCGCAGGTTTTGTGCCAGATGTACTGCAGGTCAAGCTGATTGATGAGGTGATTGCAGTCACCGATGATGATGCGATCGCATTTGGTCGGCGTCT
>JBCCJR010000514.1:0-3258 GCA_039045805.1 Cyanobacteria bacterium P01_C01_bin.118
CTCAGACCAGGGATTTTGATACAGCTGAAAAACATTGTGGCTTGGATAGTGAGCAACGCTGCCATTCTGAATCCAGTGCATCACCCGACTAAGGTGATATTCCATCGAATCAGAATGATTAGGGGCCGCCACTAATGCCGTAATACCAATCCCTAGCAGAACCAAGGTAACTCCCGCCGTCGATAGCTTTAGGGTGACGGGTAAATCTAGAAATGGCTTGAAGTTAAACCAATGGGCAGCCTTCAGCGAGCTAACACCATAGACTCGCCATAGAAAAAAGGCCAGACCAATGGTCACCAACAGCCAGCTCAGAGATACGAGAATAATGTTGAATCCACTAACAAGACTTAGGCCTTCTGTCAAAATCGTGACGATCACGGCCCATGCCATTAATCCTGCCAACACAGCTTCCCGCTTGCAGCGGAAAAGCTTTGAGCTGATCAGCAACAGCAGAATAAAACTCGCAAACGATAGGACAACTGCCATCTTTCAATAAGACGTAAAGATAGGTGAAACTTACGCACAAGCATTTAGAAAATAGTCAAAGGTTATAACCCTTATATCTCAAGCTGACGGATTCTTATTTGAGGTTGCTACTCGCAGCTTGACCGTTGCCATATTCAATTCCTGTGCAGTTAGTAGAGATTTAATGCACTTGTGGAGGCTTTCATCAGAACTTCAAACTGATCCTTGTTAGCTCTATCTAAGCTTGTGGTACGTATCCGTGTTAACAGCACGCATCCATAAATCTGCGTAAACCCTGTGGTTGCAGACTGCTTCCTATGATGTCAGCTAGCCCTTGGCTCAAACGCCTATCTCACCTTTTTAGCCTGGTTCTACTGTGCGTTGCGCTGGTGGGGTTTCCCCAAGCCGCTTGGGCCCATCGCCCCCACGACGTGGTTACTCAGGTAGCCCTCTCACCGGACTACGGTCAGGACCAAACGGCCTACACTCTGGTGCGAGGCAACCTATTTAAGTCCACCGATGGCGGTGACCATTGGCAAAGGCTAGTTCAGGGACTGGACAATCGCTATCCGTTCTCCACCCTCTCCATCGATACTCAGACGGGACGAGGGATGGCAGTGGCCACCCGAGGCAGCGGCATTTATCTTTCTGACGATGGCGGCGAGTCCTGGCAAAGCAGAAACCAGGGGCTAAATACCTTAGATATTGGCCTGGTGTATATGGCCTCAGCTGATGGCAATACCCTGCTGGCGGCGGGGGCTGAGGGCAATGCCTATGGCACGACAGATGGCGGCAAAACCTGGCGTCAGATTTTAGATGCTAGCCATGTAGTATCTGCTTTTGCCGATGGGGGTAAGACTTTGTTTGCGGGGGAGTTTGCGGGACAGTTGCTGAGCTCCAGTGATGGCGGTCAAACCTGGCAACCGCTGGTGTCCGTTGAGGATAGGGTGAGCGCCCTGGCGGTTTCAGCAGAGTATGACCAAGATTCCACCCTTTACGTAGGGACTGAGTCTAAGGGCATGTTTGCGGTGAATACGGCCACAAAGACCATTGCAGATCTTAATGAGAACCTGGTAGATCTACGCATTCAAGACATTAAAACGGTGCCGGGGGATGGCAACCAGCTAATGCTGTCCAGCTGGGACCGGGGCATCTCAATTTCTACGGATAAAGGCAAGACCTGGAGCGAGTATCCAGAGGGATTAGTCAAAGACAAAATGGCAGACGATGATGGGGTGACCCATTTTTCTGAAATTGCCCTTTCTAATAAGTTCCAAACCGATCAAACCGCCTTTGTCGGTGGCTTTAATGGTCTGTATAAGTCCACGGATCTGGGCCACAGCTGGCAGGAGCTAGAAACACTGTCGACGGGCACCGTGATTTCCATGGATGTGTCTCCCAACTATGGGGAAGACGGCACCCTGGCCATTGCTACCTATGTAGGTAAGGTCATGCTGAGCGATGACCAGGGGGAAACCTGGCGGCTGGCCATGGAAGGCATTGATGTGCCCCGACTGACTGGGAATTTTGAAATCCCCTATCAAGATCCTCGCCGGTTTTTTGATATTGCCTTTTCTCCAAACTACGGCCAGGACAACACTCTGTTTACTACTACTCTGTGGACTAAATTTTTGCGATCCACCAATAGAGGACAGTCCTGGACGCTGCACTCTCTCGACCAAGAAGCCCGAGGGCTGAGTTTATTGTTGTCACCTAATTTTGCCACCGATAACACGATGTTTATCGGTAATCAAAAGGGCGTGATCTTTCGCTCCACCGATGGCGGTAAGCGGTTTAAAGAGATTGCCAAACTATCGTGGTCCCGAGGCAATGACAGCCCTTCCATGGCGATTTCTCCTAACTTCGCTGAGGATAAAACCCTCTACGTGGTGGCTGAAACCGGGGTGTATAAATCCACCGATGGTGGTCAAAGCTGGCAGTCCACGACGGAAGGCTTGCCCCTGGGTGAGCTGGGTAGCCTGCAGATTGAAATCTCCTCGGACTATGGCAATGATCAAACCCTGTTTGCAAGCAGTGCCAATGGCTTGTTTAAAAGTGCTGATGCTGGGGACAGCTGGCAGTCTGTTGCCATCTCAGACATTGCTCCAGACCTCAGCCAGGTAGAAGGTGTGGCCCTATCCCCTAACTATGGTGAGGACGGTACGCTGCTGGTGAGCCTGCGGGGGCGGGGGTTGTTTAGAAGTCGCGATCGCGCCCAAACATTTACCCCCATTGGCGATGGTCGTCTGGCCTTTGCCCGGATGTTAAACGTGCCCTGTGCCGGTCGGCCCATTCAGTTCTCCCCTAACTACGCAGAGGACAACACCATCTTTGGGTTTGGTTCTGCCACCACCGATGTATTCCGCTCCACTGACGGTGGTGATACCTGGACCGTGCTGACCACCCCCGATGTGGAATCAAGCAATCAACTGGGGCTGGCCAAAACATTAAAAATAGCAGCGGACCTCTATCGCAAACGTCTGGTGACCTTGGGTGTATTTGGCATCCTCGCTGCAGTGGGCTATCGCTTTTTCAAACGGATCCCCTTTAAGACCATGGGCTCCCGCAAAATTCGTCTGATGATCTGTGCGACGGGCGTAGTGGCCGCCGTTGGTTGGGTAGCCTTTGAGCGGTTGGTGGCTCCCCAACAGTCAGCGGAAAATGGGTTCTTTATCTGTCTGGGATTTGCCGCACTGTCCTGGATTCTCACCAGCCCCTGGTTTACCCGCAAGTTTGTGGGGGAAGCCACCGCCGAATCCCTGGCAGCGATTCGCATTATCACCTGTATCACCC
>JBCCJR010000515.1:0-3195 GCA_039045805.1 Cyanobacteria bacterium P01_C01_bin.118
AAAACCCTACTAAAAATGCACGGCAGAGCCGCCGTTGTCGTTCCTGATAATGTTCTCTTTGAAGGTGGTGCAGGCGAAACCGTCCGCCGTGAGCTATTGCAAGAATGCGACGTCCACACCCTCCTACGCCTCCCCACCGGCATCTTCTACGCCCAGGGCGTCAAAGCAAATGTACTGTTTTTTGACCGCAAACCCGCCAGCGATACCCCTTGGACCCAAAAACTCTGGATCTACGACCTGCGCACAAACCAACACTTCACCCTCAAAACCAATCCCCTACGCTACCCACATCTACAAGACTTTATCCAGTGCTATAACGTTGAGAATCGCCATGGACGCAAAGAAACCGAACAGTTCAAAGTCTTCACCTATGACGAGCTAGTCCAACGCGACAAAGCCAACCTCGACATCTTCTGGCTCCGCGACGAAAGCCTGGAAGACTCAGAAAACCTGCCCGATCCAAACGTCTTGGCCTTAGAAATTGCAGAAGATTTAGAAGCTGCACTAAAGTTGTTCTCCAGCATTACTGAACAATTAGAAGAAGAATCGAGTCAAATGGTGTAAAGATTAACGACTCCAAAATAAACTAATCTAAGGGTTGCATGTCAGATAAATCATGACTTTCAGATCTGAATCCATGTACGCTTTAGCTCGCCAATGAGTAGGTTAAACATGCAGAATCTATATAGGAAAGGCGTTTCTTTATAATGACGGATAATGGAGTTTAGCCCAACTCACCTCTATGACGCACAATCAATCATTGAGAGTGGCGACAAACTCAACATCTTCGTATAAGGATGCCATAGAAAACCTCATATCTAAACTCATCAGGTTCACCTCATCATCCTCACCAAACGGATATAACACCCATAATCCTGACTCATTCTTCCGAAATACCTCAACCTGTCGCTGAGTCTGGCTTACCAAAACATACTCTCGCAATGTTTCAAGATGTCGGTAATGCTCAAATTTTTTGCCCCGATCCTTAGCCTCAGTGCTCTCCGAAAGAACTTCAATAATCAGTGTGGGATACTTTTTAAAGTACTTAAACTCTCGATCACGCTGATCGCAACTCACCATCACATCAGGATAATAATAGTGATTAACCGCATCGATCTGAACTTTCATATCAGATCCATAGGTACGACAGTTACCGCCTCGCAAAGCACTTCGCAGTAAGGACGTAATATTAATTCCAATGGTGACATGTTCATCACTGGCACCCGCCATCGCATAAACATCACCATCATGGTACTCATGTTTCACTAGGCTTGATTTCTCTGCCTCAAGATAGTCTTCTGGTGAAAAATAATTAGACTGCTTGATGGCTACCATGACAATGTCGTTTTAGATAAAATCGCTCCATTATGGCTTATGGGTAAAACAAGGGACTAACCTTAATTTAAATCACACGCCTGAATGCCAATTATAGCGATTATCGATCAAGTTAAAGGTCCATCAATTCCTGCCCCCTACGTGGAGGTCTAGTCGACTTACCAATGGATCTAGTAGATGCATCCTTGATGATTTTGTCGGAGCATTTGGGCCATGGGCGTATCTTCTATTAGGTCTCTGGATGAGATTTATTATCCTCATCACGAATCAATGACAAAAATACATCGGTTAAATCAGCCCGATCCTGGCGAATCTCTCTAATAGACAAAGGTCGCAGAATATCCAAAAGCTCATAGAGGTCAGTCCCTGGATAGTGCACCTGATTATCGGCAACAGTGCCGCCAAGAGTCATTATTTTCTTAGCCCGCTGAGGATCCACTGTCTGACCACAGTCAATCCGATAGGCACTGCCTGAGAACTGTCGAATCAACTCATGGGTAGGCTGCTCGGCAATGATTTCTCCCTGACGAATAATTGCCACACGGTCCGATAGCTCCTCTGCCACATCCAATTGATGGGTGGTGAGCAAAATTGCACAGCCCCCTGCCGCAATATCTCGAACTAGGGTTTTAACTGTTTCACTAGCTTCTACATCCAGTCCCAATGTGGGTTCATCTAACAACAACAGCGTTGGTTGATGAACCAGAGCCACCGCAATTGCTAGCTTCTGTTGCATACCTCGCGACAGCTTTTGCACCGGAGTCTTACGTTTATCAATCAGGCCAAACTGCTCCAACAACTGCTCTCCCCGCTGCCGTGCCACTCGCCGAGGCACCTGGCGCAGCCCACCAAAATACTCAATATTTTCTAATGGCGTCAGTCGCCAATAAAGATTGCGGTTCCCCTCCAAAACAGCGCCCACCCGCTTTAGGGCCATTGATTGCCGATGAGGGTCCAGACCATCGATACTCACCTGCCCTGCATCAGGGCGTACCAATCCACCAATCATTTTGATTGTCGTCGTTTTCCCTGCCCCATTGGGTCCTAAAAACGCTAGCACCTCCCCTGATCGAATGCTTAGTGACACATCCCGCACCGCCTGAAATCGAGCTTTGCCCCGACCATAGGACTTCTGCAAATGTCTGGCATCTAAAGTGATATTGTTGGCGGGCTCTGGCAGTCGTTTTACAGGCACAGGCAAGGGAAGCGTCATGCAGCATTACTCCAGTGGTCGATTTATTGCCCCAATAGCCAACAAATCCTTAAACAGTCGTTTGCTTATCGTAACGCGAATAGAATCACCCTGGGTCAGGGGACAATGCGGCGGTAAGCGGTGCCTATAGTACTGAGTTAAGCCTCTTTGAATGCAAACTTGATGTCTGAGAAACGACACTCCAATTTTGGGGATGTCGTTTTCTGTATTTGTTTTTTATTTGTGTGTAAGCGATTTTGCAAAATGGGTACATACCGCTCGAATCTTTTGTTTTGCGTGGTGAAATTCGAGAATATCCCAGTCTGGAATACGCTCTTGTTGAAGCTGCTCATGGTTCAAATAATTGTGATATCGCAATTCAATCTGTAATGCTTCAACCTTGGGCATTACACCATAATGACGGGTGATGTAACCACCGTTAAACATATGATTGCGAGCGACCTGATAACCTTGGTCTAAGAATGCAGATTCTACAGCTGACGTCAAAAACTCAGAGCAGGTTTTGCCATTATCATTGCCCAAACACACCTGATCAACAATAGGCCCTGCAAAACTGTGTAAATCTAACAGGTATACGTAGCCAAACTGATCAATCTTCTCTTGAAGCAGACCCATTAGCTGTTGATGATAGGGACGATAAACCTGTT
>JBCCJR010000516.1:0-3162 GCA_039045805.1 Cyanobacteria bacterium P01_C01_bin.118
GGCCACTTCATCCACATTTTCAGACAGATGGGTATGCAGATAAACATCGGGAAACTCTTGTAACAGCTGCCCCGCCAGCCGTAGTTGTTCCTCAGTGGAAGTAATGGCAAATCGAGGCGTCACAGCATAGCGAAGACGACCTCGTCCATGCCACTTTTGGATCAGCTCCTTGGTTTCTTGATAAGACGAGTCTGCTGTATCACAAAGGAACTCGGGCGCATGACGATCCATCATCACCTTACCGGCAATCATGCAAAGATTTCGATGTTCTGCTGCTTCAAAAAAAGCATCTACAGACTGGGGAAAGACACAGGCAAACACTAGGGCCGTCGTTGTCCCGTTACGTAGCAGTTCATCTAGGAAAAAATTAGCTACATTACTGGCATAGTCTCGGTCCTGAAATTTGCTTTCGGTGGGAAACGTATATTGATTAAGCCACTCCAGGAGTTGTTCTCCATAGGCGGCGATCATCTCAGTTTGGGGATAGTGGATATGGGTGTCGATAAATCCCGGCATCATCAGCTGCTCGGGGTATGTTGTGATCGGGATCTCTTTATAGGATGTCTGCAGCTCTTCGTAGGCTCCAAAATCGACAATCTTGCCATTTCCTATTACTAGCAGACCATCTGCTAAGTAGCGAACGCTCTCTGTTTCAGCCTGATAAAAGGGATCGCCTGTAAAATCTAAAAAGGCTCCACGTATACCTTTGAGCTGAGCTAAATCCAATGGGTTGATGGCAGCAGACATCTAACGTAGGGAAGGCGTGCAGGGGGCAAAACATACGCCATTAAAGCACATCTTGTCAGGGGAGTGCCTTTAATTCTGTTATTCAAAATTGAAAGCAAACCTCATCAGCGGGACGGGCAATTTGCCCCCCGCTGCCGCAGGAGACTCTGACTTGGGGTTGATGCAGTTTTTGCACTCGTGCAATTCGCAGAATAACTTCTTAATACTTAAGAAACCTCTCACAACAAACATATTCATGCAAAATAGCTATGACGGTTGGCCGATGCCCACCATCTCTATGCTGCCGATTGCCTTTTTTCTGAGCACAATTCCTGAGCACAATATGGTTCTAGCCGCAGTTGACCACGGTGCCCCCCTATCGCTCCATAGCCCCTTTATTTCCCTGACCATCCTGCTGCTGGTGGTCCTGATCTTACCCCCCCTGTTTGAACGGATTAAGCTGCCCGGTCTAGTTGGGCTACTGTTTGCTGGGGTAGTCTTGGGAAAAAGCGGTCTGGCCGCTTTGGAGGCCGATAGCGAAATTATGGAACTGCTGGCAGAGATCGGGAAAATATACCTGATGTTTGTCATCGGGTTGGAAATCGATCTGGCCAGGTTTCATAAAACCCGTAACCGTTCCCTGGGGCTGGGATTACTTATTTTTAGTTCGTCCCTGGCGGCTGGGCTGTTGGTGGGACGCCTGCTGGGCTTTGACTGGAATACGGCCCTGCTGATGGGCTCCATTTTTGCCCCCCATACATTATTGGCCTACCCCATCGTAAACCGTTTGGGGGTAATGGGTAACGAGTCTATTACCGTCACCATTGGGGCCACAATTTTTACCGATATTTTAGGTCTTTTACTTCTGGCTATTGCTGTTTCCATCCATGCCGGAGAGTTTTCCCTCTTTAGTCTGGTGGCTCAAGTTCTAGCTCTTGCCATTTATGCTGCTACCGTACTCTTTGGTTTGGACTGGGCCGGAAAATTTTATTTTCGTCGTACGGGAGACGAGCAGGGAAACCAATTTGTCTTTGTGCTCGTAGCTGTATTTTTAGCCTCGGTTGGTGCTCAATTAGTCAATGTTGAGCGGATTGTTGGTGCTTTTTTAGCGGGGCTGGCGGTCAATGATGTTTTGGGTGAAGGTCCCGTCAAAGAGAAAGTTGAGTTTGTCGGCAGTGTTTTATTTATTCCGTTCTTCTTTGTCCATGTTGGGTTGCTGGTGGATTTGCCAGTTTTTGTCTCATCACTGACATCAGCTTTGGGGGTTACCCTTGCTATTTTAATAGGTGTCGTAGTTAGTAAATTTATAGGAATATATCTGGCAAAGCTAGTTTACCGATATAACTGGAATGAAATATTGACCATGTGGTCTCTGTGTTTGCCTCATGTGGCGGCACCATTGGCGGCAGCGATTGTGGCCCGTGAGGTTGGTCTAATTAACGAGGCAGTGTTTAATGCGGTGATTGTGTTAATGCTGGTAACCGCCATCGCGGGTCCCATCGCAACCCGCGCCTTTGCTAGCCAACTTGCGATCGCAGCAGAAGCCAATACCCTAAATGACAATGAACCCCTGTCTCCTGAAGAATGGGGACATCAGGTAGAACCAATGCTGTGTCATCTACCTCGTGCGTTTACCATTGTTGTGCCCATTTTTGATCCCCGTGCCGATCAGCATCTGGTGGAAACAGCGGTATTGTTGGCCCATCACGAAGCCGGACAAATTGTCCCCATGGCGATCTCCCGAGCCTATGCCCATATGGATGATCCGATTCTGGCGGATGACCTACAAAAACGCCAGCTCATGGTACAGGAGGCCAGCGATATTAGCCAAACCCTGAGTGTAAAAGCCACACCCATTGTTCGGATTGCAGATGATGAAGCCACCGGCATTAGCCACACTGCCCGAGAGCAAAATGCAAACCTGTTGGTGATGGGCTGGAGTGAGGATAATACCGGCGTGCGGGCAAGACTGTTTGGAAACACTCTGGAAAGTGTCTTTTGGTCCTCCCACTGTCCGGTGGCCGTAATGCGCCTCAAAACTGACCCCACCGATATCCATCGAATCCTGGTGCCCGTGCGGGACCTGATGCCTAAGACAATCCATACTGTGCGATTTGCCCAGCTATTTGCCGATGCCCACCGTGCATCAGTCACCCTGGTGCATGTTTATGATCGCCGCACACCTAAAGAGAATATGGTGAAATTTAAGAAAGACTTGGAAGCGATTGTTGACCATGATGGGTTGCAATCGGTGGAGCGGATCAAAACCATTGCCCATGATAATGTCACTCAGGCCTTGCTGCGATTAGGAGAGAGTTTTGATTTAGTAATTTTGCGGTCTATGCGCCGCCGCACGGCGGGAGGCTTGATGGTTAGCGATGTCACCACCAAGCTTATTCGAGAGTTGTCCTGCTCTATGGTGCTGTTTGGTGAACC
>JBCCJR010000517.1:0-3160 GCA_039045805.1 Cyanobacteria bacterium P01_C01_bin.118
CCCACATCATAGGCATCCACCCCCCACCGCTGTAACCGCTGTGTCGTAATCCCGTCACGGGGAAAGACACAGACACTGCCTTTCATTAGCCAGCGCTCCCAGGGCATATAGACACAGGTACGCTGAAAATCCAGAAAATCTAGCAGCGTGGACCGATCCAAACAGCGTCCCTGCTCATCCCGCACATAATATTCCGATTTTGCTGTGCCGATAAAGCCATAGGAACACCGACTGAGCCAACCAAACAGTAACGGGACAATATCCCCCACAGCTAGCACTACATCATCGGCTTTTAGCCATTGCCCCATTGCCCGCAGCTGGGCCATCGTTAGCTGCAGCAACCCCCCTTGCAAATCGCGAGCCAGCTGATGGCTATCCATATATATAAAGCCCCCCGATGGCATTTGTTTGGTTGGCCCGATAATTTCAATCCCTAACTTTTGATACTGCCTCCCCTCCCCAACAATAGGTAGAGCTGCCATCGGTAAATTTGGGCGTAAACCTTGCAGGGCAAGTAAAACACGGATGGCGATCAGATCCTCCCCGTGACCATTACTGATACAAAGTAGCCTCATTCCAGCCTCATATCTTGAGTCAAGCTGTCTTGCCTATAAGAAAACTTGTCAAAAATAAACATCATCTTTGGCAGGTAATGGGGATAATGAGAAGGAGAATGTTAAAAAAATATTAAAAATTACATGTCTCCTCGTTTGCTTCGTCAACTGTGGTCCGTGATTGACGCTGCCCATAGCAACTATATTCTCAGCCTGGACGATCAGGGTTTAGCAAACTGGTTGCTGGAGCAGCTATGTCATCAGTCATCTCTAGATAATGTTGAACTGAATCAGGTGAATCGCTACATTCAGTCTAAGCTGCCATTGATTCGAGACATGGCCCAAAGGTAAATAGCTCTCCAGGGGACGTTCAAGTTGAACTGACCATCGTGGCCTGAGCTGATGGTTCCAGGTTTGCTCTATGGTCTCCATAGAATACTTAACGGGGTGGCTGTAAGTCTTAAAAATTACTCAAATTTGCAAGTAGGTGATCTAAGATACAAAACGCCGCCACCTCAATGGAATCGACCTTTATCCTCACCATATTCTTGTTCTAACTGCCGCGTATTATACGTATTTATTCCCAGTAGGCGATAATATATCGTCTTAGATGTATAAATTCGAGCCTGGACGTATGACTGTATGTCAGAACATTAATTCGACTATGGATTGATGTGGTCGTCCGGTAAGGCTTTTAATTTTTCAGATATGCTGGCTCGATTTGTCTCAATGGAGTGTGTGAGGTAACTATGGCAAGATGGAGTTCTTCTTTGGCAGCGATGCTCGCTGTTGCGCTACCACTGGCTGCATGCGGTGGTGCTCAAGACGCAGTTGATACAGCCACTGATGCGGCTGGCGATGCTGTTGATACGGTTGCGACTGCAGTCAGCGGTGGCAGCCGTCTAGAAACTGTTCTAAGCCGTGGCACCCTAAACTGCGGTGTTGACGGTGGTATTCCTGGATTTAGCTTTGTTGACGAAAGCGGTACTTATTCCGGCCTGGATGTAGATGTCTGTAAAGCAGTAGCCGCTGCGCTATTTGACGATCCTGATGCGGTTGAATATCGTAATCTGGACTCCACTGAGCGTTTTGAAGCGCTTAAGGGTGGCGAGGTGGACATGCTCTCCCGTAACACCACTTGGACCATTAGTCGTGATACGTCCGTGGGTATGGAGTTTGCACCTACTACGTTTTTTGATGGTCAGGGCATGATGGTCCGTGCTGACAGCGGTGTTGAAACCCTGGAAGATATGGAAGGTCTATCCATCTGTGTTGAAACTGGTACCACTACTGAGCTCAACCTCACTGACCAGTTCCGTCAGCGTGGCGTTAGTTTTGAGCCCGTTGTTTTCCAGGATGCAGATGCAGGTTATGCCGCCTATGACGAAGGTCGTTGCGAGGGCTTTACCTCTGATAAGTCTCAGCTGATTGCTCGTCGTAGTACTCTGAGTGAGCCGGATGCCCATGTGCTGCTAGAGGTCACGATGTCTAAGGAGCCTTTAGGCCCTGTGACTATCAACAACGACTCTGCCTGGTTTGATGCCGTGAAGTGGGTCACCTACGGTCTGATTCAAGCAGAAGAGTTTGGTCTAACGTCTGACACTATCGAAGCAGCCACTGGTAGCGAAGATCCCAATGTCCTTCGCTTTGTAGGAGCTGAGGGTACCCTGGGTACTGACATGGGTCTGCCTAACGACTTTATGTTGCGCGCTGTTAAGCACGTAGGTAACTACGGTGAAATCTTTGAGCGCAACCTGGGCAAAGAGTCTCAGTTTGAGCTTGATCGCGGTCAAAATGCTCTTTGGACCGAAGGTGGTCTTCTATACGCACCTCCTTTCCGTTAAAGGATTCTATAGCTTTAGTGGAGTCTTGCAATAGGCATGATTCGCTAGAGCCTTAAGAAACAAATCTTTTAGGGGTCTTTTAGGCCCCTATTTTTTTATCCTGTTAAACAATGGATCTGACGGTAGCCCATCACACTGCAGGTTCTGAAAAATTACATTACGTTTACTAACAGTTTTAATTTCTCAGGTAAAAAAGCTAGAATCTCCTATCGCCTCAATCCTATGATGATTGAGTGCAATGACCTCTTTTGATTTTTATCGCCGTTGCTCAGCTCCTTGTTCTCTGTTCATTATGGCCAGTCGAAGTAACAGCCCGATATCGGGTATTCAGTCTCTACTCCGGGATGAACGCTTTTGGAAGATAGCCTTCCAGGCATTAATTGTGTTGTTTGTGGTGAATTTGCTCTGGCATTTTTCTGCCACCTTGAATGACAACATGATCGGTCGGGGGATTAAGTTTGGTTTTAGTTTCCTTAAAAACCCAGCCGGATTTGCCATCGGCGAAAGTCTTCTGGACTATAAGGCCCAAGATGCCTATGGCAAGGTGATTCAAGTGGGCATCATCAACTCGTTGCGGGTGATGATTGTAGGGGTGATTCTGGCAACCACTGTGGGAATTACGGCGGGGGTGGCCAGCTTCTCAGATAACTGGTTGCTCTATAAAATCAGCCGAGCCTATGTAGGGCTAGTGCGTAATGTTCCTCTCCTATTACAGTTATTCTTTTGGTATCTGGCTGTTTTCTTTAGCTTCCCTGCGCCCAA
>JBCCJR010000518.1:0-3158 GCA_039045805.1 Cyanobacteria bacterium P01_C01_bin.118
ACATCTCTGGGGGCATTAACATCTACCAGTATAGAGAGAGCCCACGGATAGCGCCGTTTTCTTACACTGTGTTAGCAAGTTATTGCAATAACTCATCATCTGAAACACTGATGCAAAGCGATATTTGAGCACATGGCGATGGTCTGCCCAAATGACCACGGTGACCATTGCCAGAAACAATCGCTGAGCCGTCCAACGGAGGGAATCCAAAAGCGGCGTAAATGAGGTCATATGCTCACAGTGAAACTGAATATGAGTAGTTTCATCCTGCAAAATGCGTTCAAATAGGCGTTTGGCATGGAGATTTTGACTGGCGCGGGCAAGGGACGAATAATAGGCAATGGCAACAATTTCTGCCATTAGCAACAGGGATAACATCAACTCTGGTCCTACCAACTGACGTAAATTTCGAAAGATACTATCCGTCCATTGTTTGGTCAATGTACTGGCACCATTAGCCTGCAGCACCCGACTGAGATAGTCTGCATGGCGCTGTTCTTCTCTAATAAAGTGTTGAATCGCTTTCACATAGTCAGGAGCGTTATGGTGTGCGGCATACTGTTGGGCAATGGCCATAAGCCGCTTACCTTCGGATTGCTCAGTTAGCTGAAACGCCTGAATCGACCCAATAAACTCGGGCTCTAGTTTGGCTGCTTGTACATCAAAGTCAACAGCAAACTGTTGCCATTGCTGAGTATTGCGAGCAAACACCCTGGCCCAGTCTTTAGTTCGATGGGCAGCCGAGCCAAATGTAGTAGCGGTCATAGGAACATCCAATAGCGTGAGCCTTGGACTTCAGACCACGAGTCTTTGTTTTCCCGATGACTATCCAGTCTTTATTGAGACTTTACTCCCTACTAACCAACCAAACGCTTCTGGATTTCGGCCTTCACCGCATCGGCATCAGCCGGTAAGTGAACAGCAGGATTAGCATACTGGCTGGTCACATCTTCCAGTGTGGACTCGTGGTACCCCACCTTAAAGTCAGTAAACTTCAACCCGTGGGCGGTACTAATCACCACGGTTTTGTCGCTGGACTTAATCACACCTCGTTTGATTAATTTGGTTAACACCGCCAGAGCCACACCAGTATGTGGACAGGTGAACATACCAGTCAAATCAGCATGGGCTGCTGCCGCTGCCAGTTCATTTTCAGTGGCCTGTTCCACAATGCCGTCTGTTTCTACAACCGCTTTAATAGCTTTTTCATAGCTGACGGGGTTGCCAATTCTGATGGCATTAGCCAGGGTTTGCTCGGCCGTGATACTCACTTTTTCTTTGAATCCATTTTTGAAAGACTCATAAAACGGATTGGCCTTTGCCGCTTGGGCTGCAACAAGCCTGGGCATGCGGTCAATTAGCCCCAGGTCTATCATCAGCTGGAAGCCTTTATAAAGAGCGCTGATGTTACCCAAATTACCCACCGGGATAATGATCCAGTCGGGCACTTGCCAATCAAACTGGCGCACAATTTCGATACCGACGGTTTTCTGACCTTCGATTCGCAAACTGTTCATAGAATTGGCCAGGTATATGGAGTTGTCCTCGGTTACCTGCTTGACGATTTCCATACAGCCATCAAAGTCGGTATCAAGGGCCAGCACATGGGCACCGTTGGCCACTGGCTGGATCAGCTGGGCCGTACTGACTTTACCGGCAGGCAAGAAAATTACCGCCGGAATACCCGCATAGGCTGCATAGGCTGCAAGGGCAGCACTGGTGTCACCGGTACTGGCACAGGCAACGGCTTTGACCGGACTACCCTGGGCCATCATTTGCTTGACCACACTCACCAGCACAGTCATGCCCAGGTCTTTGAAACTACCGGTATGACTATTGCCGCACAGCTTAATCCACAGATCGGGCACCCCCAGCTGCTGTCCCAATCGTTCTGCCCAAAACAGATTGGTATTACCTTCAAACATGCTGACTACATTTTCATCCGCCAGCGACGGAATCACCCATTCCCGCAGACCCCAAACGCCGCTGCCGTGGGGCCATTTTGTGGTGCCCACACGGGAGTCAAACAGCTGCTTCCATTCAGAGGCGTCACGTTTCTTAAGGGGCTCACGCTCGTGATGCACCTCTAGCAAGCTGCCACAGATTGGACAGGTGTAGATGACGTCATAGATCGAATGCTTGCCAGGGCAGCCCGCAATGCAGCGAAAATAGACCGTCTGATTATCGGTATCCAATTTAGGCTTGACAGCTGACAGCATTGAGGGTTCCTAGTGGGTGGCGACAGTTGCCATTATCTTCAATAGTTGTCAGTTGGGGCAAGGGGGTAAGCAGGAATGATGAACTACCCGATCAGCTCTTTTAATTCCTTTGCCAATGTATGGTACTGCTTTATCCGAGAACTATCTAATGCTTCTCCAGCTTTCTGGCGTTTTTCAAGGCTGTAAAAAAGAGCCAACTTTTTTAAGTTTTCAGCATCGGGCATCACGTTTTCAAAATTAGAATGCCAGTTTGCATTGACATCCATTTGACCATCCATGGTGCCCAAAGACGTGGCTAGTTTCTGATTTTTCAGAGCAATTTCTTCACTGCTGCCCACACGTATGATAGTTGGAACAACTTTGACAACAATATAATCATAGGGACAGGGTTCGTTGGGGTCGCCAAGTTTTATCTTGAGCTGATGGAGCTTGTAACCAGAGGCATCCACAGGTTCTCGAAAGAATACATAGGCTCCATAGCGTAGCCGGGCTTCACCTTCTCCTCCATCTCCATATAAATCCAGCTGACTCAAAAAGATCCGGCGCTTGTCACTTCTAACACCGTTCACCTTTTTCATCACATTAAACGCCACACCGCCAAAGGGTAAAAAGGAACTCAGCACCATCCCAAAGGTATTTTTAACTGCATTTAGCCCTTTGGCAATATTTTTGTCTAAGCTGATATCCCCAGACAGCTCCATTACCTCAACTTCAAGATGCACTCGATCGAGCTTGGAATACTTCTCCTGGGCATAGATATACTCACACAATAGATTGTTTCTAACCGTTCCGGCGGGGACATCGTTTTCGAAAAAGTTGATCGCTTCTACAACTTGATCATTGCCGTATTTAAGTCGCGATCGCACTAACAAGTCATTATCACTTTTGCTATCGTATTTTTTGACAATCAGCAAAGTCTCTAACGTTACTAAGAACGCA
>JBCCJR010000519.1:0-3142 GCA_039045805.1 Cyanobacteria bacterium P01_C01_bin.118
GCGACGGCCCAAACATCCCGCTGTTATTACTGAAACTGACACATTGACCTATGCTGAGGTGCAGCAGCGATCGCAACAGCTAAGCCGTCACTTGCAATCCTTAAATATTCAGCCAAACCAGCTGGTTCCAATCGCCATGGAGAAAGGCTGGGAACAGGTGGTGGCCGTTCTCGGCGTATTGATGGCAGGAGCCGCCTACGTACCCATTGACCCAGCATTACCCCAGGAACGCCGCTGGCAGTTAATTGAACAAAGCTTAAAATCCAAGGATCTTCCCATTGTCCTCACCCAAAGCTGGCTAGAGACCACCTGGCCTCAACAAGTACAGTCAATAGCTGTTGACGCCCTCTCCCCCTCTCCCCCTCTTCCCCTCTCCCCCTCTCCTCAACAAAAAACAACAGATTTAGCCTACGTAATCTACACCTCGGGCTCCACCGGCACACCCAAAGGGGTAATGATCGATCACCGCAGTGCGGTCAACACCATTTTGGATATCAATCAACGGTGGCAGGTAGGGCCAGAAGATCGCGTGTTTGCCCTGTCTTCCCTGAGCTTTGATCTCTCGGTCTATGACATTTTTGGCACTCTGGCAGCAGGTGGCACCATTGTGATGCCCCCCACCAGAGCAGCAAAAGAGCCTGCCCTGTGGTCTGAGATGCTGCTGCGAGAACAGGTGACTATCTGGAATTCGGTCCCCGCTCTGATGCAGATGCTGGTTATCCATGCCGGTAATCGGGCTAATATTGTTCCATCTTCTCTACGACTGGTGCTTTTAAGCGGAGATTGGTTACCCCTGGCACTGCCGGACCAGATTCGCACTCTCGCACCTGCTGCCGAGGTGGTGAGTTTAGGGGGGGCAACGGAAGCCTCCATCTGGTCAATCTTTTACCCCATTGAGCGGGTGGAATCTGACTGGGCTAGTATTCCCTACGGTCGCCCATTGGCCAACCAACAGTTCTATGTGGTAGATGCCCAGTTAGAACACTGCCCGGTATGGGTGCCTGGACAGCTTTATATCGGTGGCGAGGGGCTGGCCAATGGGTACTGGCAAGATAACGTCAAAACTGCCGCGAGTTTTATCACCCATCCGAGCACCGGTCAGGCTCTTTACCGAACTGGAGACCTGGGCCGATATTTACCCAGTGGCCAAATCGAGTTTCTCGGTCGTGAAGATAATCAAGTGAAACTGGGGGGATTCCGCATTGAGTTGGGAGAGATTGAGCTTGTCCTAGAACAGCATCCTGATATTGCCCAGGCCGTGGTGCTAGTTGCGGGTGAGCCAAACCAGGGACAACAGCTGGTGGCCTATGTCTATCAGGAAATATCTGAAGACGTTCGCACTCTTCAACCCCAAGATATTAGAAACCATGTGAGCCAAAAATTACCAGCTTATATGGTGCCCCAGGGATATGTGACCCTTGAAGAGATTCCCTTAACCAGCAATGGCAAAGTTGATCGCCGTCGTTTAGAGAACCTGTGGCAGAAGACCACATCAATGGACTCTGCGCCAGAGTCTACTCCCTATGTGGCCCCTGAGAATGCCATTCAATCTATGGTTGTAGAAATTTGGCAGGAGATCCTCAAGCGAGAGCCCATCGGTATTCAAGATAATTTCTTTGAACTTGGCGGAGACTCGCTGCTGGCGATTCAGGTAATGACGCGGGTACGGGAAATATTCCAGGTGGAGGTATCTCTCCGTCACCTGTTTGAAGACCCCAGCGTGGCTCAGCTAGCGGACGCAATTGCCCAAAGTTTAGCTGAACAGATTGACCCTGATTTGCTGGCAACGCTGGAGCCCACATTGGACAGTGAGCCGCAAACGACAGGAGGAGAGACTAACCATGGATAATTTAGCCAATCGGATTACCAATCTCTCCCCAGAACAGCTGGCAAAACTCACTCAGCACCTGCAAGAGAAACGGCAGGGCTCATCATCGTCGATTCCTATTCAATCGCGAGATACGGATACATTTCCGCTTTCGTTTTCACAACAGCGACTATGGCTGCTACATCAACTGCAACCGGAAAGTCCGTTTTATCATCTCCCCAGCTCCATTCGGATCGCTGGCCCCCTGGATATCTCTATCCTGGAAAAAAGCTTGACGGCTCTGTGTGAACGGCACGAACCGCTACGCACCGTCTTTAAATTTGATGGTGATGGAGAACCGGTTCAGGTCATTCAACCGGCTCAACCATGGGTGCTTGACCGTGTTGACCTTCAGGATATGGCCCCTGAACAACGACAGCAACAGATTGACTATCATGCCAGTGCCATTGCTAAGGACCCATTTGATTTAGCGAAAGGACCGTTGTTGCGATCGCGTCTCCTCCATCTAGACACCGACAGCTATATTCTGTGCCTTTGTCTCCATCACATTATCGCAGACGGCTGGGCTTTGGGTATTATTATCCGAGAGCTAACGGCCCTATACGAAGCGTTTCAGGTCCATCACCCCAATCCTCTCCCTCCCCTAGGTATCCAGTATGTAGACTACGGGATTTGGCAGCGAGATTGGCTAGAAGGAGAGCATAGCCAAAGTCATATTCAATACTGGCAACAGCAGCTGCAGGGGGCACCCACGGTCTTGGAGTTGCCCACGGACTATCCCCGTCCCCCGGTGCAAAGTACCCAGGGAGGTAGACAGGCGGTTGCCCTGACACCAAAGTTAACCCAGGCCCTTAAGGACTTAGGCAAAAGTGAAGGGGCAACGTTGTTTATGACCGTCCTGGCGGCCTTTAAAGTGCTGCTGTATCGCTACACCGAGCAAACCGATTTAGTTGTCGGAGCCCCCGTAGCCAACCGCAATCAGGTGGCCACAGAACAACTCATTGGCGTTTTAATCAACACCCTGGCCCTGAGGACGCAATTAGATCCGGACTGGACATTTCGTCAGCTTTTGCAGCAGGTGCGAGCTGGGGTGATCGAGGCCAATGCCCACCAGGATTTACCCTTTGAGAAACTGGTGGATGTATTACAGCCAGAACGCTCCCGCAGCTATGCCCCACTGCTACAGGTGTTGCTGACATTACAAAATCTGCCGTTTCAGGCTTATCCCTGTGGTGACTTAACCATTCACCCTGAACCTATCTTTACCGGCACCACCCAATTTGATCTGGTGCTTAATCTCGGGGACTCCGATGA
>JBCCJR010000520.1:0-3109 GCA_039045805.1 Cyanobacteria bacterium P01_C01_bin.118
ATCATCCAGTTCAGCACAGCCTGTCCCCAAACCACAGGTAGGATTGACAATCACATCCGACTCAGCAACTTGAGTAGAGTCCGACAGCCAATCTGCCGCCACATTCATCACCGGCAAAAACTCTAGAGAAATATGCTGATGAGGCTCATTATTAGCCAGACTAGGGTCAACATTCTCCTCGCCATAGCTGCTGACCAAAGAGTCATACAATGCAGGCGACATATTAAAGTGATCCACCTTCACCTGGTAAAGCATATCGGCCCCCTGCCACACCGGATACAACTGCAGACGCACACGCCAGGTAGGCACATCGGGCATCCCGCCTAATCGGGCTGCATATTCCAGAGGTCCCATAGCTTGAAAATAACGAAAAGCGTCCTCATCTAACGTATCTATGCCGTTAGGAGGCACCTGGTTCAAACTGGCAATGGATGCTTGTGAGAGCGTAGTTTCAGTCACGACCTCGGCATCAGCTATTTTCGCCCCTGCCACACTACAGCCCAGAATGCTGAGGGGTAAGATTAATGCCATCGCCTGACACCACATAGCCATACCAAATCAAACTCCCACAGAACTAGACCATCGAACCAGTTAAACATTCACCGAAGACAGCAAGGTTTCCGCATTCTTATGTGTGGGCTAATAATTCCTGGGGTGTTTTTGCCTGCAGATGGTTCAAGATAATGTCACAGACATCTATCGCGTCAATGGTGTCGGACTGTAGATGCTGTGCTTGCTGGGAAATTAGCAATGGGCCCTGGCTTGGATCGGTGGTGAGATGCCCGTGGGAGCCCTTTACAATGTCAGCTTCTATAGGCGTTAGCTCCATTAACGTTCGGAAGCCAAGTTTTTTCTTGAGTAATGTTTTAGCAACTTTGAGTTTAGGTAGCCGAATGGCTGGGTCAATAAACATTTCAGCGGGGTCGTATCCTGGTTTTCGATGAATGTCCACCGTACGGGCAAAGTCTGGAGCTTTGGCATCATCCAACCAGTAGTAGTAGGTAAACCAGGCATCTGGGTCTGCAATGGCAATCAACTCACCGGAGCGGGGATGATCCAGGTGATAGTCTGCCTTGGTGGTCTCATCGAGAACTTGTGCAACGCCATCCATCTGTTCTAGTAGAGACTTCACCTGAGTCACGCAGGTTGGGTCGTTTACATAGATATGGGCCAGCTGGTGGTCGGCTACTGCAAAGGCTCTAGTGGCACCAGCATCCAACAGCTCTCGTCCTAGTTCTTCTCTGACAGCCAGCAAACCTTGTTCTCGCAACATGCGATTTAGGTGCGCTGGCTTGGAAACGGGTGTAATGCCATATTCTGAGAGCACAATTACCTGAGCCCCACGACTTTCATAGTAATTAATCAAATCACCACACACCTGGTCGATTTCTTGTAAATCTGTAGCAATCAGGTCTGGCTCATTGCCCACCTTCTGGCAGCAGTAGTCCAGATGGGGTAAATAAATTAGGGTGAGGGTGGGATCCTTTTTTACCTCTACCCACTTAGCGGATTCTGCAATCCAGCGGCTGGACTCAATTGAGGTGGCTGGCCCCCAAAATTTAAACAGGGGAAACTGACCCAGGTCGGCCTGTAATTGGGGTCGCAGGTTGGCTGGTTTACTGTTGATATCCGGTAGTTTGCGGCCATCTGCCGGGTACATGGGTCGTGGTGTGACTTCGTAGTCGGCGGTGGAGTACATGTTGTACCACCAAAACATGTTGGCGCAGGTAAAGTTGGGATCAATGTCCCGTGCCATATCCCATATTTTGGGTGCTTGCACCAACTTGTTGGACTGTCGCCAAAATTTGACCTCACAGTCATCGCGGAAATACCAACCATTGGCAACAATGCCATGGTCACTGGGATATTTGCCGGTCAGGTAAGTAGACTGAGCTGTGCAGGTAACCGCTGGCAGTACCGGGTTAATAGCGATTTGTTTACCTTTGGCCGCCCAACGAGACAGATAGGGTGTGTATTTGCCAATCAAATGGGCAGTTAGGCCAACAACATTAAGTACAACAGTTTTTTCCATGGTTAAACGCTTATAGTTTCCCTAGACATTTCCCTGGACATTGTTGCTAATACCCACTCGTATTCTCGGTGGATCGAAGTGAGCATATCTAGCTTCATTTCAGGGGGAAGGACATCCCAGGTATAGGTCTCGATTTCTAGATGGGTACAGCCGGGATTGCTTTCCAGGGCTTTAAGAAAATCAGTGATATCAGCCTGGGTGGACTGAAATGCTTGATAGCGATCGATAAAGATGGGCACATGGAAATGGGTGCGCCATTCTTGCCCCTGGCTATTAACAAAATGGGGTAAGGCTGTTTGCAAATCCTTGTAGTGTTGTAATTTCCCATTTGGGTGACGTTCAATCACCTGATGTAGATAGGTAGATTCGGCAAATGGTTCCAGCTGAGTGACTAGCCACTGACGTTCGTCGATATCCTGCGGCAAGTCGATACGTAATGCTGCACTGAGCTGAGCTTTGCCGATTTTTATCCCTGCAGTATTGAACTGTTCGAATACTTGCTGAGGTGTTTCATACTCCACAGCAAAATGGCAGGTGTCGTAACACACTTGAATGTGGTCTCGCAGCAGTTGTTCTGCTTGGGATTTGGTAATACCCATTTGCTTAGCTAGCCAGGTCCCTCCTTCAGGCAGCAGCCAGTTTTGAAAATAACTGATCACCTCAGTGGCATTTTCCAAGAGTCCATCGGGTTCAGGTTCTAGGTCGAGATGGATCAGTTGGCCTGATTGTTCTCTCAGAGCTGCTAATTTGGCGGTTAGTTGGGCCAGGTGCAGGGTGCAGTTGGCAAAAACAGTATCGCGACTGTCGTCGTCTGACCACCAGGGTTTGTAGGACAGGGGGACGGTGGAAATGCCACCGTCCACGCTCTCTGGCAATAAAGCTGTCAGAATATCGACCAGGCGAAGGGTGTAGTCTAAACGCTCAGACTTTGACCAGTCGGGGGCATAGACCTGGTCCTTGACGATTTTGTGATGAAATCCACCGTAGGGAAATCCGTTGAGGGTAAAGACGTAGAGATTGTTGTCGGCTAACCAGGTTTTAAACTGGGAAAGATTGTTGTCTGTTAATAGTTCCTGG
>JBCCJR010000521.1:0-3104 GCA_039045805.1 Cyanobacteria bacterium P01_C01_bin.118
CATTTACTAGTCGTCCATGTCATCATCATTTGCCTGAATAGCAGCCTCAATCTCTTCTGGATTTGCAGCTGCATAGGTCCAAGCGTTGGCTAGATCCAAAGCCGTCAGCGTTGGATAGTTATAAAGTTGGTCAGAATCTTTCACTCCGAGCTGATGGTAACTCACCAGGACCCAGACAGGAATACGAGTTCCTTCAATACAGGCCTCACCCCCACAAACCCCTGGCGTTTTGCTAATGCTACGCCAGTTATTACTTAAGCTGCGAGAAAGAAGTTGAATTGCTTCTAGCTTATCAACCGGAGACAAGGACAAAAGTTGAGCTTCAAGATCTCGAATGCTCATGATTTGTGAAAATGTAAGCCACTCCGTAATTCTAGCTCGAACCCATAGCTTGTATTGATTTTCTCAATCATGATTAGGATGTGGGGATGATGAGATCTCACCTTCACCCACATATCAGCTAATGTTCTCAGTATTTACCCGTAGGTGTCAGTTGTTGTTTTTTACAGGGTTGGCTAATTTTGCATCAATCTTGAAATAGTTGGTACCCATAGGTATAAGGTGAAAGAGTTAGGAATGAGTAGGGCTCAGGGTCAAGTATGGAACTCGATGAAGACCTTAAGGCATTTCTGTTAGAAAGCAATGAAAATTTGAGCCAGATTGAAGTGGATCTGGTGGCTCTTGAACAGGAGCCAGATAGTGCTGATGTGATGAATCGCATCTATCGTGCGCTTCATACCCTGAAGGGAAATTGTGGGTTTTTGGGGTTTGAGATTCTGCAGTCTGTGGCCCATGCAGGGGAAAGTTTGCTCAGTCGCTTGAGAGATCGGCATCTCACCCTAACACCAGAAATCACGACCGCGCTGCTCCAGGTTCTTGATGCTATCCAGCAAATTCTGACTGCGCTGGAGGCGACAGGGAATGAGGGGGATGGCGACTATGCGGCGTTGATTGGGCGATTAGGCCAGTTGCAAGCAGGAACCGTAGAGGCTGATCTTGTACCTGCCCTGGAAAGAGTAGAGACAGAGGAAACCGGGGAAGCTGAGCCGGTTTTGACCATGTCGTCTGCTGCTAGCGTCAGTAACAGCAATATTCGGGTTGATGTGGACCTGTTGGATAAGCTGATGAATCTGGTGGGTGAGCTGGTGCTGTGCCGCAATCAGATTTTGGAGTATGCCAATAATCAAACGGATAAGGCGCTGATCGATACATCGCAGCGGCTGAATATTGTCACTACAGAACTGCAAGAAGGAGTGATGCAGACGCGGATGCAGCCAATCCGCAATATCTGGAGCAAATTTCCTCGGGTGGTGCGAGACATTAGTCTATCTCTGGGCAAGCAAGTGCAATTAGAGATGGACGGGGAAGAGACTGAGCTGGATAAAACATTGATAGAAGCGATCGCAGATCCCCTCACCCATCTTGTCCGTAATTGTGTAGACCATGGCATTGAAACTCCATCGGAACGGCTATTAGCTGGAAAACCTGAGGTGGGCCAACTATTTCTACGAGCTTTTCACGAAAGTGGCTACGTCAATATTGAAATTGCCGACGATGGCAAGGGCATTGATGCTGGACAGATCAAGATCAAAGCCGTGCAGCGGGGCTTGATCACCACCGAACAAGCGGCTCGTATGAGTGAGCAAGAAGCTCTGAATCTGGTGTTTTTGCCTGGTCTATCCACGGCTGAGCAAGTGACAAATTTGTCGGGGCGAGGCGTAGGGATGGATGTGGTCCAGACCAATATTGACAAAATTGGTGGCAGCATTGATGTGTCTAGTCAGCCAGGGCAGGGAACATCGTTTAAGTTAAAAATTCCACTGACCCTGGCGATTATTCCCACACTGATTGTGTCTAGTGGTGGCGAACGCTATGCCATTCCGCAGGTCAGCCTGGTTGAGCTGGTGCGCCTGGAAGGGAAACAAGCCCAGCGCGGTATTGAAATGGTGCATGGTGCTCCTGTCTATCGATTGCGCGGTAAGCTCTTGCCTCTGGTGTATTTAAATCAGGAACTGCAGCTAGATACAGAGCCTAGCCTTGAACAACCACATGCCTTGCAGCCTAGTCCAGCAGAGATAAATGAGGAAACGCTTGAGGTAACCGAGTCAGAGAACGATATGGATGTTCTCAATATTCTGGTGCTCCAAGCCACGGACAAACCATTTGGATTATTGGTGGATACTATTAATGATACCCAGGAAATTGTCGTCAAACCATTGGGTAAGCAACTAAAGGGGCTGTCTTGCTTTGCGGGGGCGACGATTATGGGCGATGGCCGAGTTGCTCTGATTCTGGACGTTCAGGGTCTGGCCCAAAGAGCTCATGTGATTTCTGAAGCCCAGGAAGTCGCTCTCTTGGCTGACGGACTATCCCAGGAGCAAACTGATATTGATCGGCAAATGTTGCTCTTGTTTGAGGGGCCGAATGAACGCCATATGGCATTGCCCCTGGACCGAGTGACTCGATTAGAAAAAATCTCTAGTCGTGATGTAGAGGGCACTCATCGTAAACATGTGATTCAGTATCGGCAGCAAATCTTGCCACTGATCTATTTATCGTCTGTGTTGGCGAATCATAATGATCGTGCCGCCGCCATCTCCTCAGAGGACACCATTGCTATGGTTGTGGTGTCAGTTGATGATCAACACAATGTTGGTTTGGTGGTAGAGAATATTATCGATATTGTAGAGGAACAAATTTTGATCAAAGGCACGGCAACTCAGCCTGAAATTCAATACTCTGCAGTGATTCAAAATCGGATTACTGAACTGATTGATGTGGATGCGATCATTCGTGCTGGTGCACCTGCCGTATTGCAGGCGGCCAGTTAAAGAGATTTCTGATAGGGGAGTGATGCACCATGGCTGACGAACAACAGTTTTGTACGTTTTTTCTAGACCAGCTTTTTTTTGGCGTTACTGTGGAAAAAGTACAGGAAATTATTCGCTATCAGGAAATGACCCATGTTCCCCTCGCACCGTCAGAGGTGGGGGGGTTGATCAACCTACGCGGTCAAATTGTCACGGCCATTGACCTGAGACAACGACTGGCTATGCCAAAACGAGCTCCGACACAAGCTCCATTGAATGTGGTGGTACAAGTGG
>JBCCJR010000522.1:0-3064 GCA_039045805.1 Cyanobacteria bacterium P01_C01_bin.118
AATGGGCTGGCCTGCCAGGGTGGGTTTGGTTAACTGAATGTGCAGCTGTTCACCATCGTAGTCAAATGGTTGGGGCTGATTGTCGATGTTGATTGAGCTGATGGACAGGCTGACAGCATCGAGGGTGAGGCTACTGATGCCGTTGCGTACAGGATTGAGGCGAATGCTACAGGTGCCGCTGTAGCTTTTTTTAGGAATGTCAAAGTCTAA
The DNA here is from genome assembly GCA_039045805.1 of Cyanobacteria bacterium P01_C01_bin.118. Lineage (GTDB taxonomy): Bacteria > Cyanobacteriota > Cyanobacteriia > Phormidesmidales > Phormidesmidaceae > Leptothoe. Next base: position 211 of record JBCCJR010000522.1, read on the forward strand.
ATCGAGGGCGATGTGTTCGACCTGCCCTGGGCGATCGGGGTTGTAGTGGGGGGATGCGCCGGGGAGCTCAAAGGACTTATGGCCGTTTTCATCGGCGTTGAAATAGGCAGCGACGGACATAGAGGATATCGGGATGAGTGGGAAATCGCATCCCCCGGCACCTTCTCCTCTGGATAAGAATAAGGTGGACAGCATGGGGAAGATTGGCTATTAGAGTAACGTTTTCTCCAAAGTCGTGCCGCTATGTTTTGGGATATTTAACGACTGCTCATCATTTACTATTCCCTTGACTTTATTAATCACTTGTAACGTTCTGATTACACACCTTTAAGAAATCCAGCAGATGACTGGGGATCATTATTTTTATTCTTACAGTGGTTAACGAGGCCGGACAGCTGCTGCTTGGCAGCCCGCCCATATCTACAGCCGCTTTATCAGACCCAAGGGTCTTCACGATGTGGCCACTGCTATTGAAACTGGCCTTAACGTTTATGGACTTTGCAACATTTCCTTGGTTAACCACCATCATTTTGCTGCCGATTGTGGCGGCGTTACTGGTGCCTCTGATTCCCGATGAGGATGGCAAAACAGTACGGTGGTATTCCCTCATAGTCGGACTGATTGACTTCGCTCTGATTGTCACTGCCTTTGTCAAGTACTATGATCCCGCTAGCTCTGGTATGCAGCTGGTGGAAAGTTATAGCTGGGTGCCTGCGCTGGATCTCAATTGGTCAGTGGGTGTAGACGGTCTTTCTATGCCGTTGGTCCTGCTGACTGGCTTTATCACCACGCTGGCGATCCTGGCTTCATGGCCGGTCACCTTAAAACCCAAACTATTTTACTTTTTGCTGTTGTCGATGTACGGCGCACAGGTTGCTGTGTTTGCCGTGCAGGATATGCTGCTGTTCTTCCTGGTATGGGAACTGGAGCTGATCCCGGTGTACCTGCTGCTGTCGATTTGGGGTGGCAAGCGCCGTCTCTATGCAGCGACTAAGTTTATTCTCTACACGGCAGGCGGTTCACTGTTTATTTTGGTGGCTGCCTTGGCGATGGCGTTCTACGGTGACACTATCACCTTTGATATGCAGGCGTTGATGGCCAAAGAGTTTCCGGTGCGGCTACAGCTCTGGTTGTATACGGCCTTTTTGGTGGCCTATGCGGTTAAGTTGCCTATATTTCCGTTGCACACCTGGCTGCCCGATGCTCATGGTGAGGCGACGGCTCCGGTCCACATGTTGCTGGCGGGCATTTTGTTAAAGATGGGTGGCTATGCGTTGATCCGGATGAATGTGGAGATGCTGCCGGATGCCCACGCCATTGTGGCTCCAGGGTTAATCCTGTTTGGGGTGATCAATATCATCTACGCGGCACTCACATCCTTTGCCCAGCGTAATCTGAAGCGTAAGATTGCCTATTCGTCCATTTCCCATATGGGGTTTGTGATTATCGGTATTGCCTCGTTTACTAACTTGGGCATGAGTGGCGCTGTACTGCAGATGGTGTCCCACGGTTTGATTGGTGCCAGTCTGTTCTTTTTGGTAGGGGCCACCTACGATCGTACCCATACGCTGATTTTGTCGGAGATGGGTGGTGTTGGTTCTAAGATGCCAAAAATCTTTTCTATGTTTACGGCATGCTCTATGGCGTCTCTGGCGTTGCCGGGGATGAGTGGATTTGTGGCTGAGTTAATGGTGTTTGTGGGCTTTGCCAATAGCGATGCCTATAGCTTTAACTTCAAGCTGACGATGATCTTACTGATGGCGGTGGGTGTGATTTTGACGCCCATATACTTGTTGTCGATGCTGCGGGAGATCTTCTTTGGGCCTGAGAATCAGGAATTGACTGAGCATCAGGTGCTGATCGATGCGGAACCTCGCGAGGTGTTTATTATTGCTTGCTTGTTGGTGCCCATTATTGGGTTTGGTCTGTATCCTAAGCTGCTGACTCAGGTGTATGACGCTAAGACGATGCAAATTAGTGAGTCGTTGCGGACGGAGCTGTTTGCGATCGCAGATCATCAACCCCCGCTACCCATTGGCAACCTTCCCCCTGCCAAAGCCCCAGCGATTGGTCGCTAAAGTTCATTAGGGGCGTTGCGTGTCCCTAATGAACGATCTGGTATAAAAATCCTCTACTATCCATCGACCTTTCCTGGATTCCCCCTTGACAAGGTCGATGGTTTTCTTTATCTCTTAAGCACTACACATCCAAGATCGTCCATTGAATCTGAATCGTTTTGCTAGTATCGTCAACTTTTTTTCGGTGCGGGACTGGGCACTGGAAGCCAGACTACTACGATGGCTGACCATGCTGTGGTTAGCAATTGGTTTAGTAGTCCTGTTTTCAGCTTCCTATCCAGTGGCGGATTTAGAAATAGGCGATGGTGCTCGCTACTTTAAGGTTCAGATTGTATGGATTGTGGTGGGACTGCTGTTGTCCCGGTGGGTTGCCCGTCATCCGCTGCAGACGGTTATGCGGCTGTCTGGTTTGGGATTGTTTGTGTGTTTTGGGTTGATTGTTGCCACCCATATTCCAGGTTTGGGGGTAACGGTGAACGGCGCTACCCGTTGGTTACCGCTAGGACCGTTTTTAATTCAACCGTCGGAATTGCTCAAACCCTTTTTGATTCTTCAGAGTGCTCGGCTGTTTGGTCGCTGGCATCGGTTTCGCATTAAAGCCCGTTGCTTCTGGTTAGGCCTCTTTGCCCTCTGTCTGCTATCGATTTTGATGCAGCCTAACTTGAGTACCACTGCTGTCTGTGGCATCACCCTTTGGCTAATTGCTCTGGCGTCCGGGCGTCCCTATAAGCATATGTTCCTGACAGCTGGTGGTGGGGCTATTGCAGCGGTCCTCA
>JBCCJR010000523.1:0-3063 GCA_039045805.1 Cyanobacteria bacterium P01_C01_bin.118
ATTTTACTTTTGATGGGATTCAGGTTAATTAGAACCTATCTTTTAGACAGGAAATATTTTTTACAATGGAAAACCCTTCTTCTTGGCTAAATTTTGGGAGACAACGACCGTGAAGGCTTAAGAAAAATAATGAGATGTGGATATCTTGCTTGTTGGGTCGAAATCATTAGACTGGCTGGCTGTGTCTTTCCAGATATCAATAAGCTTGATAGTGAGGAAAATCAAGACAGCTAAGGAAACGCCAAGTTTGAGCCAGGTAAACAGACTTGAAAGAAAATTATCGACATTGAAAACAGGCATGGGAGTCTTTCTAACCAATAACTTGGACTTTGACATTACCTATGTTGATTAAGGTAAATATCACAGCCCTAGAGTGCCAAGACTTTTTAGAAACTCTAAGGGGACTATTCAGGCTTTAGCTAAACCTTATACAGGCAGATATTTTCCTGGAAAATACGGAGTTTGTCTAAACGCTGATGATCAGCGTTATTAAAATGGTAAACAGCCTCTAAGAAATATTTCTTAGAGGCTGTTTACTCTTCTCTCAGTTAGGCCCGCAGACGTTTACGACTAAAAACTAGACCGCCTATGACGGCTAAACTTATTAAGGTTGTTGGTTCAGGTACTGTTTCGGGAGCTGGTAAGTTCTCATCAAAATCAAATGGTTCATCACCTATTCGAAAGGAGTGATTGTCGGTTTCAAAACCACCATTGCTGGTTTGAGAAATGCTAATTTGATCAAAACTGCTACCGGTGGTGCTGGTGTAGAAATGGACATAGCCATTGCCTTCATTTTTTTGATGAGTGGCTTTAACAGCAGCGATGGGGTTAATGTCCTTGGTTGTAAATGTGCTGAGGGGGGTGCCATCTTTGAGGAATGTAAAGTTATTGCCTTTACTCAAAGCCCCCCAGTTGATACCAAAGTAATTGAGCTCTGTGTCGAGATCGATGGTGACTGAGTTACCCTGAAAAACGGCTAGATAGTTGGATGTATTTTTCTCTCCATTTGCACCTGTAGGGGCCCAGCGTTCATTATAGACACCGGTTGTTTTACTAAGTGCAGCCCCCAGCTCTTGTTCAAATGTGTACGTAATCAAGTCAGTGCCAAAGGTGTAGCGATTTTCTCCTAGTGGAGTCGGGGCGGCATTAAAATCGATGGTGACTGTATTGTCGTCATAAAATTCGGAAAATGTGCCCGAGGTACCTGTACCGTCTGGATTAACTCCTGAGGTGACTTTGGCGGTAATCCCCCCGATGGTGGTCTCTCCAAATAGGGAGAGAGAGGTGTCACTGGCCAGGGCCTGATGGCCAGGCAAAACTGGCGCTAGAGCAGCTAAGGTGCTCAGTGCAAAAACCTTATAAACCATTGTTGTTGTTAATTCTTTCTGAAAGCTAAATGCTGAACTGCACCCATTTCAGCCTGTCTGCAACCAATATCACAGACAAGCCAGCTGACGATCTGCACCCGTCTAAGCTGAGTGGTGTTTACTGAATTCAATGGAAGGCTGAGTAAGCCGACCGCACGCGTTTAGCTTAATTACCTGAATCTAAGTCGCCCTGTTGTAGAGTTTCTAGCGCATTAGGGACACAACAACGATAGGTAGAGTATAGCCATGACTCCTGTGATCGTAACAATCGATGGTAGCCACTTTTGATTTTAGTCTGGGCAAGCTGTCAATCTCATTTTTGATTGTTATAATGCTGGACCGCTAGGGGATGTCCCCAGATTATGGATCATCGCAAAATCCTGCATATTGATATGGATGCTTTTTATGCATCCATTGAGCAACGGGACCATGTTGAATATCGGGATAGGCCGGTGGTGGTGGGTGGTCGTCCCGAACAGCGAGGAGCGGTGGCTGCGGCAAGCTACGAGGCCAGACGCTATGGCATTCATTCGGCGATGCCATCACGGATTGCGGTGCAGCGCTGCCCCCATGTGATTTTTGCGCGGCCTCGATTTGATGTTTATAGACGGGTATCAGAGCAGATTCGAGAGATTTTTCGGGACTATACAGCTCTGGTGGAGCCGCTGTCGTTAGATGAGGCTTATTTGGATGTGACGGGGTGTGATTCTGCGATCGCAACCGCCAAGACCATCAAACGCCGCATTGTCGAAACCACCCAGCTCACAGCATCTGCTGGAGTATCCATTAATAAATTTCTGGCCAAAATGGCATCGGATGTAAATAAGCCTGACGGTTTATACGTTATCTTGCCAGAGGATGCCAAAGCTTTTATTGCCACCCTCCCCATCGAGAAATTTCACGGTATTGGTCCTGCCACCGCCCGCAAAATGAAACAGTTAGGGATTAAATCCGGTGCGGATCTTCAACGCTGGAACGAAGTGGATCTGATGGCTAATTTTGGCAAAGTTGGGCGACACTATTTCCGGGTAGCCAATGCCCAGGATAATCGCCGAGTCAATCCCAACCGTATTCGTAAATCCGTTGGTGCCGAACGCAGCTTTGCTGAAGATCTGTGCACCCTGGAGGCCATGTCCCAAGCCCTGACTGGCATTGTGGCCGAAGTGGAGACCCGGTTACTTAAAGCGAAGAAAATGGGCCATACACTCACCCTAAAAATTAAATATGCAGACTATCGTCAAATCACCCGCAGTCGTACAGTGGACATTCCTTTGCAGCGGTCTGCAGAGATCGAGTCATTGGCCCAGGCCTTATTGGAGCACCATCTAGAGCCCCAGCCCCAGGTTCGGTTATTGGGAGTTGCGATCGCTAACCTGGTTTCAGACCAAAATTCAGGCTACCAACAGCTTTCCCTCCTTTAGAAAAAGCTTCAGGCTATTTATGCCCCTTGAAGAAATCAGTCAATTTTAGTCCCTTATCACGGTCAGAAGCCTTTAGCGAGCCATTGCCGTTGCTACCGTTTTTGTGATTGTAAGCCAGCAACGGATCCTTTTCAGTTTTAGGTGTTTCATAGCCATAGCTGTAATATTTATAGCCCTTACCGTCTGACATAACACCATTGGCAACCACGCCCAGAACTGGAATTTTAGCAAAGCGAATATTCTCAATGGTATGGCTGAGGATGTCGCGATCGCAC
>JBCCJR010000524.1:0-3013 GCA_039045805.1 Cyanobacteria bacterium P01_C01_bin.118
AGCTGCCTATGGACGCAGCTGCCACAGATTTAGGTGGGCCTAGATATTGGTGTGAGGGACCATGCTGGAAAAATCGCTACGAGGTCTGAATCTCTTTGTCATGTTAGCTGGGGCAAGCGGGCCGATCGCGATCGCAGAAGCTGCCTTAGCCCAACCTCAGTCTGACATAGACGTTATCCCCCGACGCCCCGACGCCTCAACTCCCCATCCCTCTAACTCCTCATCTCCTCCTGCCACCTTCTCCCCTGCCTCACAACCTGCCACTACCGTGACTGAATGGATGGCTCAAATCGAAGCCTCGCTGGTGCAAATTACCGGGATTCGTCTGGAAGCAACCGAGGCAGGCTTGCAGGTGATCTTAGAAACGGCTGACGGTGAGCTAGCTGCACCCACCACGACGGTGTCGGGGGATGCTCTAATTGCTACGATTTCCAATGCGGTGCTGGCGCTACCTGAAGGCAGTGAATTTCAGCAGTTTGAACCGGCTGAGGGCATTGCCCTAGTGCAGGTAACGGGGTTGCCAGGTGAACGGGTACAGGTGGTGATTACCGGCACCGATGCTGTTCCTATGGTTGAAATTGATGCCGCAGCAACGGCCTTAACCCTAAGCGTGGTGCCGGGGATTGCCCAAGCCGGCGAGGGAGATGAGGCTATCCAGATTGTGGTGACCGGTGAAGAAGGCAGTCCCTACCTTGAGCCCAATACTTCCACCGCCACCCGCACGGATACGCCGATACGCGATATTCCCCAGTCGATTCAAGTGATTCCGCGCCAAATCATTGAAGAGCAGCAGGCGACGAGCCTACCCGAGGTGTTGGAAAACGCAGCGGGTGTCACCAGCTTGGGCGAGAATTTGTTTGGTCCTCTTGACTTTGCCATTCGCGGATTCGATAATGCCCCAGTACTACGGGATGGCTTTATTCTCCCTGGACTTTTCCAAGATACGACAGGACCAGAGGTGGCGAACCTGGAGCGAGTGGAAGTCCTGAGAGGGCCGGCATCCGTCTTGTACGGTCAGGCGGAACCGGGTGGTGTGGTTAATCTGGTTACGAAACAGCCTTTGGCAGATCCGTACTACAATATCCAACTGCAGGCTGGAAACCGAGGATTTGTGAGCCCCAGCCTTGACTTTTCGGGACCTCTCACCGAGGATGGGCGCTTGCGCTATCGCCTCAACGCCCTTTATCGCCGAGAAGAGAGTTTTCGAGATTTTAATAATGATTCTGAGCGCTTCTTTATCGCCCCCACTCTGGCTGGGGAGATTAGCGATCAGACCGATCTAACCGTCAGCCTGGAATATGTTGAAGATAATGAATTCTATGATACGGGTTCGGTGGCCTTTGGCGAGGGCATTGCTAATGTCCCTCCAGAGCGGGTATTCAACGATCCGGACAGCACAGTTGCAGAGGACTTTTTGAGTGCAGGGTATATTCTGGAACATCAGTTTAGCGACAACTGGACACTCCGCAATCAGTTTCGCTACACTTCTAGCTCCTTCGACTTTGGCGTGGTGCCATTTCCTACTCGTGATAATCCTCCGACGAGTATTCTAACCCGCTTCATTCTGAGACAGGCTGGCAATACCGATACTTATTCGTTCTATACCAACGTTCAAGGTGAGTTTAATACTGGGCCTTTAGAACATACGCTATTATTCGGAGTCGATCTAGCTTATGCAGAGGTCAATACATTGACATTTGCTGACTTGGCTAATCCCGCAACCATTAATCCCATCGATATTTTCGACCCTACCGTAGATATTGATGTTCCTTCTGCAAGTCGTGTTCCAATTCTGACTGACCGGGATATAAACGCAAACCAATTGGGCATTTATCTGCAAGACCAAATCGACATTTTGGATAATTTAATTTTGGTGGCAGGGTTGCGCTATGATTCCTTCTTTCAAGAGGTGATTCAGAACGTACAAGATACAACACTTAGTCAAGATGAATCTGCCATAACGCCCCGCATTGGCATCGTTTACCAACCGATTGAACCGATTTCTCTTTATGCCAACTACTCTCGCACCTTTGCGCCAAATCCTTTTAGTACCGATACAAACGGCAATCTCTTAGACCCCGAAGAAGGCGAGGGTTTTGAAGTGGGCATTCGCGGCGAAATTGTTGAGGATCGTCTAGTTGCTACACTAGCGTATTTCGATATCACCAAGCGAAACGTAGCAACAACTGACCCCAACGATCCCCTGGCCTCAATTACCACTGGAGCACAAGGGAGTCGCGGGGTGGATGTCAACCTGACCGGCGAGGTTTTGCCCGGTTGGAATATTATTGCCTCCTATGCCTATATTGATGCGGAAATCGCTGAAGATAACACATTCCCGGTCGGTAATGGACTATCGGGCATCCCGGAACACAGCGCTAGCTTGTGGACAACCTATGAGATTCAATCAGGAGATTTGCAAGGGTTGGGCTTTGGTTTAGGATTTAACTTCGTCGGAGAACGGCAGGGCGATTTAGAAAACAGCTTTGAGGTAGATAGCTACTTTGTCATCGATGCAGCAATGTTCTATCAACGGAATAATTGGCAAGTACGCCTGAATGTTGACAATCTCTTTGATGTTGATTTTGTCGAGTCTGTTCGCGGTACAAGACCTTCGAGTAATCGATGGGGTGAGCCGCTGACGGTACGAGCGTCTGTATCCTATACGTTTTGATTGCAAACTAATGCTCGCTTGAGAACCATTAAAACCGTCATAGAAGAAACATGTCATCCACACAACTTTTAGCATTGGCTACTGAGATGATGGTGGCGATTTCGTCTTCACAAAAACCAGCCAATTAAACATCAAAAGATACTGTTGCTGCTGTATCGTCTTCCAGTAAGTTTTGAATAAAGATATCCTGGGGAACCTTTTACCCTGATTGGCTCCTTCGCCATTGAATTTTGAGGCATTGATTTTGCGCGATAATGGCTGCTCATCAACACGCCTTCGTAGCTTGACCATAGAAAATGGCTGGCAACTATCATGACCAATCCCCATCATCCTTTGCAC
>JBCCJR010000525.1:0-2958 GCA_039045805.1 Cyanobacteria bacterium P01_C01_bin.118
GGTCATTTTACGAGTTTCCAATGGTTTCAGCCGATTCACCCTTGCACCTACCTATCGAAACAGCCTGAAAAGGTAACGTATTTGCGTTGTTTCAGCCCCGAAAAAGACTAATTAGACTTTTTCAGCAAGCCCTAATTACTAAACATCCTGACATTGAAGATCTAGAAGCACTGGTTCAGCAAGCCCTTGCCGACCCTGACGAAATCCGTCGTAGCAGCCGAGATGATGCGGTACTGTTGTTTTATCTTGCCCATAGGGAAAAACGCTGGGTTGTCGCAGTGGCACGACGGTTAAACGGTGATGGATTTTTAATCACAGCTTATCAAACCGATGCAATCAAAGAAGGAGAATCCCTATGGCACAAGTAAAAGTATTTTATGAACCAGAAATGGAGCTATTAACTGTTTTCTGGCAACCACCCAGAAAACAGCAAATTAGTACTGAGTTAGGAGATGGCGTTATTCTCATTAAGGACGAAACCACAGGGGAGCCCATCGGAGTAGAAATTCTCTCATACCATCCTGGCGACAATCGCTTTGATGCGGTCAGCGTTGAATTGGGAAACATGAGTCCTGTTCAGTAAGATAAATAATCCTGTAGGGTCACAAGCTAGCTGAACTTACTCCTACGACTAACTTTCGGCTGAGGTTTTGGTCAAACAGCAGTCTCATGCAGCACTTACCGAGGCCACTAACCGATGTTCGCGATCAGCTGCGAATTCTAGACAAGCCCTGATATCAGCTTCTACTAACTCTGGAAAGTCATCAATAATTTCATCTATAGACATACCTACAGCTAGCCAGCCTAAAACATCGTAGACTGTAATCCGCATCCGCCGGATGCAAGGCTTTCCACCCCGTTTATCTGGTTCAATAGTGATGATACTGCGATAGCTCATAATATAGGCCCAGTATTTTGTATCTGCACCAAGTTTAAAGCAGGCTAATCGGGATAGGGAGAATCCTCACGAATCCCCCCTCCCACACCACCCGGCATGCGGGTCCGCACCGGGCGGTTCAGCATCACGGAGCAAACACTAACCTGTGTCATCAAACGTAGCCTTGGGCTTTCATCCACAAGTCACGTATCGACAACAATCCCTGTTGTGTTAACCACTCATTGGTCATTCCTGTTTGTGTCGCCAGCGTTCTCGACAAATGCCAGTAGCCTTGTCGGCTAATGCCCGTCAAAATCGCATGACGCTTATCGGTCCCGAGGGCCAAGAGCTTGCTGATGCGCGTACGCGGTCTGCGCCACTGTTTCCAGCAACACATCCTGATGCGCCGACGCAACCAACCATCTAGCTCTGGTATCGGGTGATAATACTGTGAAATGCCAAAATAGCCCATCCAACCTCGCAGATACTGGTTTAAGCGCTCCAGGCGGTATTCCATTGAGACTCTCCAACTGCGGGCGGTTAATCCCTTCAGTCGGTATTTGAAGTCTGCAAAGGCTTTGTCGGACCAATACACTCGAATACCTCGAAATTGAAATCCGAGGTATTCCAGCGAATGGACGTTCACCACCTGGGACTTTTGCCGATTCACCTTTAGCCTGAGCTTTTGGGTGAGATATCGGCTGACGTTGGCCATTACTCGCTTGCCTGCTCGTACACTTCTGACCAGAATCACCAGGTCGTCCATGTAGCGGACAAAACAGTGGCCTCGCGTCTCCAGTTCTTTGTCGAGATCATCCAACAATACATTAGAAAGCAACGGTGAAAGAGGTGATCCTTGCGGTGTACCCCAGTCTGTTGCCTGGATGGTGCCGTCCACCATCACACCTGCTCGCAAATATCGCCCTAGCAGTCTTAACAACACTTTGTCCTGCACTTTCCGTGCGACTCGGGCCATTAAGACGTCATGTTGAACGGTATCAAAGAATTTCTCTAGATCCAGGTCCACCGCAATGCGATAGTTCTCTTTCAGAAATCCCTTGATTTGCTTGACTGCTCCATGAGCAGAGCGGTGGGGACGACTGCCAAAACTTGACTCTGAAAAGCCAGGGTCAAAAATTGGCGTTAGCACCTGAAGGATGGCTTGCTGGATCACCCGGTCAACGACACAAGGAACTCCCAGCAATCTCTCGCCTCGTCCGCCGGGCTTGGGTATCACTACCCGTCGCACAGGCTGAGGACAATAGGTGCCATCCAACAGTGATTGGCGAATGCTGGGCCAATGCTCTCGGGCATACGCCGGGAAGTCTTCTAGGAGCATCCCGTCACTGCCGGGCGCTCCTTTGTTCGACTTCACCCGCTTCCATGCCTGCTGCATATTGGTTTTCTCCAACACTTGCACCATCAGGTTCATGTCTAAGGTTGGCTGCATATCCGTGCGCCAAACGCGATCTCCCCTGGACTGGCTCATCGATACGTTTGAGTCCGTCATGGCTCCTCCTTATTTGACACTGTTCGGCCCTTCGCTGCGATGGCAGCTACTATGACCTCTGCTGACTTCTGCCCAGCTCGTCTGACGTTGCCGTCAGAAGGGCTGTCTGGGTCACCGTAGGATTCGGTGGGTAATCCATCCCTTTCGAGATGGCCCTCAGTCCGACTTCCATAGTGGCCGATGAGCACCGTAGGGTTCGGTGGGTGATCTGCCCCTTTCAGGACAGCCCTCAATCCGACTCCCATAGCTCTCCAGACGGCTGCTGAACAGACCTCCCCGGATAAGAACGTGAACTGTCTCTGCACAACCGCGCCATTTACCCTGTTCCTTGGACCTTTAGGTTTCGTTGGGGGGTGCCAACTCACCCAGGAATCCGGGCCTTCTATGACATTTCTGTTCGTCGGCTCGCAGATTTGCCGCTGGCTTCCTTCAGACCTTCCCTCACGGAAACGCCCTTGCCTTAAGCTAGTAGTACTCGTCTCTCGGCTCCTATAACTTTCGAGCATTTGGACGGGGTCCTCCTACAGGGGACTTTCACCCCATTAGTTCACGCCCATGCCGGGCGTACACC
>JBCCJR010000526.1:0-2931 GCA_039045805.1 Cyanobacteria bacterium P01_C01_bin.118
CCGCAGCGGCCAAACTCTTGCAGTTCTCGCTGCAGGATCGAGGCAATCAAAAATGACCCAGCCGTCAGATTGCCTGTGATGGCAGTCATGTAGTTCATGAGTGCTCCTTCTGGATAAGGGGGACTACTATGATCGCCTGCGGTTTCAAGGGCTGTTTCTAAATTGTCTGTGGTACTAAGCTGATTGGTCATCGCCCAGGTGACTGCACCACCGTGATTTATATTTGCTCGCCGAATGCGATAGAGATAGGTGACCAGACAGTAATTTGATTTGAGACTGAGCCCCGGTAGTGGTTTAAGGGCGACACTGGCATCTGCAGTACTAATAAACCAGCGACCATTTGCATTAGGCGTAGATCCTTCTGTATGGGTAATGCCACCTTTGCAAAATAAATTACTAAGGCTGGCTAATGAGTCAGGTTCTGGCATATCTTCAGCAGTGGTAGCACCTGGGAGATGCTCACATGGCGGTAAAACCAGGCGCTGTTTTAAGGCACGCCTCAGGGTTTGCAGTGAGTGAATAGGAAATTGCTGTGACGACATGACTGTGGATAATCTGTATCCTCAAGGTGCAACGCAAGATTGCCTAATATGCATCCACTTAATGTACATTACTTAGAACATTTGTTTATCACTTAAGCGGGGTCAAACAAGCTACTCGCCTGATAACGCCTACAGGTAGCCGAAGTGACAGTGGACTGCCGTTGCGCTCCTGATATGATCGAATTCTTCGAACAACCTTGTCCAGGTGCTTTTGACCTTAGTGTTTAAGCCATTTATATGAGATGGCCAATCTATGGAAAAAAGCGTTGGCCAGATCGGGCTACGGTTTCTATGGCATTTTCTCCCGCTGGCTTTGTATGCTGACTTCCTATTTATGTATGCTAACTTCCTATTTAATGGGAACGCTCACCCAAGTCTGTTGATTGTGAGCCTGGTGAGTGAGATCCATCAATAGTTGTGAGTAAACACCTTCTTTGAGGGATGGAGCTAAGTTTTGCTGCTTATCTATACAGGATACCCAGTGATCTATGACTCGGATAAATGGAGCGAGTCTGCCGTCATCATAAAGTTTAGGAAACGCTAGTCTTTCTGGAATTTCGAGTTCCGTTAGGGGGTTGCCAGACTGGCTGCCCGCCAGGGTAAACCCGTGGATATAGTCTTTTTGATTGGCGTTTCCTAGGACAAGGGTGCCGTTTTCTCCGTAAACTTCCACCCAATGACCTCGGCCCGCCAGGGTGACCGCGCTGAGGGTGACCTGTACAGGTGTGCCATCCACCAGCTCCAGGCTGATACTACAGGTGTCGTCAGAGTCAACGGGTTTGTATTCGCCGGATGTTGGATCTGGACGTTGGGTAATGGTGGTGCTCAGGTTGGCTGACAGACGTTGAACGGGGCCAAACAACCAGTCAACATAGTCGAACATGTGGGAGCCGATGGAGCCCAGGGCCCCGCCTCCCTGGTCTTTGCGGGCGTACCAATTCCAGGCTCGTTCTGGATTGGCTCGACTACCGGCAATCCAATCAATTTTGATCAGTCGTTTTTGACCGACATAGTTTGCTTGGAGTAATTCTGCCAACCGCTGCCAGGCTGGGATAAACCGAAATTCAAAGTCCATAACGGTTACCACCTGATGCTGTTGGGCCAGGGTTTGGAGCTGTTGTGCTTCTTGCACATTTAAGGTGGTGGGTTTTTCGAGCAGCAAATGTTTACCAGCTTTGAGCACGGTGGTGGCCATGGAGTGGTGGGCAAAGGGGGGGGTTGATATGCTCACGGCCTGGACCTGGGGCAGGGCCACAACGGCGTCAATGGTGTCGCAGGCATGGGGAATTCCATGGCGGTTGGCAATGGCCTCGGCCTGGTTGCGATCGCGATGATACACCGCCACCACATCAGTACGATGATGGGCTTTAAACCCAGGAATATGGATCTTTTGGCCAAATCCTGTGCCAACAATCGCAATACCGATGGATTCCTGAATCATTACATTACAAAAGCTAAACAGCAATATGGCAAGGTTTCCAGAGTTTGTCCCATGGGCAGTCAGCGACCCCAAACACTATGGGCAAACGCTATGGGGAGAGCAGTCCGTCGAAAGCCTTTTGAAGATTGCCATAACCAGAATTTTTGAAGAAAATCTCGCTTAATTAGCCTAGCGGCAAGGACGTCAGAGCACCAGCTACCCAGCGTGTAATAATGAATTAACAGAACGTTACAAGAATTTTACAGCTTAACCATGGTTGATTTTTTATACTCTTTTTCACCTCCTTTTTACTTTATGGCGGCTGGTTTCTTGTTTGCGATCGCGTCAGGTTCTGTCTTTGCCATCGTCTTGAAAGGAATTGTAAATACCTGGCGTGAAAATAACTCGTCTGAAGTAGTTGCCAAGCTTGGCAAAATAAACATCCTATTATCCTTTATAGGGATGTGTGCAGGCACTTCTGTTTTTCTGGCATCAGGTTTAGGCTGTTTTAGAACACCAGCCTTGGTGTCCTACGGTGTGTCATTACCGATGACGTTTCTGATTGGAGCCTTTGTTTGGCGACAGTTAAAAGGCAACCTAGCCCTTTTGGAAAGTGGCCAGGCGCGTGCATTTGAAATTGATTTCTTCAATGTTGAGGGTCTTTGAGGAAGGTTCAAAAATCAGTAGTTTACTGCACACATAGCTATCGCTATTTAAGGCTTCTAGCAATCACGTATGGTCTGAACTATGTGTGCCAAACTATATTTTTATTGGCGAATTCGCTCAAGCTGTGCCTGAGTATTAGCTATCCACTCCCTACGCCCCTGGTTAACATAAAGGCCCAAGGCCTGATTTAGGACTTGTTCAGCTTCGTCTGTGCGCCCTAACTCTGCTAAAGCTAGGCCTTTTGAATAGTAGGCATGACCAAAATCAGGATAGAGCTGTATAGCCCGATCAAAATGCTCTAGG
>JBCCJR010000527.1:0-2929 GCA_039045805.1 Cyanobacteria bacterium P01_C01_bin.118
CACCGAATATGGCAATGGCAGAGCCTGTACAGGCGACATTTGCAGGGGGCTGTTTTTGGTGTATGGAGCATCCCTTTGATGAGCTATCAGGGGTGACAGCTACTACGTCAGGTTATATGGGAGGCACAGTAGAATTTCCCAGCTATCAGCAGGTTTCTTCTGGCACAACGGGTCATGCAGAGGTGGTTCATGTAGAATATGACTCCGATGTGATTGACTATGAAACTCTTTTAGAGACTTTTTGGCGAAATGTAGATCCCCTAGATGCCCGAGGACAGTTTTGCGATAAAGGGAATCAATATCGTTCTATTGTTTTTTACCATGACGATACCCAACGTCAGCTAGCTGAAGCATCTCAAGCAGATATCAATAAGCAATTTGAGCAACCTATTGCCACTGAGATTTTGCCCGCAGCTACGTTTTATCCGGCCGAAGACTATCATCAGAATTATTACCAAACCCATCCAGCCCGCTACCGGCTTTATCGCTTTGGTTGTGGCCGCGACCAGCGTTTAGCACAACTTTGGGAGACCGAATCTGATTAGGCCTCTGACGAGGTCTCTAACGAAGGCATTTATTATCTCTCTGCCCATCGGTTAAAAAACTGACTAAAGTAAAGAGTAGATGTAATCAAACGAGTACCTATGACTGCAGTACAGCTTTCTGCCCGCGACATCATGCGTGCCGCTTATGAAAACCGTTATACCTGGGACGGTAACTTCCCTGGCTACACTACGGATGTCGTATTTAAGCATGGTGAGCAGACATACACTGGCAAAGCTCGGGTCAACCCTGATTTGTCAGCTGAGGTCTTTGACATTACAGATGAAGCAGCCCTCAAACTGGTCAAAGGCCAACTCTGGGAAGTGGCTATCCACCGCGTCCGTCGTAAATTTGAAGTCACCCATGGCAAAAATACTTTTGCGCTGGGGGCAACTGATGACCGAGGTGCAGTGGAAATTTTGGTAGAGGGTAAGTCCACGGGTGATAAGTACAAGGTTCTGAACGATGAGGTGGTGCTGGTCCATCGTCATATTCACGGTGTAGTAGTCACTATCAATACCTTTAGCACCCATGACACAGGGGCTGGCTATCTGTCCCATACTTACGACTCTGTTTACCATGACCCAAAAACGGGTGAGCAGAAGCAGGGACGTAGTGAGTTCACGGATGAATATGGCAAGGTTGAAGATTATTTCGTTCTGACTCGTCGTGCGATCTCATCTGCCGACGAAGACAATATGGAATTCTTATTTTCTAACATCCAATTGCTAGAGGCTGCCTAGTCTTTTATTGACAAGCACATTGGCTGCCCACTAAGTTATCTGAGTGGGCAGCTTTTACGTAGGTTTTCTGTGATCGCACCCACGTTAGCTTCAGAATCTAGCTGCAGTGTACGAATATCAGTTTTTACTTGATTGTTGGGATTAGGCTCACGGGCAATTAACTCTGCCGCTCGGTAACGCAGATCAGACGCCTGCTGATAAGCTTCCACCAGCTCAAACTGAATTATCTGCAATTTACGATTTGATATTGTCAGGCCATCAATCACCTGGGAAACATCAAAGTAAATGCGTCCTACCTGACGTTCAATTCCCTGATTGTAGCCAGAACCACCCAAGTTACCTTCATTGATTTCTTGGACTCGCAGGTTTCCCTCCGCCAAAGCACTATTGAGCAAATCACATTCCGCCTGAGGCGTGCAACCAACTAACACCAAACAGGCTAAAGCACCAAAAGATACAAATCGACGGTACTGAGTACCTCGTCCATGGGGACCGTAAAAACTAACCATAAAATTTTCGCGATTGCTGGCTAAACCATATTCACGTCTATCACTGTAAGTGGTGTCGTAAAAGAAACGATCATTGCCCACTTGGACGTGGTTGTTTTGAAACTGTTTCCTAGTTTTACGAGTTTATGGGAGTATCCCAGGACAGGTAGACATTCAAAAACCCTGACAGCGAGGATAGCAAGGTGAATATTAGTTTTTTAGGCACTGGATTGATGGGTGCCCCCATGGCACGCCAACTACAAACAGCAGGCCATCGGGTCTATGCCTGGAACCGAAATGCTGATAAACTCGCTCCCCTGCTAACGGATGGCATTAAACCAGCAGAGACAGCAGCAACTGCCATTGCAGTCTCAGAGCTAGTTGTTTTAATGCTTACAGATGCAGCCGCTATCCAGACCACACTACTGAGTCCCGAGGTTAAATCACACCTGCAAGGACGTACAGTGCTGCAAATGGGCACCATCTCCCCCCAGGAGAGTAAAGCCATTGCTCAAACGGTCCAAACAGCCGGGGGAGATTATTTAGAAGCTCCTGTACTAGGCAGCATTCCTGAAGCCAAAGCAGGCACCCTGATCGTCATGGTGGGGGCTACCCAGACTCAGTTTGAGCAATGGCTCCCAGTATTGCAGTGCTTTGGACCAGAACCGCAGCTGATGGGTCCCGTCGGCGCAGGCAGCGGTGTCAAGCTAGCGATGAATCAATTAATTGGCACCCTAACTACAGCCTTTTCCATGAGCCTGGGGCTGGTGCAGCAAGAAGCCATTGATGTGGATAAATTTATGGGCATTGTGCGTCAGAGTGCCCTATATGCCCCCACATTTGATAAAAAACTGGGACGAATGTGCGATCGCAACTTCGCCAATCCCAATTTTCCCACGAAACATTTGCTCAAGGACATGAATCTATTCGTCCAGGCCGCTGAAACATTTAACGCTGACGTCGCTGGCAGCGTCGCCCAAATAGTGCAACAAGCAGTCGAACAAGGTCTGGCCAATCAAGATTATTCCGCCGTGTTTGCAGCGGTGAATCTTCAGTAGTGGGGGTGCATGCAACCCCACAACAGAAGGGGGAGGTGCTTAATCCCTCAGCCCCACAGCTTTTAACCGCTGTGACAAAGCACCAAAACCCCGGGCG
>JBCCJR010000528.1:0-2804 GCA_039045805.1 Cyanobacteria bacterium P01_C01_bin.118
GAGACCATGGCGATATTGTGCCAAAAGCAACATCCATTCGAATACGTTGACTGTAGCCGATAGTGTCACTATTGGCACGATTCGATTCCTAGTTCCTGCACACAGACACCTGTTCTTAAGTTGGAATTTGGAACTGCTGCTCAGTCCTTGTAATTGATTGAAGGATGCAGTTGTTGTGCAAAGCTTCCCTAACGTATCGGACAATTCCGTCAATTGCTTATTGGTGAGAACAAAGGTTTTACCAGATAAAAGGTTCGATCACATCTGGTATTTTGTCAGTTGGTGCTTAGAACCCCTTGCTTCATAACCTTCCTCTGGTGTCATCTTTGCTTGTCATAAGTTACGTACGCCCCATATCTCCAGCTACTGCAAGGCATTTTGCCCTGTCCGGGCATAGTGGACCCTCAGCTTCAGACCTAACGTCACCTGTTTCATAATCCAATACAGCACCGTCAACAACACAAATGAGAAAAAAATAACCGCCAGCGGTCGCTTTGAGGTCAGTGTATTCAGTGTGGTTGCCAACACACTGGACGGATCAACAACAATATCCCAACTGTTCAGGCGAATAAAACGACCCAGATAAACACCAAAAGCACATAGCGCATGAATGCCAATCTCAGCTGGCCAGGTAAGTGCCTGCAACCCCTTCTGTTGCAGATAGAAATTTATATTTAAGAGGGCAACCACATAGGCCTCAAACCCGATAATAATCGCCGCCATGTGCATCGGAATAAAGATAAAGGCAATCACCCAAATCTTGATCGTTCCGGCGCTGGTACCACGAATCAGGTGAAGAATATCCGTCAAAACATAGGGGGCATTGGGTAGAAAGGCAATAAACGTTACCAGACCGATCCACCATAGCCAGAGCCTACGGGTATGGGACTTTTTAAATAACCAAACGCTGATACCCAGTGCAATTACCATCACACCGGCTAACCAAAGCAGTTGCAATAAGGTGCTCGACTCCGCTGTCCGAATACCATGGACTACATCCAACGCAAACCGCCTCAGTCTGGGCAACCTCGACTCTAGTCCAACGATCCCAATCAGGGCTGTCCCAAAACACGCCAGTGTAAACCAAAAAGGTGAAATGGCTTTACGGCGAAAGAGCTTAAAACTAAGCAACATTGGAATAAAGGCTAGAAATAAGTTCCACCAGATCCAACCGCTATAGAACTTATCAATACCCTCGTAAATATCAACGATGATCCATCGCATAGGTATGCACTAACCTAAGACTGAACATTACAGTTCTACTAACTTTCCAGGCTGAATTCCAACCTGAAACACGAGTAGTTTTTGAGTTAAGACGGATAGAGCCTGATTAGAAGGTTATTGGCTTTCCTCTTCGCAGGCTCCAATACTTACCCAGCTCGTCGAACCATCTTGCCAAATCTCTTTTTTCCAAATCGGAGCATTGTGCTTCAGGGTATCAATGGCGTACTTACAGGCTTCAAACGCCTCTGTTCGATGCGGGCAGCCCACTGCCACCAGTACGCTAATCTCTCCTACCGTCAGCTTGCCAGTGCGATGGTGAATAACAACATGGGTGACATCCGCCCACCGTTGCCGCATCTCCGCTGAAATTTGTTTGAATACTGCCACGGCCATGGGCTCATAGGCTTGATACTCCAACGCAACCACCGCTTTCCCCTCGGTGTTGTTGCGCACCATGCCGCTCATGACAACAATGGCACCATTGGCCTGATCATCGGCTAGATGATACACATCCTCCAGGGAGAGTGGGGCAAAGGTGATGGCGAAGCTATCCGCTTCATTGGTCTGTGTTTGAACATCGCGGTTAAAGGGAAGGCCAATGGTCATGTGCGTATCGCAGGACAGATGCGGAGATTGGACATCATTTATTGTAGATAGTCCACTGAGAGTTAGACACACTACGCGACTGATTACAGCGAGAGCAATCTAAACCCATGGCGGCTAGTCATAGGTCTGTGGGCAGATATCGTGAATCAGCAACGCTGTGACCATTTTGCTGGTGATTTAGCCAACTATAGGGGAAAATTGACTGCAAAGCAGGCTGGAAACGCCTAACCTGCGCGGTCTTGTCCGGGTAGTACGGTCGTTTAATCGATGGTGGCAGCGATGGGCTGCACTTTGGACGTGATTTAGCCATTGGGGGTGACGCATGAGTTCTGGAATCTTTGCTGTAGCGACTATCGGTAAATATCGCCTGTACGTAGGTGAATCCCATCAGCTCAAACCTCGCTGGGCGAAAATGATGGCTCTGTTTGTTCAGGGTAAGTTTCCTTCTCAAAAAATTCAGCAAGCTTGGCAAGAATCCGGTAAAGAACGCCGATTTACTTTCCATACAGCCAAAGAAATCATAGATGATCCGGCGATAGCCAACTATCGTCAGTTTCTAAAAGATACGGCTGCTGAGGATGAGGTTACTTAACCCCACCAATGAGATAGAGCAGGGCCATGCGGGTAGCAACGCCGCTGGTTACTTGCATGGCGACC
The DNA here is from genome assembly GCA_039045805.1 of Cyanobacteria bacterium P01_C01_bin.118. Lineage (GTDB taxonomy): Bacteria > Cyanobacteriota > Cyanobacteriia > Phormidesmidales > Phormidesmidaceae > Leptothoe. Next base: position 2,488 of record JBCCJR010000528.1, read on the forward strand.
AGGCTGAGTTCGGGATCGTCCATTAAGTCCGATGTTAGTTCTACTCCCCGGTTAGTGGGGCCAGGATGCATGATTTTAACCGTGGGCTGACAGACTTTTAATCGCTCTCGGGTGATGCCAAATTGTTGATGATATTCCCTCAGGCTAGGTAACAGATGCTCGCTCATGCGTTCATGCTGTAGACGTAGGGCCATGACAAAGTCGGCTCCTTCTAACGCGGGTTCCAGGTGCCAATGTATATAGAGTTTCCGTTTAGTCGTGCTACTTACTCCGTAAATGGGACGGTTAAAGGCTTCTAAAAAGTGCTTGGGGAGCAA
>JBCCJR010000529.1:0-2803 GCA_039045805.1 Cyanobacteria bacterium P01_C01_bin.118
CCCACTGTTTCGAGGATATCGATTTTAGTGTAGTCCTCGGCATAGAAGTATAGCTGCGACTGATTGAGATGTTTGAGTTCTTGGAAAGGTTCATCAGTGTCTTCCACCACAATCACGATGGCACAATGATTCATCGCACCATCAGCTAAGAGTTCTTCCACAATCAGAGGACCACCCCGATTCCAACCACACATCACAATGTGGTCCTGAAGTTCGTCAATCTCTAATGCCTTGAAGTCCATAAAAGTTTCTAGTTTGCGCATCATGACGGCGGACACAACACCGGTAAATACGGCGAAGGTGGTCAATCCTCCCATCATCACCATGAGGGCAATTAAACGGCCAATGTCAGTTTGAGGATCGCCGCCAATGGGTTCTCCGGCAACCAAGGATAAGAAGCTCCACCACATCGAGTCCCGTAGGGAATCAATCCGAGGATTGGTAGGGGCTTCAAATAGATAGGTGGCTAACCCTCCAGTAAGTACAATCAGGCCAATCACCATAAAGACGCCAATCTGCATACCTAAGCTGGTTGCGATCGCACTCGACAATCGCCCCAAACTTCGATTGAGCAAAATCCCAGCCCGCAGCAACCGGAGAATCCGCAACAACCGCAGCAAACGAAAAGCCGTAATAATAGGCATCACCGACAGTACATCCAGCCAGTAATTGCGCCAAAAGCGTCGTTTTTTTCGCGCCACCCAGTAGCGTAGACTCAGCTCAAAAATAAAAATACTGGTCAGCCCTGCCTGTAGATGATTAACCCAGCGGTTGGTCAATCCACGGGTTTCTAGCACTACCTCTAACACCACCAGGGTCACCGATACCAAAATCAACACCACCAGCAACAATTCAGTCTGTGGCGCATGCAGATAACGATCCAAACGATCTTTAAAGCTTAAAATTCGGGGCTTGCCCACACTCATGGCAGTCAAGTAGGTGAATGGCATTCAGCATACCCGAGGGAATACACCCTTAAGCAATCTGATCGCGTATTCGACCATTGGCTAGTTTTCTACAGGTCACAGATAACCATAGTGACTTCGAGTCCTAATGCCAGCAATGGTTTTACTGCAAATATTTGGGCAATCAACCATAGATAGGAACCTGACACAACGATGATTTTAGAGCAGCGACTCGTTATCCTTAAGGCCTAAGTATCTTTACGCAGTTACTGACGAGTGAAACTATCGTTACGGTCACTGATTGCTATTCCCCTCATTGGCCAGATCGTTGTCGTTACAGCGCTCACAGGCTGGCTAACTTATCGAAACAACCAGGCAGCAATTCAAGAACTCGCCTATCAAATACTAGATGAAGCTGGCAGACACTTAGACCATCAGCTAACAGACTATACGAAAATCCCAACTTTAATTACCCAAGAAAATCTCGACACCCTTAAATTACAGAATTTAAACAGCGATGAGCTAGAACGCTGGTTGCCCTATTTATATCGACAGATTCAACGGTTTGCCGATATCACATATATCTATTATGGCAATACCGATGGTCAATATGTAGAAATTAGTAGGCTCGCCAATGGCGATTTGGAATTGGCGCTCATAGATGGCACCTCAGATAAATCTGAGGTGCCCAATCAACCGGTCAAAATTTATCCCATCAATGATGATGGACAGATTACTAAAGCTGAACTCGAACGTTCCTACGATCCCCGTGAAAGACCCTGGTACAAAGCTGGACTAAACAATCAAATAGCAGGATGGACAGATGTTTATGATTTTAACGATCCTTCACCAACCTTTGGGCTTAGCTTTATCAGACCCTACACCAGCATAAATGATCAAATTCAGGGTGTACTAGGCGCAGATTTCACTCTGAGAGATCTAGAAACATTTTTAATTCACAATCAACCTAGTCGCTCTAGCATCTCATTTATCATGGATGCTAGTGGGAAAATTTTAGCCAGTTCTGAGGGGACATCTTCCTTCAGAAAATCAAGAGGTTCATCAGCAACAACTCTTTCAGAAAGAGACAAAAAAGATAACGTTGTCGTCAGCACGGCTATCAACCAAATACTAAGAGATTTTAGCGATCGCAAACAGCCAAATTATGATCAACAGTTCAGGTTCCGTATTAATCAAGAACATTATTGGGGCCAACTAACGCCATTTTCTGACAAATATGGCCTCAACTGGTTAGGCGTTTCTTTAATCCCTGAGTCTGACTTTACCCAACAACTACATGCCAACAACCGTAATACGCTTTTGCTATGTATCATCGCGATGATGGCCTCTACAGGCATCAGCTTAGTGATCGCACGGTTCCTGAGTACCCCCATGGAACGTTTGGGTTTAGCCACCCAGGCAATTGCTCAAAATCAGACACATCAACGTCTTTTGCCCTCTTCAATTCATGAGTTAAATCTATTAATTGATAGTTTTAATCGTATGGGAGCAGATTTAGGAGAATCAAGAGCTCAGCTCAACACCCATTCGCAACAGCTTGAAACTTTAATTAATCAGCGCACTGAAGCCCTACGCCGTTCAGAAGAAACATTTGCCAAAGCCTTTCAGGTCAGTCCCAACGCCATCACCCTCAGCACTGTGAAAGAGGGACGCTACATCAAAGTCAATGATCGGTTTGTAGACCTGATGGGTTTACCAAGGGAGAAAATAGTCGGACGCACCAGCGTAGAGTTAGGGGTTTGGATTCCTCCACAAACGCGAGAAGTGTTCTATCAAGAACTTAGCAACGGCAGATTACGCAATCAGGAATGGAAAGTCCAAAACGCACTAGGAGAAGTTAAAACTATCCTGTTATCTGCGGAAATTATTCATTTCCA
>JBCCJR010000530.1:0-2756 GCA_039045805.1 Cyanobacteria bacterium P01_C01_bin.118
CTTGGGGTCCCTCCGAGTTCCCCAAACCCCCATGGCTAGGGCCGGGAGGCCGCCCTAGAACCCAGCCTACTAGGTTGTCCTCAATTGCATTAAAAGGGGTTACGGCGGGGGCGATTAATCAGGTTATCGCATGGTTGTTTGGCACGACGTTGTTGGAAAATCTTTTCCGTCGTAATTCCAAACAGTGGATACGGATATTCTGGAGGGTAGGCCATGCCCATCCTCCATGTAGAGCATGGTAGAGCATGCTAATCTTCGACAAATCGTGTGCGTTTTACCTTCCTGCGGGGTTGTTCCAGGCGATAGTTTGTTTCTTCTTTTTCTGCTTTTTTCTTAGTGTCCTTCTCTGCTTCTGTTTTTGCTTCTAAGGCTTCTAACCGGCTCTTTAGATCCCGATTTAGCTGTTTCATCTCATCGAAATCTTTGCGCAGTTCGTCTACTGCTTTATCAGCACCGATCGCCTTGCGTACCCTGCTAATCGCCTCTTCGGCACGGCGTTTCACCCGACCATCAGGGCTTTGTTCTGCGAGACCCTGTAAGACTCTCACGGCTCCAGAGACTTCCATTTGCCCCAGGGCCATCACAACCGCTACCTGGGTCAGGAAAAACTCTTCGCGGGCGATGGCTTCTAGACGGTCTAAGATACGATTCGTATTGACTTTGTTTTGTCCTGCGGCAATCCTACCCAAGGCCCGAATAGCATTTAGTCTTAGCGCTTGGGGAATGCCCAGCTCTGTGTAGGGCAACAACAAGTCTAAGGCAGCTTCTGAGGATTTGAACATGCTCAACCCGTTGATAGCGCCTGAACGAACCACTTCGTTCCAACCTGCTCGTTCTTCTAGCACCATTTCCAACAGGTTGAGGGTCTTTTTCTCTTTATTTTTGCCATTGTCGAGGGTGCTAGAGCCCACTTTGCCCAGGGCTGCAGCCGCCGCTGATTCTACGTAGTAACTCTTGTCACCATTTCTGACAACAGATTTTAGGGCCTTGTAACTCTCAGCTGTTTTAATGCCAGCCAAGGAGTTGACTACGGCTCGGCGCACTTTGGGATGGTTGTCGTTGAGTCCCTTTAACAAGCCATCAACCGCCTGGGATAGCTGAATGGTGGCCAATGCTTCTGCAACTTCTGCCCGTACTGCCCAGAAGGCATCGCTAAGTAACGCTTTGCTGAGGATGTCTACGGCTTCTAACGTGCCTTTTTGAGCGATGGCTTTGGCAGCATATAACCGGGAAATTGGGTCCGGATCATGTTTTAGCTGCGCCTGCAGTTCTTTGAGGGGATAGTCTAGTTTGACGGTTTTAAGGGTGTGATTGCCCACATCAAAGCTGATGAAATCTGGTTTTTTCTGCAGTGGGAAGTAGAATGCCTGTTGGCGTTCATGGATTCTTACGGTGACGGTTTGCACGTTAGCCGTTTCGACCTCCACATAGCCAAAGCCAATGGGGATTTTGAGGTCAAATAAGCCTTCTTGTACTTGAGACTTACCATCGGCGACCTGGGTTTGGGTGACCATTAGCTTTACTAGGTTGCTATCGCTGTCCCAGCTATATTTAATCGAGTAGTCGGGATGACCACCGCGATAGACATATTGATCAAAGAGATAGCGGAGATTTTTACCTGTGGCTTTATCGATTGCCCTGAGGACGTCAATGGTTTCGACGGTGCTGTGGGCATGGTCTGTCAACAATGTTTGAAGAGTTTTGGTAAACAGCTGATCCCCCAGCGCCTGGCGGATCATGTGGTATACGCAAGATCCCTTTTCGTAAATATGACGGTCGTATAGCTCGATGGGTTCACGATAAATGTGGGTGACCAGTGGACGACGGTAGCGGCTGGCGTCTTCGGCCAGGTAGTCGCGGGCATGGTTAAGGTGATAGTACATGGCTTCGTCACGGCCATAGGCTTCCTCTAGCCACAGCACTTCGGAATAGGTGGCCATGCCTTCTTTTACCCAGGCGTGGGACCAGTGATTAATTACGATTAGGTCACCAAACCATTGGTGGGCCAGTTCGTGTGCAACAAGGGTTTCAGAACGTAGGTTGTCGATGGCGGCCCGTTTATCTAGGAGACAGCGGTCGGTGAGGAGAGTGGTGGTGGTATTCTCCATGCCGCCAAATATAAAGTCGGCAGGACAAGCCTGGTCGTAGTTGGAGAAGGGATAGTCGTAGCCAAATACCTGACTAAATCGCTCCATCATTTGGGGCGTTTTACCCATGGTGAGTTCAATTTGGTCTTTGCGACCTTTTTGAACGTAGTAGCGCACGGGACGTCCGCGCCATTCGGTTTCAATACTGTCGTATTCGCCGATGGCCAGGGTCATGAGATAACTGGGATGAACCTTGTCTAGCTTCCAGTGGTAAATTTTGGCTTTGCCATCTTCTTGGGTGGAAACGAGGTCTCCGTTAGAGAGGGCAAAGTATTTTTTGGGTACTTTCACCCGCACCTCTGAGGTAGCTAGCTGACCGGGGTAGTCAAAACAGGGAAACCAGAACCGGGAGTCTTCGTCTTCGCCCTGGGTCCAGACCTGGTAAGGTTTCTTTGAATAATGTTCGTCAGGGGTAATAAAGTAGATACCGCGCTGGGGCTCCTTTACCCCGTAGGTAATCACTAGAGTAATGGGCTGGCCTGCCAGGGTGGGTTTGGTTAACTGAATGTGCAGCTGTTCACCATCGTAGTCAAATGGTTGGGGCTGATTGTCGATGTTGATTGAGCTGATGGACAGGCTGACAGCATCGAGGGTGAGGCTACTGATGCC
>JBCCJR010000531.1:0-2717 GCA_039045805.1 Cyanobacteria bacterium P01_C01_bin.118
GTCATATCCAAAATAGTAGACGCCAGATAACTGGGGTCTGCCTCACTATCAATAATGATATCCACCTGCTTTTCTAACGCATCAAACAGCTCATACCGCGAAAAATAGGCTTCATCCATATCCCCCGTATGGGCTGATGTGGAAATAATCGGGTTCCCCAAACTTTCCAGCAGTGCCTGACACACTGGACTATCCGGTACCCGAATTCCCGTTGTCTTTCGTTTAGGATTCATCACCAGCTTTGGCACTAGCTTGGTTGCAGGCAAAATAAATGTGTAGGGGCCTGGCACCAGATATCGCATCGTTCGATAGGCCGGATCGCTAACATAGGCATACTCAGCAATATTTGACAGCGACGAACATAGAAATGTCAGGGGCTTATCATTTGAGAGCTTTTTAAGCTGCCTGACCCGCTTAATAGCACTTTTTGATAGCAGATCACACCCAATTGCATACACCGTATCGGTTGCATAGAGCATAATCGCGCCACTTTGCAGTTGTTTGCGGATTTTATCAACCTTAAAAGATTGAGGTGACTCCGGATGGAGCGTATAAATTGTGGCCATGGGTCGAGCCCTCACTACTGACTCGCTGATGTAAGGCTTATGGTAACGGATATCGTAACGAGTGTTACGGTATTTTTACGAAAAAGGCTACGTCTCTTCATAAACTTCCTATGACGATCCCTAATTCTCGTACTAATCCACCCTTACATCAGCAAACGTTTTCCCTGGCTCACCAGGCTTTTCAGCATATTCTGGTCAACACCGAGAACCTACTGATTATTCAGGATTTAGATGGCGTCTGCATGGGCTTAGTCAAAGATCCTCTCAATCGCAAAATTGATCGCTCTTATGTAGAAGCCGTTACCGCTTATGATGGTCACTTTTTTGTACTAACCAATGGGGAGCATATCGGGAAACGTGGCGTAAATACTATTGTCGCGAACACATTAGGAGAAGAGATTAGCAACCGTCACCTGCCTGGTTTAGCGGCAGGAGGCATCCAATGGCAAGATCGCTGTGGGCAGCTAACCCATCCCGGAGTCAGCGAGGCTGAGCTGACATTTTTAAAGTCTGCGCCCCAACGGATAACAACCCGGTTGCGTCAGTTTCTAAATACCGTTGACCATGGTCTATCACCAGACGTATTAAACCATTGCATCCATGCGTCGGTGCTGGACAATGTGGCCTCCCCCACAGCCAATCTCAACACCTTTTATGAAACCCTTCAAAATCCCACCCTATACCGGCAGCTACAGGAGCAAATGCAAGGCCTCACCGACCAGCTACTAGCAGACGCTCAACAGCTGGGGTTAGGGGACTCCTTTTTTGTTCATTACGCGCCTAATCTGGGACGGGATGATAACGGTCATGAAGTTGTGTGGTGGGCCGATGAGACCACCTCAGGCACCACTGACTTTCAATTTATGCTGAGGGGGGCTATTAAGGAGGCTGGAGTGCTGGCCTTACTCAATCACTATTACTTTAAGAAAACGGGAGTACATCCCTTAGGCATTGGCTTTAATGCTCGCCAGGCTCCTAAAAGCATGGATGATATGCTGGCTCTGGTAAAACAGGATTTTGACCCAGCCCATATGCCGTTGATTATTGGTGTTGGGGATACGGTCACCAGTCAAGTTATGGAAACAGAGGATGGCGAATTAATATTTAAGCGGGGGGGCAGCGATCGCAACTTTCTCCAACTGATCCAAAACATTGGCCAGGTCTTTGATAACGGCAATCTAGTCATCTATGTCGACAGCAGCGGTGGCGAACTCAAAAACCGTCGCGCCATTCAGGTAGAAACCAAAAACGGCACACCCACCGTTACCCAAGGCCCCATTGACCCCAGAGATACCAGCGATCCGTTAACCCTAAACGTTGTCTTTCCCGGTGGTCACCAAGAGTACTGCGCAGCGTTTCAAGCAGGTGCGATCGCCCGTAGCGACCGTTGATGAATACACCACAAGTTATCGGCGTCGACCTCGGGGGCACCAACCTTAAGCTGGGGCGATTCACCACCACCGGAGAATGCTTAGGCTCTCTTTCTGTGCCCACCCCTCAACCCCAATACCCAGAACCAGTGATAACGGCAGTGGCGACAGCCATCACCCATCTGGACCCAGACCGCCAAGCCACCTGCATCGGTATCGGCACCCCTGGTCCCGCTGACATCAGCGCCCGCATTGCCCGGATCGCCATCAATTTGCCTGGGTGGCTCGATGTTCCGGTCGCTGACTTGCTAGAGGCCAGCACCCAACGGCCCGTAGTGGTGGCTAATGACGCTAACTGCGCTGGCCTGGGCGAAGCCTGGCTAGGGGCAGGCAAAGACTATAAAAACCTGATTCTGCTAACCCTGGGCACCGGCGCGGGAGGGTGCATTATTCTCAATGGCCAGCTGTTTGTGGGTCATGATGGCTGTGCTGGCGAGCTGGGACTGGTGACCCTGGACCCCAAAGGCCATGAGTGCAGCAGTGGCAACCATGGCTCCCTGGAGCAACATGTGTCAGCCCAGGCGATTCGCCGAAAAATGCAAATGGAACCGGGGGAACTGGCTACTTTGGCTAAGGATGGCAATCAGGATGCGATCGCGTTTTGGCAACGCTACGGTCGACTCCTGGGCATCGGCCTGGTTAGCTCAATCTATGTCTTAAACCCAGAAGCCGTCATCATCGGTGGCGGCATTAGCGCGGCTGCCCCTTACTTTTTACCCAC
>JBCCJR010000532.1:0-2706 GCA_039045805.1 Cyanobacteria bacterium P01_C01_bin.118
ACGGGTGAGGGGTTGACTGCCTGGTTTGAATGGGTGCAGCAAACGGTTACAAACCAAGCAAAACGTTTACAGCTCACAGTATGAGGACTTGGAGTCCTGTATAAGCGAAACAACTGCTTACTCCAAACAGCTTTTCTATGTAATGAGGTACGCAATGCAACGACAACGATTTTTATCCACCTGTTTAGCCTTTGTCTTTGGTGTAGCGGTGGCAGTAGGCTGTGCTGGCGGCAATACACCAGACACCAGCTCTGTTGATACATCAGACGTGGCGGCATCCGATGGAGCCCCTCTAGTTATTGGCTATAGTAACTGGCCAGGGTGGCTACCGTGGGCCGTTGCTGAAGAGAAAGGACTATTTGAAGCCAATGGTGCCAATATAGAACTCAAGTGGTTTGATGGCTATTTGGCCTCTATGGAAGCCTTTGCCGCTGGCCAGCTAGATGGAAATGGTCAAACATTAAACGACACTATTTCGTTTGCCGCCGATGCGGTTAATGGTGAGGTTGCCGTCTTAGTTAATGACAACTCTGCAGGTAATGACAAAGTCATTGTTGCTGAAGAGATAAACACCATTCAGGATTTAAAGGGTAAAACTGTTGCTCTAGAAGAAGGCGTTGTTGGTGATTTTATGCTGACTCAGGCGCTAGAAGAAGCTGGGATGTCTCGCTCAGATATCACCATTAAAAACCTAGAAACTGGTGCCGCTGCCGCTGCCTTTGCCTCTGGTCAGGTAGATGCGGTTGCCGCATGGCCCCCTTTCTGGGGAATTGCACTGGAGCGAGAGGGCAGTAAAGAGTTGTTGTCTTCTAAGGATTATCCAGGGGCAATTCCTGATTTGTTGGTAATGAGCCAGAAGGTAATTGATGAACAGCCTGACCAGGTCCAGGCCATGATCAATACTTGGTTTGCCACCCTGGACTACATCGCTAAAAATCCTGAAGAGTCCAACAAAATTATGGCGGCCCGTTCCGGCGTATCTGTTGAGGAATACGACAACTTTAAGGCAGGCACTCGCATCTTCACCGTTGAAGAGAATTTGGAAGCATTTAGCGATGGAGATGGGATGAAGTACATGCCCTTCGCCGCCCAAAAGATGAATGACTTTATGGTGGATGTGGGCTTTATTGAGGCTGGTCCTGACGATCTTGGGGCTATCTTAGATGACAGTTTTGTCAAAGCCTACGCGGAAGGGTCATAGAGGAACCGATAGTAGTGGCGTTGCATGCAATGCCACTACCGTGCATCTCTACCTGTTTTTTATGCTTCTAGGAAAATGACCCAGGCTTCTGACCCCTTTGAAAATGATTTTGAGTCCGCGTCTCAAAGTCTCAAACCTACGGTTTTTTGGCGAATAGCTGAAGATATTCCAGACTCTCTCAGCTGGATGCTGATCGTGGTTTCAGTGGTGGTGCCGTTGACCCTTTGGTGGATCCTGTCAAACTTCACGGACGTTAATCCTAAGTTTTTACCCAGTCCTCAAGATGTGTTTGGTGCCTTTCAACGACTGTGGGAAAAGGGGTTTATTACCCAGGACATTTTGGCAAGCTTTGGGCGTGTAGCCGTTGGGTTTACCCTGGCAGCGCTTGTTTCCGTTCCCCTAGGCATTAGTATGGGAGCGTTTGCCAGTATTCGCGCCATGATGGAGCCGATTATTGGCATCTTGCGGTATATGCCAGCACCGGCATTTATTCCACTATTAATTATTTATCTGGGTCTTAATGAAGAGCCCAAAATCGCGCTTATTTTTATTGGCACGGTGTTTTACAACACCCTAATGATTATGGATGCGGTTAAGTTTGTTCCTAAGGACTTAATCGAGACCACCTATACCTTGGGGGGACGACGCTGGCAGGTGCTGATGTCGGTGATTACGCCCTATATCATTCCAAGTATCATCGATACTTTTCGCATCAATATTGCTGCATCTTGGAACCTGGTGGTGATTGCTGAACTGGTGGCGGCAGAAGAGGGGTTGGGAAAACGGATTTTGTTAGCTCAGCGTTTCTTTAAAACCGATGAGATTTTTGCTTGTTTAATTATGTTAGGAGTGATTGGATTCGCACTGGATTTAATCTTCCGTTGGGTGCTCAAAACCAGTTGTAAATGGGCGTTTGATTAGTCATGCATCTTGAAATTTCTAAGCTATACAAGCAATTCCCCACAAAACAAGGTCCACTCCTGGCCTTGAAAGATATCAATATGCATGTGGAGACCGGTGAGCTGGTGTGTGCTGTAGGGGCGTCCGGGTCGGGAAAGTCCACACTGCTGAGATTAATTGCTGGGTTAGATACGCCTACGGGCGGTGAAATTACAGTTGATTATGAACCGGTCACGGGTCCAGGAGCCGATCGGGGCATGGTGTTTCAAAAGTACACGCTTTATCCCTGGATGACGGTGCAGCGCAATGTGGAGTTTGGACTAAAACTGCAGGGAATGTCCAAACAGCAGCGGCGTGAGCGAGCGAGCTATTATCTGGATGTGGTGGGGCTGTCTAATTTTGCTAAGTCGCTCCCCAAGGAGCTATCGGGGGGAATGAAACAGCGGGTTGCGATCGCACGTGCTCTTGCCTGTCACCCCAAAATTCTGCTAATGGATGAACCCTTTGGCGCACTGGATGTACAAACCAAAGAAGCCATGCAGCTATTTTTGCTAGAGCTCTGGAAGCGCACCCGCTGCACGATCCTAATGATTACCCATGATGTA
>JBCCJR010000533.1:0-2692 GCA_039045805.1 Cyanobacteria bacterium P01_C01_bin.118
ACACTATCCACTCCTCCAGCTTGATTGGAATCCTCACACGGCTCAACAAGCTATTACCGAAATCGCTCACGAAACCATCGCTCAACTGAACACCACGTCATTATTGTCTGGTCACCCCATGGACAATCAAGGAAATTTTGGATGACCACTGTCGTTCACACGGCGGTAACAGAGGATGGCAGAGCCAACTGGCCAGCCGTTTATGATGCAGCCAAGCTCGATCAGCCTTTGCAACTGGTGCAGTACTGCCATGGTGCACCAGGTATGGTGATCGCGTTAGCCTCCCTGCCCAAAGGAGTTAATGAACAATTCGATCGCATTTTGGAGCAGGGTGGAGAGCTAACCTGGCAGGCAGGGCCGCTGAAAAAGGGCTCGAATCTGTGCCATGGTACCGGCGGTAATGGCTATGCGTTTCTCAAGCTCTTTATCCGTACTGGCGATCAGATGTGGCTAGATCGGGCTAGAGCTTTTGCAATGCATGCCATTGAACAGTATCAATTATCCAAAAAACTCTATGGGCAGCTGCGCTATCCGCTTTGGACAGGAGATCTGGGTCTAGCCATTTATCTGTGGGACTGCTTGCAAGCACAAGCAAAGTTTCCCACCGTCGACCTTTTCTAGCATTAGCCTGGCATACCATCGACGAAACTAAGACTGAAAGCTAGCTGACATAATTTTTGGATCAAACATGCCACAATATTCAAAATTAAAAGGAGACTGTTGACGAGCAGTCCGCTTTACTGCCATGTCAAAAACTCAATATTGAGTCTCCTTACCAGGGATAGAGTTTCATATAACAATGATCCAACAAAATAAAAAAATCGCTGATGCCTTGACAACGGAAGACCTCTGGACGCTAATGAGACTCCGGGTACCCCCTGTCCTATCTGAGTACTTTCGGGGTGGTGCCGATTCTGAGATCACACTACACGCAAACGTACGGGCGTTTCAGCAGTCCATGACCACCGCCTATGGGGCATTGAGCTTTGACTCGATTGATATGAGCACTATGGCAATCGGTCACACGTTAGCCGTTCCCTGGTACATCACCCCGGTGGGCAGTTTGCGCACCCTGTATCCGATGGCAGATGCGATCGCATCCCAGGTGGCGGGAGAGTTTGGCACCGTCATGGCTCAATCTACCCTCTCAGGCACACCCATGGAAGCTGTCACCAAAGCATCCCAGGGCCAATGCTGGTATCAGCTTTACCTTTGTGGTGGTCGCGAGACGGCCCTGCGCAGCATTGAACGGGCAAAAAAGGCAGGCTTTACCGCACTTATTTTGACCATTGATACCGGTGTGTCAGGCCTGCGAGCACTGCACGCCAAGATGAAGCCCATGCAGGTAATTGGTTCTTTTAAGGGGCTGAGTCTATCGGAAAAAATAGAGCTGGCTTTCCGTAAGCTGATGCTAGCTCCCCAGGTGCTGCCTCGTTTGCCGTGGCTGGTTGACTATTTTGCAGACGGCGGGCTGATGGAGTTTGTCAATATTATTGACGAGCAGGGTCAGCCCATGGCCTATGCCGATATTGGAGCACAGCTAGCGGCTTCAGCGGTGACCTGGGACGACCTAAAGTGGGTGAAAGAAGCCTGGGGTGATGACAAACCGCTGATTGTTAAAGGCGTACACTGTGCCTACGATGCCCGCAAGGCTGAAGAGCTGGGAGCATCGGCCGTAATCTGGTCAAACCACGGCGGTCGCCAGCAGGATCGGGTGCCGCCAGTATTACATATCGTGGCCCAGGAAATGCCCCTGGTCGGCGATACACAGCTTGACTTTATGATGGATGGGGGCATCCGCAACGGCACTGATATTCTGATTGCCCTATCCTATGGCCTGAAGGCGGTGGGTATCGGTCGCGTCACCGCTGCTGGCATCGGCGCAGGCGGCCATGCTGGCCTGACCCGTGCGTTTGAAATCCTGGAGTCTGACCTGGATCGGGCAATGCGTCTGGTTGGAGTACAAAGCGTAGAGGAGATCCACAGCCGGGGTGCAGACCTGCGGCGTGAAAGCCAGCTAAAGGGCGATGGTCATCTGCCGCCGTTTGTCTTCTAGTGATTCTCACGCATTACCATCATAAAGATGACAACCCATTGCTATTTGCAACAACGGCGAGACACAGAAAGTTGGCTGAGAGAAGAATTTATTCGACGATGGAATAACCTATAAGTCATAGCAACCTGTAACTCATTTATGCTTGCATCAACCCAAGAACTGCTAGACGCTGCCCAACAAAACTCCTACGCCATTGGTGCGTTCAATTTATACAATTTTGAAGGCGTTAAAGCTGTTGTTAATGCGGCTGAAGCAGAAAACAGTCCTGCCATTATCCAAATTTTGCCTAATATCTTGGATTATGGTGGTTCTCCGCTAGTGGCACTCTTTTTGGAAGCGGCCGATTCGGCCAAAGTACCCATGTCAGTGCACCTAGACCACTGTGACGATAGCGCCGCTATCAAAACTGCGCTCAAAACAGGGGTGCAATCGATTTTGGCCGATGGTTCTAAGTTTTCCTTAGAAGAGAACCTGGCGTTTACCCGTGAAATGACCGTTTTAGCCCATAGCCAGGGGGCTACGGTAGAGGCAGAAATAGGTCGGATTAGCGGGACCGAAGATGGCATCACGGTGGCTGAATGGGAAGCCAAAATGACTGACCCCGATCAGGCAAAGGAATTTGTTGCAGAATCAGAC
>JBCCJR010000534.1:0-2643 GCA_039045805.1 Cyanobacteria bacterium P01_C01_bin.118
TACATTCCAGAGTTGTCCAAGGCTAATCCTGACTGGTTTGGCATTAGCGTTGTTACCACCGATGGTCAGATATTTAATGTGGGCGACACTGACCAGAAGTTTACGATCCAGTCTATTTCCAAAATCTTTTCCTATGGGTTGGCTTTAGAAGACCATGGCCGCGAGGTTCTATTAGAAAAAGTGGGGGTGGAACCGACCGGCGATCCCTTTAACTCCATCATCCGTTTAGATGAAGGGTCCCATCGCCCCTACAACCCGATGATCAATGCCGGTGCCATTGCCACCACCAGTTTACTCAAGGGGGATAGCCCCACCCACAGGCTAACCCGCCTGTTGCAAATGTTTGAACGCTATACAGGCCATGAACTCTTTATCGATGTGCCCACCTTTATGTCGGAGCGTGAAACGGGCCATCGGAATCGAGCCATGGCTCACCTGATGCTCAACTTTGGCATGATTGAGCAAAATATTGATGCAGCACTGGATCTCTACTTTCAACAATGTGCTGCCATGGTGACCTGTTGTGACCTGGCCGCCATGGCGGCCACCGTTGCTAACCATGGAAAAAATCCCATAACTCAGGTACAGGCTGTCAGTGCAGACTATGTGCGGGATCTGCTCAGCGTCATGTACACCTGTGGGATGTATAATCGTGCCGGAGAATGGGCCTATCGGGTGGGTATACCGGCTAAAAGTGGAGTTTCTGGCGGTATTCTAGCGGTAGTCCCAGGAAAAGCAGGGATCGCCACATTCTCTCCTCCCATTGATCAAAATGGTAACAGCGTTCGAGGGCTGCATATATTTGAAGCGCTGTCTAAAGAATATAATCTACATATGTTTGATCTATCCATGGGACGCTGTAGCTTTTTAGGTGAAATTTAGTCCCTTGCAACCTTTTGTCGGCCGCTGAGGAGAGCCCATAGGGATCAATTATTAAAGAGACTCACTTTGTTATCTGCCATACATAGAAATGTTAGGTTGTGTGAGATAACTCTACACCCTTTAAAGCGAACTGCTTTAGATAATGATGGTGTTTTATTTGGATGCAAATGCCTTATGGGACATAAAAATCTGTTGGAAATCACATTCTACGAATTATTTTTCTGCGCATACCAACAAATCGCATATAACCAATCAAGCCTGTTGTAAGTGATAGAGGAAGTAGCATGTAACCCAAAGCTTGAAGGGGCTGGGCGTCGGTTGCAAACAGCTTGATTAACGTGATGCCTGATGCAAAGAGCATAATTGCTGTCCGTAAATACGCTAGGAGAGTTCGTTCATTGGCCAACAGTGTTCTGTCCCGTGCCAGGCTATTGCGAGATTGTGGTTCTTCGATACTAGCTGGATTGTTTTTGAAAGTCATTGTAATCTACTTTTCTCCCTTCTATTGGGATGCTTGCTACTATCGCTTTTTGTGGACATCCCTACAATAATCTTAGCTTCAACCTATCGTCTCATCCAATTCTGCTAAAATCATCCTAATCCTGCTTGGGATGTGAAATCTTGACTGATTAAAGCCCATCATGGATTATGCAACCTCCAAGCTTGATCTTACAAACTGACAGGAAGCAGCGCGAGTACTTCGACAAACACATCTGATTGCTAGCTATCATACGGGATGGAAAGGCGTCACCTTCACTCACTATTGTTATCCTCCCCACAAAACTTTAGAGCATTGTCTCCTACAACATTCACTGGTGATCACAGACCTCAAAAGTTATTTCTTTTAGGGTCGCAGATCTATCCGCTACCAGATGTAGGTCTAAGTCGTTATGCTTGTGTGCTCGGTGAGGGAGACTGCGCAAAGTGTGGCAATTCCTCATTCAGGCAAACCCACGAGGCTGCACTTGATGTCCAAATGTCAAGCGCAGGAGAAAAATCGCTTTGGTCGTCAAACGTTGTAAAGCGTATAGATGTAAAATCTGGCATCGCTTCTCCAGTTGTGAACAAGGGACTGCCGCAGTTCGAGCAGAAACTTCGCGTTGTCTGAAAGCCACTTGACGCGCGAACAGAGTGTTCTTTGGGTGACCCGGTGACTTTGATGGATTTTGTTGAGACAACTACGCCAGATGCGAACGGTGCTCCACTGGATAGTTGGCAATCACTGCAATGACAATTCAGCATTGCCAGAGGTGCACTGTGACATTCATAGCGTACGGCACCGCATGCGCAGCCACCTGAAAATGGAACATTCATAAAAGACCTCTCGACTTAGCCCTTCTTGGATTCTTAAATTGTGCTGTGTCATGCTGGCACAGCACAGCACAGCATAACACAGATCAGGCTATCACTGGTATCTTTGATATAAGAAGAAAAAGCGAAAGTAAAATTAAAATGGGCGGCAAAACAGGTTTGGATCGAGTAGTTGCTTATATTCCTTCTGAGTGCAAAAAAGAATTGGAGGAATGGGCACAGACAGATGAAAGATCTGTCTCCTGGGTGGTCGCAAAATTAATTGATAAGGCTTTGCAAGAACGCCGAAACCAAAAGGGCTTCAACACTGCAGGGTAAGCGCAAGAAAAACTGGCTGCTGGTATGGTAACCAAGAGCCCCCATTTGCTAGGTTTCTGCTATGCCTCAAGGATTTGCGTATGTGCCTTCAGCGTCTCCCCCCTCAGTTCCAGTTCAACCTCTAGACGCTCA
>JBCCJR010000535.1:0-2640 GCA_039045805.1 Cyanobacteria bacterium P01_C01_bin.118
GTCGCCTAGAGCTATGGATGCGTTGGAAAAACAGTGGCAACGATTGCCAGGATTAGAAAAATGGTTCGTTCAAATTCCCGTCACCGCAACAACTTAGTATCAGATAACTATTGGATGCTTTTTTCCTTGGACTACTCTTAGGCTCCGACAGCTTCAAAACACGATGTTCAAACCAGTCCGGCTCTCGTATTCTCAAGTAATAATTTAATCTCTCTAACTGCGGTATGTAAGCTCCCTCCTCAGAGGAATCGGGAACTGCCAAAACCATATCAATAATTGGCTTTGCTGCCAGACCAGGTACCGACGTAGATCCTACATGCTCAAGCAGACACACCGTCTCACCCAAGGCCCTATAAATGTCGTCGGCTAAACGGGCAAATGTCAATGGCCAGGCTGGATCATAGTCGGCCAGGTGAACCGTATTATTTAGCTTTTCCGGAGCCCCGATGGTAATCGCAACCATTTCTGCTTCCCTGGCAGCATCCACTGGCTCCACCTCAGGATTAGGTTGTTCTTGACTCATCGCTAATCTCCCTACTGGCTATTGCCCGTCTTATCCTGGAGTTTTTTTGTCTTCCCTATGCCCCCAGCCATTTTGAGATAACCAGGAATAGCCTCAAAGTCTCTAAACCATCGCTGAATATTAGTATAATCCGATAAATCAAAGCCCCCCTCATCCGCCACATGGGTGTAGGCATATAGACTAATATCGGCGATTGTCGCCTGGTCACCGAGAAAGAATCGATGATTCGTCAGGTGTTGCTCCATAACTTTTAGAGCTTTATAACCGCCCTCCTGTTTGCCGTAGTACTCAGCTTCACGCTCCTTGGGTAACCCCAAATACTTGTTAATGTAACGAGCAGTGGCGATATAGGGTTCATGACTATATTGCTCAAAAAACTGCCACTGTAAAACTTTTGCCCGCTGATACTTATCTTGGGGCAAAAAGTCGGTCCCCTCGGCAAAATAGTTAAGAATCGCATTGGATTCCCAAAGGTATTGCTCCTTGTCCAGGTCTACCACCGGAATTCTGGTATTGGGATTCATCTTTTGGAAATCATCAGTGTGGGTTTCTTGGGCGAGGATATCCACCGCGATCCACTCATGCTCGATGCCCAGGAACTGTAGCAACAGTTTGACCTTATAGCAGTTGCCTGAGAGCATATCGCCAAATACTCGGTACATGTTGTTGTTTTATCCTTCCCTATGCAGTGGAACATAACGTTTTGACGCCCCCACTGTAGTAACCCTACCAATGGGGACCAAAGTATGGCATGCATCATTTATATGCAAAATATTAATACTTCAATTCCAACGAGGTGGGCTAGATTTAGGAGAAGCCGATTCGTCCAGCGAGGGCCAAAGTGTGAACCTCTCGAAACTTAAGCTTTCTCAGTTACGTGCGTTGGTAGCCATTAAAAACTGTGGCAACTTTAGCGAGGCGGCCCTGCAGCTGGGGGTAAATCAGTCTACGGTAAGCCATGCCATCGCTACCTTGGAAGACCAGTTGGGCGTCGTCCTACTCAATCGAGGACGCCACGGAGCCAAACTAACCCCGGTGAGCAAACAGATTACGGATAAGGCGATCCAGGTCCTCAAGCTAGTGGACAACATGGCCCAAGATGCGCAGCAAGCCAGGGGATTGCAGGAAGGGACAGTACGGATTGCGGCCTTTAGAAGTGTTGCTACCCATTTGCTGCCAGGTGCGATCGCACGCTTACACAGTCGACATCCAAGCATCCAAGTCACCATCACCGAAGACAACGATATAGAAGGCTTAAGACAACTCTTAACCCATGGAGACGTAGATATTTGTGTTGCTGAACTACTCGACAGCAACGAGTTTGAAACAGTCCCAATCTTTGAAGACGAATATGTGGCCCTTCTACCCTCTAAATTTGGTCCCCGCGATGCCCAATTAACCTATGACGATCTCCAGGGTCATCCCCTAATCAGTCCCAGTAAAGGCACCTGTTTTTCCCGTCTAGACAACTACCTAAAACAAAATCGTATTGACCTCAAAATTACCTATTACATCCGCCATGATTCATCCATGGTCAGTATGGTCAGCCAGGGGTTAGGAATTGCCCTAATGCCAGAATTAGCCGCAGCACCCGTGCCAGATGGCGTGCAGATTTATCAATTACCCTTTGCCATCAAACGCCCGCTTGGAGCTTCTTTACTAAAGCAAGGCTTACACTCTCCAGCTGTCTATGCGTTTTTGGATGTATTGCAGGAAACAGAAGAGTTTTCAGTACCCCAGGCGGTTTAGGAGTCTGTATATTAGTAGCCTCTTGGGCCTTTTTCAGCTAAGACTCAGTTTCATATGGTTTGCTATAGCTGATGAGTCGCGTTTAGTTTAGTAATGCAAGTCAACCACTTAAGCAACGTTGCCGCCGCAGTTTTGGTGAGTCTGACCCTGGCAACGGCCTGTACCACTGCCTCCACCAGTGCTGATGCCCCTCAGGAAACGACCGCTGCTGTCACCCCCGACCCCTGCGCTAGTGCAAATCCCTGTGCCAGTGTAAATCCCTGCGCCAGTGCGAATCCCTGTGCGGGTACAGCCGTTGCCCAGGCAGCAAGCACCGCCGAGAATGTCCGTTACTTTGTTGACAATAACGGCTTAGCCATTCGCGGCAC
>JBCCJR010000536.1:0-2612 GCA_039045805.1 Cyanobacteria bacterium P01_C01_bin.118
CCCATGTTTTGGGAAAATCCAGCTCAGGCCATCGGTTTGGTAAATGATTTATTGAAATATGCCTCATTTCTAAAGCTGTCGGAAACAGAGGCCCAGTGGCTCTTGGATACGACGGACCCCCTAGCGATTGCGTCCCAGCGGTCCCATTTAGAAGGAGTGATGGTGACAGCGGGGGCGGCAGGCTGTCGTTATTATTTAGGTGGCCACAGTGGTCATGTGCTGGGGTTTGATGTGGATGTGGAAGATACCACTGGTGCGGGAGATGCTTTTGTTGCCGGTTTTTTGCATCAGCTATCTGTTAAAGGGCGCAGCTGTCTGTCGGATGCGGACTGTGCCTATGAGGTGATTCGCTATGCCAGTGCAGTGGCGGCACTGACGACTACCAGGGCAGGTGCGATCGCGGGACAGCCCACACCACGGGAGGTCGATGCCTTCTTATTTTTGCAAAAATGAGCATTACTGAATTTGCACTGTAATGGCTAAAGAAATTGAACGAAAATTTCTGTTGCGGAGTGACACCTGGCGTTCCCTTGCCCAAGGGCGTTACTACTGTCAGGGCTATATTCCTACCCAAGGCAAGCAAACAGTCCGAGCCCGCATTATTGGCGATCAGGGCTATCTCACCCTCAAAGGACCAGCTCAAGGCTTGAGCCGTTCTGAATTTGAATATACGATTCCTGTTGCCGATGCCCAGGCAATTTTGGCAGAGCTATGCCAGCCGCCGCTGATTGAGAAACATCGGTATCGGATCCTTCTAGGAGAAGTAGTCTGGGAGGTCGATGAGTTTCTAGGAGAGAATCAGGGATTAGTACTGGCTGAAGTAGAACTGACTCATGTAGACCAGGTGGTTGAGTTACCGGACTGGCTTGGTGAGGAGGTGACTGGGGATCCTCGCTATTACAATTCCAACCTGGTGCGGTATCCGTTTAAGGATTGGAGTTAATAAGACCCTTTGAAGATGCGTTCTGACTGAGATCGAGAGAGACGATGTTCGCCAGGCATATATGCAGTCGTGTGGCCATTGCCATTGCCGGAGGATCTGGTCGGATCCTCAAATGGTGGTACGAAGGCATGGCGGTCTGAATCATAGGCCAAAATGCTGCCGTCGTGAATGTTATAGATCCAACCGTGAAGGGATAGATTGCCGCTATGGAGCATGGAGCGTACAGCAGGATAGGTGCGGAGATTCTCAATTTGGGTGAGCACGTTTTCGGCCACAAACATGTCTAGTTTTTCAGACTTATCCAGTTCGCTGTAGTTGTCCTCTACCAGCTGGCGAGTGGCTTCTGTGTGGATCAACCAGTTATAGACCAGGGGCATTTTTTGCTCCAAGTTGCCAATTTGCAGAAGACCTTTCATCGCACCACAGCTAGAATGACCGCACACAATAATATGGTCTACGTTCAAAGACTTAACGGCGTACTCGATGGTGGCACCTTCACCGCCGTTAGTAGCCCCGAATGGGGGCACAATATTGCCCGCATTTCGAATGACAAACAATTCCCCCAGTTCAGCCTGGGTAATCAGTTCTGGCTGTACCCGCGAGTCAGAACAGGTAATGAAAAGAGCATTAGGACTCTGGCCTTTAGCCAGGCTGGACATCAGTTTCTTATGGGAAGGGACATAGTTTTCCTGAAACTGGCGCAGACCCCGCATTAACTTTTTCATCGTCGTTCGTCCTTACTGCCTGTGGGTTGGGTAGAGCCTATGCCCTTAGTATTCTTATCCCATATCTTTAGGTTGCTTAGTGCAAAGTTTTGCTTATCAGTTTGATTAGTAGGGTGGGCATTGCCCACCGTCCAAGCCATAAGTAATCCTCCTGTTTAGAATTTTTGTGCTGTCATCTGAGCAATTTTGGCGATCGTCGCTATGATGCGTAGGGTTATTGCAATAGCTACTATGACTGACTTGCCTGAGATTAAGGCGATATACACTGACGGTGCTTGTTCAGGAAATCCTGGCCCAGGGGGCTGGGGAACGGTCGTCTATTTTAAGGATGGTTCGGTCCATGAGCTGGGAGGCTATGAGCCAGGGACGACGAATAATCGGATGGAAATGCAGGCTGCGATCTCGGCCCTCCAATTTCTCCAGCAGCATGACTACGACACCAATATCGAACTCAACACCGACAGCAAATACCTGATCCAGGGCATCACCCAGTGGATGCGTGGTTGGAAACGCAAAGGTTGGAAAACAGCAGCAGGCAAAGCTGTCCTCAACAAAGATCTGTGGCTAACGCTGGACGATCTAACCCAAAGCCTCAAAAGTGAGCAAAGCGTTGACATTGACTGGAAATACGTCAAAGGCCACGCAGGCAATGTGGGTAATGAACGTTGTGATGAAATTGCCGTAGCCTTTTCTCGCAAACGTACCATTAGCCTAAAGAAAGTAGTTGATGGCCAAGCTGGCAATAGTTCTAAGCCAGCTGTCAGTGAAAAACCTGCGGTCAAGCCGACTCCTAAATCCACCCTGAAAACAACAGCCAGCCCAAAAACAGAAAATTCTTTACCTACCGTCGATACAACTCTGAATGACATGTCTGACACTCGAATTAACCGTGTTAGCAATATGCTGACTCTTTTGCAGACAGCTGACGAGCTGGCCAAGCAAGG
>JBCCJR010000537.1:0-2608 GCA_039045805.1 Cyanobacteria bacterium P01_C01_bin.118
GGAGGCTAACGTGAAGTTCAACGGCGGCAGGCAATCTTTTGCCTCTGACCGACCAGCTAACGCCCGCCCGTTGCAGCGAGGTGTTAGCCTGCTCTAGACTTAGGTGTACACGCTCGACCTGTCCGTATCATGAGCTATCGCGACATCATTACGATTGAACCTGATAAGCGTGGTGGCAAGCCTTGCATCCGCCGGATGCGGATTACCGTCTATGATGTTCTGGGTTGGTTAGCAGCTGGCATGTCTTCCACTGAAATCATTGATGACTTTCCAGAATTGACAGAAACCGACATTAGGGCCTGCTTAGAGTTTGCCGCTGATCGCGAACATCGTTTAGTGGCGTCAGTGAGTGCTGCTTGAAATTGCTGTTCGATCAAAATCTTAGCCGTAAGCTGGTCAAGCGGTTAGCTGATATTTTCCCCGAATCCAGCCATGTCCAATTCCACAATTTAGCTGATAAAACAGATACTGAAATTTGGGAATTCGCCAAGCTAAATGATTTTTGCATAGTGACACAAGATGCAGATTTCCCGGAAAGAAGTCGGCTTTATGGTTCTCCACCCAAAGTTGTTTGGCTCCGATGTGGCAATGCACCAACCAGTAAAGTTGAAGAATTGTTGCAATCTGGGAATGAAGCTATTCGAGAACTTTTAGAAAATCCAGATATTGATTGCTTAGAGCTTCATTAGGATTTCGCGCTAACCGGACACGAATAACCCCGCAAAACCGAGCAATCATATTGAGACGTTTCGGTGCAGTGAGGCTAAGTACAGCCTGATTAATTTTGTTAAATCAACTCGCTCGGATTTTATTGCTTTTAACTCCTTAATACGTGTTGTACTGACATATCCAAAAGCTTCATCTAGATTGCTGATATTGCGATGGATTATCTCAGATCTCGAAGCTAGAAAAATCAACCAGCGATCGCTAAGTATATTCCAGTTGGGGAGCTTTGTCGGGCTAACGTTCGCAATTACCGGACGCAGATAACTTCTGCTAAAAACAGCACGCTTTAAAGTTCCGTTGCATTGCGGTTGTTATAGAGCAACCCGATCACCTCGTATTTGCTCTGCACCAAGCCGTCTTCAAACTGGCGCGTTTCAAGATGATACAATCTGACATCGTGAGGAAGAGAACTAAAAAGTGGAATCCCTGTACCTATGAGGATTGGCACTTTAGTAATGATTAATTGCTGAATCAAGCCTTCACGAAGAAATGCTTGGATCGTCTTTCCACCATCAATGTATAGATGCTTAAATCCGCGCTCTGATAAACAGCGAACCACTTCTCTTGGCGGCGCACAGATAGACTCGATTGTTCCTGAAATGCCATTAGGGATGTCCACTTTCCGACTACTTAGAACAAATACAGGTTTTGGACCATAAGGCCATGAATCGAGGGGCAATACCGATTCGTAGGTATTCCGACCCATGACAAGCGCATCGACTGAATCTATAAATTCCTGATACCCGTAGTCTTCTCCACCCTCTACATACTCCCCACTGGGTAGCCAGTCAATCTCACCATTCTGACGTGCGATGAAGCCATCAATGCTTGTTGCAATATATACAGTAGCTTTCATGCTTTTCTCAATAATGCTATTGCCGTCGGGTAAAGGAGGAAGTTTTGGATATAGCTCCCTCCCTCCCTTCAGAACCATACGTACAACTTTCAATGTATACGGCTCAAGCAATCTCTACTATTTACCGATGCAATTGTGAATGGCAGACCAAATGAACGGCTACCAAATTATGGTAATAGTTGGCCCAGCCTCGGAGGATGGGGTTGAGCACTTTAAGAAGGCTTTTGGGTCGGGTTGACTCTGTATAGGAGAGAAAGAAACGACTCCCTTTTGGCGCTGAGATGGCAGCATAATGATGTGAACGATTCGGCACTGACTGGGTTCTCCCCCATTACGCCACTATGAGCCTTCTCTCCGGAACAGACAACCCGGCAATGATCCGGCTAAACAACATTGGCGTGACCTATCCAGATGGCCATGTCGCACTCAAATCAATATCGCTACAGCTCAATCGGAGTGAGTTCGCGGTTGTTTTAGGGGCGTCGGGAGCCGGTAAGTCTACCCTGCTGCGAACGATTAATTACCTGATCCCGCCCAGCCAAGGGAACATACTGGTAAGCAAGCTAGGTGGCGAACCCAGTCAGGCATTTCAGCCCTTAGCCGATGCCGTCACGGTGCGATCGCACCGCAAGCAAACCGGCATGATCTTTCAACAGCATCAACTGATTGAGCGTCAGTCAGCCCTACAAAACGTGCTTATGGGTCGGCTCGCCAACTATTCCTTCTGGCGCAGTCTGCTGCCCTTGCCCCAGCCAGACCAGCAGTTCGCCCTCGACTGTCTCCTGCGGGTTGGTCTGATTGATAAGGCCCTCACCCCCGTCAAAAACCTCAGCGGGGGGCAAAAACAGCGGGTCGGCATTGCCAGGGCACTGGCCCAACAGCCTCGGCTGATCCTGGCCGATGAACCCATTGCCAGCCTCGATCCTGCTGGTGGTCGAGTTCGACGAGGCCCACCTCGGTGCGGCGGTGAACCGACCAAGGCTTTGGCCCGGCCTCGGAAGCGGTGCCTGGACGCTGGAAGACGAA
>JBCCJR010000538.1:0-2538 GCA_039045805.1 Cyanobacteria bacterium P01_C01_bin.118
GTGCTTCATCGAGGCCCATGAGTAGTAGCGTCACAGGGCGCGAAACCTGATAGCGAAACCCTGATTTCCACAGTTCGCTCAGCGGTGGATTAGCCGTTGCCTCTCCCAATCCTTTGGGTAAAGGCACAGTCAATATAAACGCTGCTCCCGCCACTGCTGACACCACAGCAGTTGTGCCAAAAATCCCCGTCCAAGCAAATATTCTGACAAGTTTGCCGAGCAATGACCGTTGCTTCGGCACAGCTGAAGGGGCGGTGGAGTCTGTCTGGGAAGAAGATGAGGGAAGCATAGACATATTTTGAAATGCCCGGTCAGAGGGCCGTTGAGTATACAGTTACTGCCGGAGCAAAAACATTATGGTCATCCCTTTAATCAACATACACTGCCCTAGCTAGGGGTCAGAACATGATTTGACAATTTCTAAGGGCGGACTTCAGTCTGGACGTTTAGATGGGGGGCTGAGGGCTTATGGGCGGTCTTTTGTGCCATTGAACCTACCGCAGCCACTATGGGGCGTTTGATACGTTCTACACATAGATAATAAGTTAACTAATATTAAGCTGTTTAGGTGATCTGTGTTTTTCTGAATGGCTAATATTGTTCAGAACTCTATAGGGTCAACGCATTTTAACTCTGTAATTTAACTTTATTAAGTAAGCAATGACACAACCTATCGATCAAGCTCTAAAGTTAGTGCCGATTATTTTAGCTGGGGGCAAGGGAGAGCGATTTTGGCCCGTTAGTCGTCTCAAGAACCCCAAACAGTTTTTATGTCTAGATGGCAGTGGGCGTAGTTTGATGCAGTCTACGGCTGATCGCCTGTTGCCTTTGGCTGGCAGCTGGGATGCGATTTGGGTAATTACGGCGTCTCATCTGGCAGAGGGTGTTAAGCAGCAATTACCAGAGTTGCCTGTGGAGAATATTTTAGTGGAACCCCAAGGTCGCGATACCGCTCCCGCTGTTGCCTGGGCTACATTGGAGGTGGCTAAGCGTCATGGGGATGATGCGATCGCATGTTTCTTTCCTGCCGATCACTACATCACCGATGAACCTAAGTTTCGGGCGACCATCAAAGCAGCGGCGGACTTAGCCCAGAGCCAGGGAGCCATTGCTACATTGGGGATTCAGCCTACATTTCCCTCCACGGGGTACGGCTATATTGAGCAGGGCGATGATGCTGGCAGCTATGGCGATTTAGCTGCCTATCGCGTCAGTCGTTTTACCGAAAAGCCCGAACGCAGCGTTGCGGAAGAGTTTTTAGCCAGTGGTCGCTATAGCTGGAACAGCGGCATGTTTATCTTCCCTGCCGGTGTCATGATTGACGAGCTCAAGACCTATGCGCCTGAGCTGATGGGGCCTCTATGCAGCAAAGGTGTCGATGCCTATGCCGAGTTAGAAAAGCTCAGCATCGACTATGCGGTGATGGAAAAAACCCAAAAAGCTTATGTTATGCCTGCTAACTTTGGCTGGGATGACCTGGGTGACTGGAACGCCATCGAGCGTCTGATGAAGGGCGACAATACCAATGTTGATATGTGTGAGCATCAGGCCCATGACACTAATGGCTGTATCGTCTATTCTTCCAATGAAGAGGAAGTTGTCGTTACTATCGGTCTGGAAGATGTCGTGGTTGTACGTGATGGTAATGCCACACTAATTGTGAAAAAAGACCGCACTCAGGAAATCAAGAAAGCTGTTAAAGCACTTGGCAAAGAGGATAAGTTTTTGCATCTGCTATAGCAGTGTAATAAATTCAGTGCAATAAATTGTCAATTTTTAGTGCTCCTGTTTTGCCAAATCGGCTGCGGGAGCATTGTTATTTTGGCCCCAAAAATGCTCAAGATGCTTAGGACAATAGTCCAGTCATTCAGGATTCTGAAAACTGCTTGTTGAATTCTGACTGTCGATAACATGGCAAACTGCTGAATGAGTACAACAGTTTGCCATGCCTGAAAAGGTTAGCTGTGTTGAGTTTTCAAAAGCCTTAGTAGGGATTGGAAGGACGAAAGATAATCTGGTGAAGGTATTGATAAAACAGGTGATTTTGAAGGGAGCTTATGGCTCAGATACCTACCAGTCCGATAGCTATCTTACGTGAGGCACTGCATCGTGTAGGGCCAGTCTTTATTCCAATCGTAGTGTTAGCATTACCAGCAAATCTTTTGCCACTGGCGATTACCAATCCATTTTTCAAATTTCTCTTTAGTCTTGTGTTCGGCATTCTGGTTGCCCCTATTTTAGGTGGGGCTAGTATTGTTTTGGCCGATCGAGCACTTGATAGTCAAACTATTGATCTCAGTACTGCCTTGAGCATGGCGTGGCAGCGAGCTGGTCAACTGATTTTAGCGTCGCTTTTATTGGGGATAATTTTAGTTCCAAGTTTTATGCTCTTGCTGATTCCTGGAATCTATTTGGCTATTCGTCTTTTTGCTGTGCAATACGAAACGATGCTGGAGCGTCGTGCGGCTTCTGATGCACTTCAGGCTAGTTGGGATTTAACAGCAGGTCGGTGGTGGGAAGTTTTTTCGCGTAACTTTA
>JBCCJR010000539.1:0-2440 GCA_039045805.1 Cyanobacteria bacterium P01_C01_bin.118
AACCTGAGAAATCGGTTGGGGCTGATCACAAGCTAAGTCCCAGATGATGACGGGCAGTAGGCAGGGACCTGAAGGCCCGGCAGTGGGAGGTGAAGTGAGATTGTTTTTGGGCAAATATTTTTTCTATCTCTAATCTCTAATCCCCAGCGAGCCTAGCAAGCGAACTGTCCAGCCCAGCGAACTGCCTTAGCGCAGCGAACTACCCACAGCGGAAGCCCAGTAAGCGAACTGCCCCATCACGGCACTGCCACGGTGTCTAACAGCTCATCAATAATCGGAGCGCTCTTGTGACCGCCGCTGGCAATCACCCGGTGGGCCAATACTGATGGAGCTAAGGACTTAACATCATCCGGGAGAACATAGTCTCGCCCTTCTAAAAAAGCCAGGGCCTGCACCGCACGATACAGTGACACCGTACCTCGGGGACTCACCCCCAAGGCAACATCGTCATGATCGCGAGTGGCTCGCACCAGACTGATCATATATTGCTGGATCGAGGCTTCCACATTCACCCGTTGACACTGCTGCTGCAGATTGTGCATTTCCTCCAGCGTGATGCAGGTTTGGAGATCCTTGGGTTTGACAGGCTGGGTGAGATTTTGCAGCATTTTGAGTTCTTCATCGGCGCTGGGATAGCCCAAACTCAACGACAGGGCAAACCGATCCATCTGGGCTTCAGGTAAGGGAAATGTACCCTGGTACTCCACCGGGTTTTGGGTGGCGATCACAAAAAATGGATCAGGCACCGGACGGGATACGCCGTCCAGGGTAACCTGATGCTCTTCCATCACTTCCAGCAGAGCGGACTGAGTGCGGGGGGTAGCTCGATTGATCTCATCGGTGAGCAATATATTGGCAAACACAGGTCCGGGCATAAACTGAAATGCGCCGCTGCTGGGATTCCAGATATTGGTACCAGTCACATCGCTAGGAAGCAGGTCGGGGGTGCATTGCACCCGCTGAAACTTACCATCAATACAGCGGGCCAAGGATTTGGCCAAAAGGGTTTTACCCACACCAGGCACATCTTCGAGCAGAACGTGACCACCGGACAAAAGCGCTACTAGCACCAGGCGAATGGGATCTTCCTTACCAACAATGGTTTTATTCAGATTCTGAACGATTTGGTCGATGCGATCGCGCATAGCTGCCCTTGAGTTAACTGACTACAGCTTACCCATAGAGTTCAAGATTGTGGAATGACCCAACTCACTGGTCGTCTGAATAGCAAGATTGGCAATATAGTCCCACAGCCCTTTACGGATGACGGTACTTCCCCAGAGTTCATACAATAAAGATGTACTAGGTCGAAGTACACCTTTATCATGAGTGCACCATGCCTACCGATGACCATTGAATTTCGATTTCATCCAGAAAAGACCGTAGAAGCAGCGGCGCTACTGCTCAAACACCACGGTGAACCGATGAAGTATCTCGGTTTACTCAAGATGCTGTATATCGCCGATCGAGTCGCCCTGGCCCAAATGGAACAACCAATCACGGGAGATCACTACGTCTCCATGGATTATGGTCCAGTACTTAGCGGTGTTTACGACCTGATTAAGGGTCAACCTGTGGGTGATGCATTACCCCTATGGTCTAAGTTTATTTCTCCCCGCGAAGACACCTGTATTTCTCTCCTGGGAGATCCAGGAGATAGAGAACTCTGTGAGGAGGAAGAAGAGATTTTACGACAGGTGTATGCAACATTATGATCACCTGAATCCGTTTGAGGTGGTAGAAACAAATTCAAACAGGTGGCCTGAATTCAAAACGTCTCAAAAATCGTTACAAACTGGCGCTTAAGGACATGATGAATCTGTAATATCGCTGCATATTGGCATCAAAGTGACCGTAGCCTCCGAAAGCCAATGCTCTACAAAACAATCCGCAGCGGCTATGGCAACATCCCCATGCTGGTTGGTGGTAAAGCTTGTGTCCTTTACAATCAGATACAATCCAGACATCAATGCCGTAGAGACCAACTTTCGAGGCATTGTTACAGAGAACGAAATCCAGGCTCAAGTACAGGCCAACCATGAGATTGCGGCAAACAATGCCACCTCATTAGCCATCGTCAACGTCACTCACGCTACCCTACAGCTATCCATTACGTTCATTTATGGCTTGCCAGAGTTGTGTGAAACCCTAGGAGCACGACGCCCTGTCAGAATGGCTATCGTCAATCGCAATGAGCAAAATGATAATCTTATTGAGTTTTACCGACTGGTTAGCCAAAATCGGGGCTGGAATGTTGAGATTTTCTCCAATCAAGAACAGGCACAAGTCTGGTTGCTAGCTTAGCTATACCCAATCACTAGCCAATTTAGCATTGTGCAAACGTTCAAACTTGGCATTGAGCTTTAATACCGAGTCGAGAGTCAAGGCTGTCTCTTAATCTATAAAACCTATTAGCCAGCAAGAAATCTCCCCCAGACTC
>JBCCJR010000540.1:0-2385 GCA_039045805.1 Cyanobacteria bacterium P01_C01_bin.118
CCGATCTCTCCAGGACAGCTAGGGCAAATGCTAGGCATGGAAAAATCCACCGTTAGCCGTACGTTAGACCGTATGTGTAAACAGGGGTGGATTGATATTGGACCAGGTAAGGATAAACGTAGTCAGTCCCTCAAAGCTACGCCCCAGGGCAGAAAACTGTTGGCCGCTGCCGCTCCCGTATGGTTTGAGCTACAGGCTAAGGTGGTGGATTCTACTGCTGAAAGTGCAGGTCTACTAGCTGCTTTTGGCATTAGTGCTGATCCCACTGAAGAGCCTAATGAGCAGCCAACAGAGGACTTCTACAGTGATGAGTTTGCTTCTGACTTTTATAGCTAGTGGTGGGTCAAATTAGTTTTTCTCTGACAATGCCAACGCCTTTTGCTGCATGGTCTTAAAAATGTTGTAAAAACCGTTGGCCCTTGATGGAGTAAGGCTTACATCCAACTGGGTATCTTTAATAAAATCAGGTTCTAACTGCACGATGTCACCGGGAGGTAAGCCCTGTAATCCTTCGATTAACAGAGCTACCAGGCCTTTGGTGATTTGCGCATCTGAGTCTCCTTGAAAACTCACATGGCCCTGGTCGTCAGCGCTGGCAATAATATAAACCTGAGAAACACAGCCCTTCACCTTATTGTCTTGAGTTTTAGCTGCTTCGGGAAACCCTTCTAAACGTTTGGCATACCAAAGTAGCTGCTCATAACGGCGTCGCGGATCTTGTATCCGCTGAAAGCGTTTAACAATTTTGTCTAAAGCGGGTGGGCGAGCAGAATTAACTGACATCTTTGGGTGGACAAGCTCTCTAGCGTTAATGATGTCTTCAGTGTAAACCGCTCCAGGCTGTATCTGAGAGGCAGCTAATGGTCCCCATTGGTATCTTTGCTGACCATAAAGCGATTAGCTACAGTCTCAGGCTGCAGTGCCGATAAAATAACATGGTCGGAGTCAGTGACGATTACGGCTCTGGTCCGTCGGCCATAGGTAGCATCTACCAGCTGTCCAGTATCTCGAGCATCACCAATGAGGCGTTTAATGGGGGCTGACTCGGGACTCACAATCGCGACTACTCGATTCGCCGATACGATATTTCCAAAACCAATATTTATGAGCTTAATATCCATAACTTTGCAAGCAAAAATCCTAAAGCATGTGTCTGCTAAAAAGTCAACTGGCATAAAGCGTAGTATTTCGCTTTATATGTTGCGCAAATGACTAAATGCGATTACCGAAATGTTAACGAAAAAAATAGGAGTTAAACATGAGAAAAACAAGGCTTAACGATTGATAACGCTTATTTTTGTCATGTTTGACCTATTGCCAGAATGCCCAGGTTTAGAGGTTTCTCTCAGAAAAGACTCTGAATTATCTATAAATTTGTAAAATTGCTTAAAAAAGAGGAAAAGGAGTGCAACCAGTTGACATAACAACTCTTAAAGCCGTCTGCGACGAGCTAGCTACCCAATGGTTGCCCGCTCGGTGTGAGCAAGTTGTGCAACTTAATCGTAATACTATTTGTCTGGCATTGCGGACGTTTGATCGTCGAGGGTGGCTGACAGTTTCTTGGCATCCTCAGGCAGCACGTATTCATATGGGATCTGCTCCTCCGAGAGGCCCTGAAACCTTTACCTTTAGTCAGCAGCTTAAACATCAATTTAATGGATTGGCTCTAACACGGATTGAGTTTCTAGCCCCTTGGGAGCGAGCCATTGATTTGCAGTTTGCCCGCCGTCCCGATGAAGTGGCTGAATGGCATCTGTACGTAGAGATTATGGGCAAATATAGTAACGTTCTGCTGACCAATGCTCAAAATGAGATTGTCACAGCAGCCCATCAAGTCAATGAACAACAGTCGAGTGTTCGTACGATTCGTACGGGAGATCGGTATCAGCATCCTCCAGGGATTGTGGGTAAGCTACCCCAGCTCAATGAATCCCTTTCTGATTGGCAAGAATGTATTGGTTTGGTGCCGGGTAAGCTCAGCAAAATGATGGTTAAGAGCTATGGCGGTTTAAGCACGTCTCTGGCCAAGCAGTTGATTGATGCTGCAAGTCTGGAGCCGGGGCAAAGCACCGATAGTTTGACTGCAAATGACTGGCACTCGTTATATCGTCAATGGCAGCGCTGGTTGCAGTGCCTGGAGAAAAATAATTTCCAACCGGCTGTTTGGGAGCAGGGATACACGGTACTGGGTTGGGGTGATAAAACAACTCCAGCTGATTCTATCCAACAGCTGTTGGATGGCTATTACACCCATCAACTCAATCAGCAACGGTTTGCTCAGTTACACCATCAGCTCACACAAAAGATCAAGAATTTAACTACCAAACTGCGGCAAAAGGCTGCAAATTTTCACCAGCGTTTGGCTGATTCTGACCAAGCCGATCG
>JBCCJR010000541.1:0-2342 GCA_039045805.1 Cyanobacteria bacterium P01_C01_bin.118
CACATCGCCGAGGAGCTGTGGCAGCAGGTGGGTATGGCCGGCTCCATTCACCGGCAGGGCTGGCCCGTACTGGATGAAACAGCGTTAGTCGCTGACGAAATTACCCTGGTCATCCAGATTATGGGCAAGACGCGCGGTACCATCGAAGTACCCGCCAACTCTGACAAGGCAGCACTCGAAAAGTATGCCCGCGAGTCGGACATTGCTCAGAAGTACCTGGCAGGCAAGGAAATCAAAAAGGTGATTGTCGTCCCCGGCAAGCTAGTCAACTTCGTCGCGAAGTAAGCAGCGGTAAGAAATCGGAGGTCTATGTCCTAGTATTGTCTCCACTTGCCATCGCCTATCAGCTAGAAACGTTGAATGCCCGATAGATTTAAGTGCCTGGTAGAGCAGGAAAGCTCAATTTTACTTATCTCGAACTTCCCAGCAACAGAACCTGATTGATACTTAAGGCTGATGGGGCAGTAAAGTGCGCACTCGTTTGCTTTCTTGGTGGCTTCCTGCAACCTTTTGTTGAAAACCTTAGGTTGCATTAACGCAGTGCCGAACCAAGCGGAGCTACAGCAACAGCAAATCCTGATAGGTCGAGATGTTCGGCCTACGAGACGTTAATAATTATATTCACCCAAAAGAGGCTCAGAGGTAGGGCGTCACGTCTTCACCACAATTATCTGCTAAGTAAGACAATGCTCTAAAGCGCAACCCCACAAGCTGCTCGTACAGCGGATTGAGCTTACACATGGCTGGAATATGGATGATCTTTTTCTTGAACAGCGTCACATCGCGCTCAAACGGACACTGTGAGGGCACCATCTTACAAATAAAGCGGGCCAGTCGAGGATCTTTAACATCCAGCTGATCGAGCCATTCTCTGGCTGGCTTTAGCGGCTCTAAACCCTGACTTTCAGAAATATCAGGCGGGATGGGTGCAGTCTTCTCAACGCCACAGAGTGTTGCCCGCACTGACTCTAGTACTTGGTCTTCTAGGCCTAGAGCTGTGCAAAAGCGATGCAGTTTTTGATCCTCTTCGATGGAATAGATCCCGTCGGCTAGCGCCACCATCACAGCCGTACGCAAAAAATCCTCGGCGACATCTGTTTGCTGACCTAAACCCGCTGCCAAGTCTTCTGCCGATATCGGCTTTAAAGCATCAAAAAAATTGATGTTGGGCGCAAATTCCTCCTGGGTCATGGAGGTAATTAGACTTTTCTCTTCTTCATCAAAGTGACCATCGGCCCAAGCAATCGTGAGGAGACCACGAAACCAGACTGTGATTTGTTCTGGTGTGTAGGGAGATTCAATGGTGGAAGGCATAAGACAATGTGGCTACACAGCAACAACAATGCTAAAATGCGATTCAATTCTAGCCTTCCAAGTTAAAGAACGTGGGAACTTTGGCCGGCGATTCATATTTTTCCGGAGATATGCCCAAGTACCTATGATTTTTTGAGTCGTTGTCTCCAAGACGAGCCGGTTTGTCCCGTAACGACCCATAACATGGCTCTGGCACCATCTCTGAGTCCTTGCACAAGCGGCTCAGCCCCTGCTTGCTCTGAGGGTACCGGCAACGGTTCAAAAGTGATGTCATGTCGACTCAACACCACTTGCGCAATGATTTTAGCGCGTCGCATATGGTAATCGGACGTCACGAGGTAAACACTTTCTACCCCGTCCTGTTTGAGATCTTCAACAACGGTGGTGAAATTGGTGACGGTATCAACCGCCCGATAATCTAAATGTACCCGTTCAAGCTCGATATCAGCTTCTTGAAATAGCCATTGAGCATACTCTGGGTTTGTGCCTGAAGATACCCAAATTTCAAGGTTTGGATGCTGCTGAGCAAACTCAGCAGCAAAATGTTCTCTTTCAATAGCGCCGCCAAGCACCAAAATTGCCTGCGGTTCTCGCAGTTGAGCTTTAATGTGGCTTTGCCCTAACCAAATTATGGGTAAGATGGGCAGTACTAACCAGGGCCGCCAATACGGCTTCAAGGGAGATCGCCTTCCCATACAGCAACCTAATACACTCGCGCTAACGCAGGCTAGACCTGACACTGACATATCTTAGAATAGCGTCTTCCCCATCAGGGCAGATGCTCTCTTACAAAAAGATCCAAACTATATTAGAGCGCTATCCACTCCGCCAGAAATACTAAAAAAGTGCTCTCTCGCTCAGAAGCCGAGGTCTAAAAACAATGAGCCCCTCGAACTTGAGGAGCTCACCATAGGTCAAAGCTAAAAGCGTGTCTTTTTGAGAGCCTACCCCATAGACGTTGAGCGATTCCCCACTTGCTTAGCCATGTCTTTAAAGGAAGACAGGCTCGGCCCCGGACGACGACGGGG
>JBCCJR010000542.1:0-2318 GCA_039045805.1 Cyanobacteria bacterium P01_C01_bin.118
TATAGATAACAAGATTGATATATATACCTTCACAGGCAAGATGATGAACTGCGGTGGCTATGGTCAATGTGCGCTATGTGTTGTGGATATTGCTGCAGGGATGGAGAACTTATCTTCTCGCACCGCCGTTGAAGAGAAACGATTAAAGAAACGCCCTGACAGCTGTCGTTTGGCCTGTCAAACCTTGGTGAATGGTCCCGTTAGCGTGGTTACTAAGCCCAAGAAAAAACGCTAACCTCCACCATGAAGTCAAAACCCTAGGCTGATGTAATCGTCGGGATCAGTGACAAAGAGTTATGGGTTCATTGAGTTGAAGCGGAGTGATATGCTTAGCCTTGTGGTTTGTTGTTGAGAGAATTAATAGCTAAGTCCTATGGAAGTCAATAATCTGGGGTTTGTAGCAAGCATCTTGTTTGTGTTCGTTCCAACTGTATTTCTGCTCATTCTTTACATTCAGACTAGAGAGTAGTGATTTGGGAAGCTGTGCTTGGTGCCGAGGTCTGAGCGGTTAAGCATTGGTGCTTCATTCCTGTTGATTGGCCGATAGACTTTCGTAATTATTGAATCATTTTGACGCTAGCTACTGTTTGCTAGCGCGGGTACTGGTTATTAGACTAGTGCCCTTTTTTATGCTGTGTATGCCTGCCATGCCTGCCAAAAAACATAGATTGCGAGTGTACACAGCAATGTCTTAAATAAAAGGCCGACCAGGCGTTCGGGGAGTTTGGGTAAAAATCGAGTGCTGATTTGGACGCCGATTAGACCTCCTAATCCCAAACTGAAACCAGCTCCATAGACAATGTCTCCTTTGATGCCATTGTGCAGGCAGGCCACCAGAGAAGTAAGGACAATGACTCCCAGGCTATTGCGTACAGCTTCTTTAAGCCCGCTATTGAGGAGAAGTACCTGAAGCGGCACCATGATAACGCCGCCACCTACGCCAAATAGACCGGCCATAAACCCTGATGTGCCTCCGGTAACTAGGCGTGCAGCGGTTGGGTTTATGGCCTTTTGGGGTGTTGTCGTCCCGACTCTTTTTTTGAGGCCTACTAGGTAAATATTGGTGAGTAATAAACAGGCGAATGCCGCGCTGCGCCAATGTTCGGCCAGTAAGTTACCAAATTCTGACCCGATAATAACGAGCGCGATCGCAGGTAGGGCCAGCATCAGTATTTGTTTAGGCTGGAGATATCCCATACGCCAATTTTGAAAACTCCCGGTGGTGGCAGTCACCAAAATCGCTAAAAGGCTCGTGGCGGCGGCTTGATCAACATTGATGCCAAAAAATAGCAGCAGCGGCACCATTAATACGCCACCACCAATGCCCAGCAGCCCTGCCAAGATTCCAGCCGCCAACCCACCCAGGGCCAGCAGTGCAACATCCATAGGAGACATAGATTACTACCCGTTAAACACGACTAGCCCATATCGTCCCATAGCCCGTTACATCGAAAGCGAGCTCAATTTCATCAAATAATTGCCGAGTTTAAGACTGGGTCAGAATCGGGTCGAGATTAATATACTGCTCAACCGTATTAGCCAGATCGTTTAGCATGGCGTCTCGCTGTTCGCGATAATTGGCAATACCTGTGGGTAGAGACCCTAACCCCCGCTGCTGTCGCAGACGATTGAGCCAAGCTCGCCGCCAGGGACCATTATCAAAGATGCCATGTAGATAGGTACCCCACAGAGATTCGGTTTCATCCACAATTCCCAGGCTACGGTCATCAAAAATAGGCTGAAACTTAGGGCCTGGTTCTCCGCCTTCAGGCGTCATCACCAGCTGGGTACGGCCGTGATGAATCTCGTAACCGTTGACGGGTAATCCTTCTTGGGGGGATTTTGAGCTGACGGAGCGCTGACGAGCCACCTTGTTTTGGGTGATCACCGTACGTAGGGGCAATATGCTCAATCCCCTAAAACGTCCTTCTTGGCCCTCCAGTCCTTCAGGATCTGCCAGCATTTGGCCCATCAGTTGAAAGCCACCACAAATGCCCAGCACAGTGCCTCCGGCAGCGGCATAATTTTGGATAGACTCAGCCATGCCTGTGCGTTGCAGGATCAGTAGGTCAGCGATCGCAGTTTTAGTGCCCGGAAGAATGACGGCGTCGGGATGGCCTAAGTCATCTTTAGGGCTCAGATAGGTAACGTTTACAGAGGGCTCAGCTTCAAGGGGGTCAAAGTCTGTAAAGTTAGATATTCTTGGCAGCCGAATAACGGCAATGTTTAGTTCAGCGGACTGTTTCTCAACGGGACGTTCCATCAGTGAGAGGGAATCTTCGGCTGGAGAGGCATTGTCAATCCAGGGAATGACGCCA
>JBCCJR010000543.1:0-2308 GCA_039045805.1 Cyanobacteria bacterium P01_C01_bin.118
TTCGTCAGGCGGGAAGCCTCACAGTATTGCCCACAGGCGGAGTAGAGTTTTTCTGTACAGTGGATGAACTTGAAGTTTCAACGAACACTAAAAAGAAAAACACTATCAATCCATCAGTAAGCCACACTATAGAACTCAATAACAACAGCAATGTCTCTCAGACCATTGCCATGACGTTAAACCGGGTTGATATCCCCTGGTATCGAAAGGTGGGAGCCAGGTTGCGTCGTCTGCCGCCAACACCAGCTAATACTACAAACCATCTTTTGCATCTAAATCCAGTTCAGGTTGAACTTAAAGCAGGCGATATTGCTAAGATGGCACTTACCCTGTCGCCACTCTCACCCTTACTGGGTTGGCGACGGCGACAACAGTTTCAGCTACGTCCCCAGCTACAGCAAACAGAAATTTGCCCTCCAACCCAAACCGTTGATCTGGTAGCCAACCCTAAAATTCCTTTTTGGCTCCAGTGTGTGACTATTGGAGGAGTAAGTCTTGCAGCCATTACAGCCCTCTGCTGGCCCACTGGCCATCGAGGACCGGTCAACAGCGTTCAGTTTGATGGTCAAGCTAATGCCATCATCAGTGGCTCTGATGATCACACACTGCATCACTGGCAGATTACCCCCAGATTAAAAGATAAGGCCACCTTAAAGGATACCGATAAGGCTATTCGTGTTGTGCGCTATCGTCCCCGTAACAATGATTTACTGGCCGTTGGGTTAGAGAATGGTGAAATTCAGCTATGGGATTTCTTATCTCAACAACGATCTAAGTCTTTAGTCTTCCAGAGAGACGATCGGGTATTTGACCTCAGATTTAACCATGATTCTCAACAGCTGTTTAGTGCCCATGGTAGTGGACTTGTTCTGCGCTGGGCGATTAACGACTTAGCTGAGTTGGGCCAGAGAACTGCACCTAAGCAGCAGCATAAGTTTGGGTTTGCCGTTCAGTCAATTTCGCCCATTAGCTACTTTAAACATCAAACCAGTGAACGGCAGACTCACCTGCTGGCTATCGCTGGACGATTTAATCGCTTAATTCTGTGGGATTTTGAGCAACGACAACAGCAGTCGCTCACGTATCCCCAAGGTAAACCAAACGAATATCTCACCAGTTTAGATACCGCTGAAGATAATTCCACCCACCTTGCCGCTGCTGATAATCAGGGACGCATCACCCTCTGGCACTTGGAGAAATGTTTAAAGGACAATAGTCCATGTAAGCCCAGCGATCAGTGGGATGACGGTCATAAAGGAAAACCTGTAAATACTGTCGCTCTGAGTAAAGATGCCTGTTATCTAGTCAGCGGTGGTGGCGATGGCCGAGTTATGCTGTGGTCCCTCAATACAACGGGACAGGTGATGGCTCAAAAACAATTGGCTCGGGTTAAGCAGCCGGTTAATAGCGTTGATATTCGACAGCAGGGCAACGCCCTACTCGTTGTCAGCGGTAGCGATACCCATCAGGTCAAACTCCACCGCACTCAAGCCAACAACAAAGCCTGTCCATAGTCCTCCCCCTCCTCCCTCTCCTCCCCCTCTGTCCTTATCATGACTAACTTCTCCGTGCCGATGCGATCGCTAGTCGAACTAGCCGCTCAGACTCCCGAACGCATCCCCTCCCAACCCATCGGCATTATCCTTTCCTCTTCCGGAGAAGACCATGTACTCCCTGGCGAGAGCTTGGTCATCAGCGTCACGGTCAATAATAAGGGAAACCAGAGTGCCATCATTGATGTATACCTGGACGAACTACCACCCGCGATTCAAAACTGGTGCTCCACCACCCAAACTCGTCTCGCCCTGGATCCGGGGCAGGGAGAAGAAGTCATTTTTCTCTTTGATGTTCCCGAATCCGCCCTCTCAGGAGCCTATCAATACCACCTGATTGTAGATGCCCCTAATCATTATCCTGATACCCCTGCCCAACGATATGAACAAACGCTGCAGGTCTTGCCGCCAGCCCATACTACGGTCAGAGTCAGCGATCCTACCTTTGCCGTAGAACCATCCAGCACCAGTGCTAAACCGCTCAAAACGCTGCCCGGCAATCCGCTCCAGTTTCAAATCTACGTCTATAACCGAGCTAATCGGGTTGACCGCTTCCGGCTACAGTGCACAGATCTATCTGACGATTGGGTCACTATTCAATATCCCCAAGGATTTCAAGCACCGGGTCTGGCCCTAACAGAACCCTATCTGGATCTAAACCCCGGTCAAGAAGGCATCATTTTGCTGACCATTACGCCAGCATTAGATGCCCTGGCAAGTACCCTACTGGCAACAATCCAGCTTAAGTCTGAAAA
>JBCCJR010000544.1:0-2186 GCA_039045805.1 Cyanobacteria bacterium P01_C01_bin.118
ACCAGTTTCATCTCAAACTGGGCAAGTACTTCACCGATACACCGTCGAATGCCACCACCAAAGGGTAAAAACTCATAGCTAGAAAACTGACGTTCTAAAAATCTCTCAGGTTTGAAAGATTTTGAATCTGGGTATAGTTCAGGCCGATGATGGGTTAAATAAATGGCCCCGTACAGTCGAGTGCCAGGCTCCAGACGGTAGCCCATCAATGTCATCGGTGCCGTTACCTCACGGGGAACCGTTAAGTTTGTAATCGGGTAAAGTCGCAGGGTTTCATTACAGACGGCAGTCAAATAGGGCAATTGAGTGATGGCAATCGGATCAGGGGATTGCCCTAAGTCGTCTAATTCATCTACCAGCGTCTGGTACACCTGAGGATCTTGATAAACCCAGTAGAGCGCCCAGGAAATTGCACTCGCTGTGGTTTCATGGCCAGCTAACAACATAGTCAGTAGCTCGTCATGGAGTTTGTTATCTCCCATGGGCTGACCAGTTTCATCTCGGGCCGCTATTAACAGGCTGAGAATATCGTTCTTGGTGATAGTACCTTGGGCGCGGCGATCGCAAATTTCTGCCAGCAATAGCTCACTCACCTGATTACGCACAGCCTGAAAATGGCCCCACGGACTACGCAGTCCCCAGTCCAGCCGCAACGCTGGAAAAAATAAAGCCCCTGATACCAGAATATTTTGAAAACAGTCGGTAAATTCGACAATCAGGGCTTTTAGCTGATCAAACCGAGAACCGTCACTAAGGCCAAAAACCACCTTGAGAATAACGTCCAGGGAAATTGTTTGCATTAGCGATCGCGCCAAAAAAATATCTCCAGACGACAGCCCCTGCATCGCGTTTTTAGTTAGCTCAAGAATTAACTCACCGTATTTAGGGATTTGTTCTCGGTGAAACGGTGGCATCAGTAGCCTGCGTTCACGTTTGTGTCGAGCATTCTCTAAACAAAAGATAGAGTAATCGCCAACAACTGGTTGGAGTAGTACATTGGGCGGTGCTTTAACGCAATCGCTTGAGAAAATCTGTTGAATCCCCTTGGGATGGCTAACAAATAGAACAGTCTCATGGTTGCCAATGACGGGGGCATTAAAAATATCGTTGTCCTGCTGCGCCCCCTGCTCCATATAGTCTAGAGGATTCATAGTGTAATGCAGCATCTGCAACCAGCGAGGTGCAGTCGAAGCTTGGGGAATAGAGGCGATAAACATGACAATGCACCTGGGAGCTTGCCTACTACTCTAAGGCCAACAACCGATTTTTTACCAGTTCTATGATTCTGAGAGGCGCTTTACCTTAGCCCCCGCCAACCGCTGATGAATTTCCATCAGTCGCTGAGGAATCACATCCTGGTGAGGGCTATGCTGCAAACAGCGGCTCAGGTCTAGCGATTTTACATTGTCAGCACGGGAGCCAGGAAACCAGTGGCTAGCCCCACCCAAGAGGTTATAGCGGGCGGAGGCATATTCAGTCATGTCGTAAGCCTCCATCAGGTTTCCGAGCCAAAGGGTTATGGGAATATTTATGTTCCCTGGAGTATCAGCAGGTTTGGGTAGACCCACATCCCAAGTTTTGTACCAGGTTTCGCCTAGAGTTGCGATCGCAGCCTTCTCTAGTTTCTCCAAAATTGGCGGCAGCACCTCATCCGCCCCATCAATCAGCGGCAGCGTCTTCATATGCTCGTCAAAGTCGCTGGGTTTGGCAGCCCCCAGACTCAGGGTATGCACCTGGGAATAGCTTAGACAAAACAGATTGTTAAATACCATGGGGCTCAAGGGAGCACAGAGATCCGCCAGCTTTGGCGGGGGAGCATAGAGATGGCCGCCCTTATCCGACGGGCTGATGATAAACACTCCCACATCATGCTTTTGAGCAGCTTCAATAGCGGGCCAGTTATTTTGAAAAATGTAGTACCAGTGCAGGTTCATATAGTCGAACTGGCCGGTGTTGACGGTATCGACAATGACGTCTGTGGGGCCATGGGTAGAAAAACCCACGTGGCGCACCCGACCCTGCTTTTGCAAATCACGCACCACATCCATACAGCCGCCGGGGCGAAGGGTCCAGTCTAATAGCTCATGGGTATTGATGCCGTGGATGCCCAGCAGATCCACATAGTCCAGCTGCAGGTTTTTGATGGACTTATTAAAGGTGGCGAGGAATTCTTTGGGGTCTTTGCG
>JBCCJR010000545.1:0-2163 GCA_039045805.1 Cyanobacteria bacterium P01_C01_bin.118
GGAGCTGGGGTGGTATTAAGTTTGAGAACACTGACGTATACAACTGGCAGATGGCAACAGTTTTGGACCAAAATTAATCAGTATGGATTCTCTCTCGAAGGCTAGATTTTACCTCTACATCAATCCGAGGTCATACCCATTGGGGAAGTCCTGGCAAGCACTTTATTCATCAGAAGAATTGCTACGTTTGGAGACAGAAATCTTGCCAGTGCTAAAACGAGATCGTGCCTGGCAAGGAGAGAATGTCGCAACTCGTAAAGATGGATCTACTTTTGCACAAGGAGTTTCATTAACTCTGATGGACGATGGTTTATTAATCTGTGTCTGTCGTAATATCAGTGCTCTTAAGCAGGCTCAAGCACAAATTAGTCATAATGCATTACATGATCCGCTGACTGGTTTACCCAACAGACGTATGTTAGTTGAGCGTATTGAGCTAGCGATTCACCGTAATCAACGTCTTAAGAGTTATCAGTATGCAGTGCTGTTCCTAGATTTAGATAGATTTAAGGTCATTAACGATAGTTTAGGTCATATTGTCGGTGATAAACTTCTGATTGAGGTGTCTAGACGGTTAAAAGATCATGTACGTATCACCGATATGGTGGCACGATTTGGCGGTGATGAGTTTGTGATTTTGTTGGAGGATGTTGGTTCTGTGGAAGATATCCTTCAGGTGGCTGAACGTATTCTGGCGGATTGTCAAAATCCGATTGTTATTGGGGAACACAAAATTTTTACCAGTACCAGTATTGGTATAGCTTTGGGTAGTACGTCCTATCAGGAGGCTTCTGATCTGATCCGAGATGCTGACATTGCTATGTATCAGGCTAAGGTCCAAGAGAATAATTCTTATAAATTCTTTGATGCAGCGATGTATGCAGAGGCCATGGGCCGTCTGACATTGGAAACTGACTTGAGAAAGGCAGTTAGTCAGCAAGAATTGGAGGTTTACTACCAACCCATTGTGAATCTTATAGAGGGCTCTCTGGTAGGGTTTGAGGCACTGGCCCGCTGGCAGCATCCTACCCGTGAACTGATTGCTCCCAGCGAGTTTATTCCTATTGCCGAAGAGACCGGTCTGGTGATGTCTTTAGATACATGGATGATTCGTCAAGCTTGTCAGCAATTATTGGATTGGCAACAACGGTTTCCTCGTCAGGCTGCCCTCAAAATTAGTATTAACTTATCTGCGCAAGATTTATATAGGAGCACTCTGTTGCAGGATATTGATCAGCTATTGGACTCAATTAGTTTAAACCCGGAACTAATCACCTTCGAGATTACGGAGAGCATGTTGATCGAAGATGTGGAGCAGACCATTGAGCTACTGACTCAGTTAGCATTGCGGCAAATTCAGATCAGTATTGATGATTTTGGTACAGGCTATTCATGTCTAAGCTATTTACACCGCTTGCCCGTCCACAATTTAAAGATTGATCGCTCATTTGTAGGACACATGCATTTGGAAAACCGTAACTACCAAGTCGTCAATACGATTCTGGCGTTAAGCAAACAGCTGGGACTGACTGTTGTTGCGGAGGGGATTGAGGCAACCCAGCATCTGCAACAGCTACGACAGCTGGGTTGTGAGTTAGGTCAAGGGTATCTGTTTTCTCAACCGCTTACCGCACACCAAGTGGAAGCTCTTTTATCTGATACCCCTAGAGACTGGCTGTCTACCACTGTCCGTGTTTGAGGTTATGACAACTATTGGGCGAGAAAACCTGGCAGCGGGACGTCTAGTTTCCATTGTTTGTCACCGTAGAACAATATTTGGTAGATATGCATACTACCATCCCTAAACGAGGCTTCAAATGACTGTAGGTAGAGATACCACATACGCTGAAATTTCTCATCATAGTCAGGGGAGAGGGCGGCGATCACCTCACGGTTTTTGGTGAAGTTTTCGCCCCAACGTCTAAAGGTCTCCGCATAGTGAGGTTTAAAGTTTTCACAGTGGGCAACGGTTAACTTGGCTGCCCTCAAATCGCGGCAAATTTCCGATAGCTGAGGAGCATAGCCACCGGGGAAAATATATTTGTCAATCCAGGGCCCGTTACGTTCTGAACTTTCGGTCGTGATAGTGTGCAACATGCCGACGCCATGGGGTTTGAGTAATGCCCTGGCCTTTTCCATAAAGGTGGAAAAGTTATTTTTACC
>JBCCJR010000546.1:0-2147 GCA_039045805.1 Cyanobacteria bacterium P01_C01_bin.118
CCCTCAGCTGGTGCTCATCGGTCACCTGCTTCTTGACCTTCTTCCATTCCACTCCAAAAGGCGGATTGCTGAGCATAAAGTCAAAGTGTTCAGATGCCAGTTGGTCTTCAGATAGGGTATTGCCCAGCTTGATATTGCTAACTGTCTGTCCCTTAATCAGCATGTCTGCCTTACAGATAGCGTAGGACTCCGGATTTAACTCCTGTCCATGCAACGACACCGTCACCTTTTCGCTAATGTCTTGGATGTACTCATCCCCCTCCGAGAGAAAGCCCCCCGTACCTGCCGTAGGGTCATAG
The DNA here is from genome assembly GCA_039045805.1 of Cyanobacteria bacterium P01_C01_bin.118. Classification (GTDB taxonomy): domain Bacteria; phylum Cyanobacteriota; class Cyanobacteriia; order Phormidesmidales; family Phormidesmidaceae; genus Leptothoe. The sequence goes on from JBCCJR010000546.1 coordinate 300, forward strand.
ATGGTGACAATGCTGTTGGGCTTTAGCTTGTCATCTTGTCCCGTCATCACCAATGACGTGGTCAGGCGCACGATATCGCGAGGTGTGAAGTGTTCCCCCGCCGTTTCGTTAGAACTCTCAGCAAACTTACGAATCAGCTCCTCAAAGATAAGGCCCATACCAAAGTTTGAGATGGGCTGAGGGCTAAGGTCGGTAGCCGCAAACCGCTGCACCACCTGGTAAAGCAGATTGCTGGCTTCTAGCTGCTGGACAAACTCCTCAAACCGGAAATGCTCAAAGATTTCCCGCGCATCGCTGCTAAAGGACTGCACATAGCTCATCAGATCATCTGCCGTCTGGGTGTCCGACAAGGTGCCCAGGGTCAGAGGCGAAGCATTGTAAAACTGCTGTTTCGCCGCCCGCAGCAATAGCTTTTCCCGCACCAGGTCAGGCTTATCCTGATGCTTCTTGGCAGCATTCAGCACCGCCTGCTTGGTGGGCTCCATCACACATTCCAACCGTCGCAGCAGGGTAAACGGCAAAATGATGCGGCCATACTGAGACTGTTTGAAATCCCCCCGCAGCAGCTCCGCGATCGACCAAAGAAAATTAGCAATTTGAGAGTGGTTGATCGTGTTCATGCGTTAGTCGCGGAATCGGTCTTGAAGCAATTTGTCATTAGCAAAGTCTGAAAAGCCTAAAAAATAGTAGTTCTTTCTTAGCAGCTCTGTGAATTTTGCCAGCAAATATACGTTTTTTCTTTAGCAATAATCGCTTATCTAAAGGTGATCAAATTTTTGCAGGATTTAGATTTCAAGTATTTGACCTTGTCAAAAAACATAGGTCTGGACGTATTGGGGACGGAGTCGAGACGCTTGATTTTTTACCTTTAGGTTGTGGATGAGCAAGACATCATATCTGCTTGTCTTCCATGCCCCTTAACCCTTACTCAGGCTATGCTTTATCCCTACTGGAGCCCCTTCGATACGGCTACATTGCCCAATTCGATTCGAGCTGGACAACTCTGTCTATGCAGCGAAAATCCTGATACACCTGGAAGTCATATTGCTATTGATTGTTGGTTAGGAGATCGCTGGGCTAGCCAACGTTCTTGGGCGCTAGTGATGCAAGTTCCATCTCTAGAGGATACTGCATGGCGTGGCGAATGCGGGAGACCCTCAGACTCTCAGCGCCCGGTTATCTTAGCGGTTCAGGATGCTCGCTACGGTGGATTTTATCTAGGCCGTCGCGCCGATGCTGATCATCAATACTGGCATGTGTTCAACGCCGGACGCTGGTCCACTGTTTCTAGTACAGCTGTGGTGGGATGGTTGCCTATTCCCCATCGGTTGTCCCATAGCTTTGCTTCAACGCTAGAGACATCTCGTCAAAGACTGTTGGCACAGCTCAAGTAGCTCTGTGCCTGAGAGTATTTAAAATCAGGGAGGATTTGAGAAATGTTGTATGTACTACGCCCCTATCGCGTTGCTTTTGAGCGGCTTGCGATCGCATTTATCTTCACCTTTATCGTAGCCGATTTATATCCCCACCCATCTCTATCACCGGGGTTAATCATGTCAACTGTGTCATACATTCAGTCTGATGCAACTGAGTAGGGATGCATGACAACACGACTCTGACTAAATAACCTGGCAGCTAAACGTTTGTATAACAAAGTTTGGACGCCCTAGAGACGGTCTAGAGACGCCGACTTAATTAAGGTAAAACCATGTCAATCGGACAAAACAACTATGAGTAATGCACAGGCTAATATCTCCCTTCTTGAAAAATTACTACCCCTAGTGCCGGATAGATTAGGCGAAATTAAAGAGTTCTTTGCTGATGACTTTGTCTGGCACTATATCAATC
>JBCCJR010000547.1:0-2089 GCA_039045805.1 Cyanobacteria bacterium P01_C01_bin.118
CAACAGTTTGCTCAACGGCATGCCACACCCGCACATAACGCCCAAAACTAAACGCCAGTTCTGGAGAACTGGGATTCCATTGCAGTCGGTCAATCCAGGTACGGGGATGTTCCAACGTTGTTAGCAGGGTGGGCACATCACCGTCAATCTGCCAGAGCCAGACTGTGCCTGCCTGTCCCCCAGCGGCTAGAAATTGACCGTCGGCAGAGATGGTCAGGGTATCCACCGACTCTCCCTGGGGGCTTTGTAGACATGTCGATTCACCCGTTGTAGGCCTGTAGAGCATCACCTCGCCTGCATCAGAACTGGCCGCAAGTTGTGTACCATCAGGCGACCAGGCAACGGCTGTTACATAGTCCGAAAGACGGGTTTCCCACAGCTGCTTGAATAAATTTCGTTTCTTTATTCTCAGCATTGTTCTGGGGTTTACTGGCTTACCAAACAATCTCGAAAGCTTTCTGCCAGATTCATCTGCTCCAGATTACGACCAATAAAAACCAACTCATTCTTGCGCGGTTCATCTGGCTTCCAGGGGCGATCTAGGCAACCATCGAACATCATGTGAACGCCCTGAAAGACAAAGCGGTTGTCTTCTCCTGCAACATTGAGAATGCCTTTCATTCGAAAAATATCATGTCCCTGATTGGGCATAAGGTCATCGAACCAGGCGGTGAGCTTGGCTTCATCTAGCTCACCCGACTCGACCAGAGTCATAGACCCAACCGTTTTGTCATGTTTAGGGGCCACCCCATTCAGCAATTCTGGGTTAACTTGCAGCGCATTATTGACGTTAAAGGCTTCTAGACCCAACAGGGCATCCATGCCAATGTATGCGTCGTGGGTGCGATGGATTTTGGCCAAGGCATTCATCCCCCGCACCCGCTGATCCAACTCTTCTAACTCCGCTTCTGTTACCAGGTCAGTCTTGTTCAGCAAAATTACATCAGCAAAGGCAATTTGTTCGACCACTTCATCCGCTTCCCAGTGCTGCCAGATATGGCGAGCATCCACAACGGTCACCACCGCATCTATCCGGGCTTTTTTACGGACCTCATCATCCATAAAAAAGGTTTGGATGACGGGAGCCGGATCTGCTAATCCTGTCGTTTCAATTAACACATGATCAAACTTGTCACGCCGCCTCATCAATTTATCAACGACGCGAATCAGGTCGCCGCGCACATTGCAACAGATACAGCCATTGTGCATCTCAAAAATATCTTCCTCTGTCTCCACCACCAGCTGATTGTCGATGCTGACTGCCCCAAATTCGTTGACGATCACCGCCACTTTTTTGCCATGCTCATGGGTGAGAATACGATTTAGCAATGTGGTTTTTCCCGCTCCTAAGTATCCAGTTAGAACGGTCACAGGTACGGTGTTGTGAAGGTTATCAGCCATTATAAAAAATCTCCTTAAATAGTGTTGTCTGAATTCGTGTTAGCAAACTTATGCACTATGCCCCCACTTGGGAAATGGGTCTTTTAATGATTTCCAATACGTGTGGCCTCGCAAAGTTTCTTCCTCGCTTAATAGACATTCATCAAGCGCCTGTGTGATGCGTTCCTTATCCAAGCCCTGGCCGATAAAAACTAATTCCTGACGCATATCACCAAAAGGCTCTACCCATTGCTTTTTAATTGAGGCGAGATAGTCTTCGTCCTGTGGCCAGTTTTCCTTGGGTACGGCTTTCCAAAACATTCCTGCAAAACCGTAGCGAGCTATACCTCCAGCCTGACTCCAGTGCCCCGCAAACCGAGGGCGCGAAGCTAGCCAGAAGTAACCTTTAGAACGGATTAACTTACCGTATTTGTCTTTGCTGGCCAGAAATTGGTAAAACTTTTCTGGGTGGAAAGGTCGTCGGGCAACGTAGCTAAAACTGCCTATGCCGTATTCTTTGGTTTCGGGGACATGTTCACCCCGCATCTCCTTGAGCCAACCAGGCGCTTGTTGCGCGCGCTCGAAATCGAATAATCCGGTATTTAGCACCTGATTAACATTAACTTGGCCTTGAGCAATCGGTACTATTTTTGCGTGCGTATTCAGCGTTTTAAGAATGGCTGTTAAGCGCTCGATATCGGCAGGGGTC
>JBCCJR010000548.1:0-1641 GCA_039045805.1 Cyanobacteria bacterium P01_C01_bin.118
GGTGCGGTAGCCCGGTCTTACGACCTATACGGTGGTAATCCGCTCAGTGACACGGTACTTGCTGCTTTACCAGAAGTGACGGTTGCTTAAACCGATCAACAGTTTATAAGTATCTCTCCCTTGAGAGACTCTTCTATAGAAAGATCTCTCAAGGGTTCGTACCTCCACTGGTTAACGGGGCAGCTGCCTGTACCCCGTGTACAAGACTATTTAACAGATATGGAGTACGAAGATCTTCTACTATCGGAGGTGCCTGTATCACGCCCCAAGCGTTAGGGCTTGTTAAAAATTAAAATCATGGCCTTGTTATCAAAATCATGGCCCAACAAGCCTTTCAGGCTTTCTCCATGAAGTAGTTCCTTAACAGCTCGTTACCTATGGAATCAAACTGAATATTGGCAAATTCCTGGCTACTTTAAAAATGACAAAACGGTCTCAGCCACGGCTTCGCCATATTCTTCGGCCATACCCAGGGTGCCCGGCAGGTGAACAGACTGCACCTGGGGCAGGGTAGCCATGGTCTCCATTTCCGCTTTGGATGAGGGGGGAGCCTGTTCACCTACAATCACCATCACCGGGACGGTTAGGGATTCAAAATAGGCCAAAAATTCATCTCGGGTTTGGACTGGGTCCAGCCCACCGGTGACAAAGGCGGCGGGGGCATAGCGAGCACCGGTGGCCTGGGTGCCCTGATGACGCTGGTCGATGTAGTCCGGGGTTAGCTTAGTTTCATCAACAAACACATGGCGGCGATACATCCATTTGAGAAAGCCAGGTCGAGTATTGAGCCAGTAGAGAAACGACCCGACCAGAGGCGTGCGCACCAGTTCTCTGACGCTGCTACGCATAGTTTCAGGAGCTCCCATTACGGCCAGAGGCCCTTTCCATGTGGGGGCCACTAAGGCTATTTTGGACCAGGCTTGAGGCATAGCGAGAGCATACCCAGCGGCATGACCAGCGGCAATGACGGGAATCGGCTGGGAAAATTGGGCGGCGACAAAGTCTTTTAGGAACTGTTGATAAAGTTCAGGTCCATAGGCTAAGCGTAGGCGGTCAGAGTCGCCAAAACCAGGCCAGTCCAAAACGGTAACCTGGTACTGTGCAGCTAGATTCTGGGCTAATGTGGTCAGCTCTGTGCGGCTAGAAACGGTGCTAAAGGCAGGCATTAATAAGACCTGTGGGCCAGCGCCCAGGGTTTCATAGGTGACGGTGATGGGCTGGCCCTGCCACTGCCAGCTATAGGTAGCAATGGACCCGTTGAGTTGAGTTGCGATCGCGCTCATAAAAATCTTTTCCCATTATCGCTCTGCCAATAGTTTATGGGGCAAGTACGATCTCAACAAATACGCCAACCAAAAATCACGTAGAATCGATGTTACAGGAGGAAGTTTTGGTGTAACAAAAAGAAAACATTACGCTTGGTGCAGCTCTCTCCAGGACTGAGAAAGTACAGTTCCAGCTGATTTTGCAAAGACAACGGTTAACAACAGCCCAACTGCCAGATCGGGCAAGATTGAGCGGGTGAGTAATACTAAGACGGCCGCAACCAGGACAGACGTATTGGCAATAATGTCATTGCGAGAACACAGCCACACTGATGACATGTTCAAGTTGTCGGTGCGATGCCGTGTCAGCAGCAAC